>NZ_KQ033901.1:4725841-5025841 GCF_000969705.1 Nitriliruptor alkaliphilus DSM 45188
CAACCTGGCGAAGTTCGCGCTCCACGAGGACGACGCGGGCGAGCCGGGCGACAAGGTCGACGACCTCGATTACACCGAGGCCGACGGCCGCCACTTCTACTGCATCGACGACCTGATCCCCGGCGACTACTGGCTCGTCGAGGAATCCCCGACCGGGTTCCTATCCAACGACGACGTGCCGGTCTCCACGTCGAGCACCGAGACGTGTGCTCAGCGTGTCGACGGAGACGGTCTGATCGGCGGCGCCGACGGGCCGGACAAGACGATCGACAACAAGCCCGCACCGGTCGACCTGACCGTCACCAAGTGGAAGCTGACCCTGAATAACGAGGGCGATCTCGTGCGCTCGACCACCCCGCTGGCCGGCTTCGAGTACACGCTCTACCTCGGCGCCGACGACCAGGGAACGGTCGTGGCGACCAGCACGACGGGTTCCGACGGTGAGACCAACTTCGACGCGGAGATCCTCGAGGTGGACGAGACCTACACGGTGTGCGAGACCCGTACGCCGGACGACAGCGACTACTGGACCGGCGCGGACTGCCAGACGTTCAAGGTGGCGCTCGACACCGACGTCGAGCTGCACTTCGAGAACGAACCGTTGTCTCGGGTCCAGGTGCTGTTCTTCAACGAGACCGGGTTCACCAACGCCACGATCGACTGCGGCGAGGGGCTCGGTGAGGAGCTGACCGGGACCGACGCGGACGAAGCGCTCGAGCTCGATCACCTGCCACTCGGTGACCACCAGTGCACGATCAGCATCAGCAACGGCGGTCCGGGCGACTGAGGCAGCCCGCTGGGGTACGCGCCGGGAGGATCCGCGTGCGTACCCCAGCCGCACGTCCGGTGACGTCCGGGCCGAGCGGGCGCCCCTCACTGCGGCGCAGCCGGTCGGTTGCCGGACGTACGACCCTGCGCGGTTCGATGGAGACGTTCCGTGAATCCACGAGGACCTTCCATTCGGAATCAGGGTTCTCGTTGTCTTGGCGCCGGCTCGCAGTCACCAGCCTCTTCGCCGCGCTCACCACGAACCTGAGCAGATCCGGGACGTCCCGGTGTGTTGTGCCGCTGAGAACAGCCGCGAACCCTTCGGTCTCGGTGAGGTCGAGGTGCCCGGACGTCCCGTGCTCAGGCCGTCGTGAGGGTGCGGGGCGAGCGCCGCCTCGCGCCCGTGCAGCACTTCACGGGGTCGGTCCCCCGCGTAACCGCCCTCCGTCAGGTAGAGCGTCGGCAGACCGAGGGCGCCGATCATGGCTCCGAGGCCTGGGTGGGTTCCCGGCGTGGCCCGACACCGCCAGCTGCCACGTGGGCTCGGCGGTGTCGAGGACCGAGGCTGCGATCACCGCACGGTGGTCGGCCGCGCTGCCCAGCGTGGCGGCATCGGTGACGGCGCGTTTGAAGTAGAGGTGAGCGGGGTGGTCCCAGGTGAACCCGATGCCGCCGAGGACCTGGATCGCCATCGAGGCGACCTGCTGGTAGGCCTCCGAGCACACCGCCTGGGCGATGTTCGCGTCGATGACCGAGGCTGCCGGAGCGGTCACCAGCACCTGGGCTGCGTGGTAGGCGGTCGACCGGGCTCGTTCGACGAGCAGATGCATGTCCACGCACCGGTGCTTGACCGCCTGGAACGAACCGATCGGCCGCCCGAACTGCATCCGGGTCGTCGCGTAGGCGAGACAGATGTCGAGCAGGTGGCGTGCCCCGCCGGCCTGTCCTGCCGCCTGCAGCACGCTCCCGACGGCGAAGGCGCGGTCGAGCACGGCCGGAGCGTCACTCGGGCCGGCCAGGAGGTGTCCTCGCGTGCCGTCGAACCGCAGGTGTGCCCGTCGCCGGGTCAGGTCCATGGTGGACTGCGGGGTCCGCTCGGCCTCCTCGACGGCGAAGAGACCGAGACCTCGTTCGGTCGAGGCGGCGACGAGCAACAGCTCGGCTGCTGCGCCGTCGACGACGTGACGGACCTGGCCGGTCAGCCTGTCGCCCTGGGCGTGCACCTCGACGTGTCCGGGGGTGAACCGCGGGCCCGGCTCGGAGACGGCGAGCGCGGCGGTCCTCTCCCCGTGGATCAGCGGGCCGAGCCATCGGGCGGCTGCCTCGCGATCCGGCAGGGCGAGCAGGGCGGGGATGGCGAGGTGGAGGGTCCCTGTCACCGGGCCCGGCAGCAGCACGCGCCCGAACTCCTCGGCGGCGATCGCCTGATCCACGAGCGTGCCGCCAGCGCCCCCCATCGACTCGGGCACACCGAGCCCGAGGACGCCGAGTTCGGTACCCAGGCGGGCCCACGTGTCTGCGTCGTGCCCGAGCTCCGACTCCATCTGACGACGCACGGCCTCCTCATCGGCGGCGAGGTCGAGGAAGGCCCGCAGCACGCGGCGCAGCACCTGCCGTTCTGACGTGCGGTCGAGGTCATCGTCTCCCGGGTCACCCACGAGGGATCTCACGCCAAGGTCGGTGGGTGTCGATCCGAGGCTCACCCGGGAGGCCGAGGAGCCGTTCGCCGACGATGTTGCGCAGGATGTCGGAGGTCCCTCCCTCGATGGTGTTGGCCTGGGCTCGAAGGAAGCGCTGTTGCACGGAGCTGTCGTCGCTGTCGCGCGCCTGGTAGGCGTCGTAGAGCACGCCGTCGCAGCCCAGGAGCTCGGTGCAGAACAGGTAGATCGCCTGGTTGAGTTCCGCGGTGACCAACTTCCCGATGGAACCTTCCGGGCCGGGGTGGTCCGACGTCGCGCTGCGGGCCATGCGCTCGCTGGTGAACCGCTGGGCTTCTGCTCGGGTCCAGAGCGCGGCGAGCCGATCGCGGAGTGCGGGGGTACGACGGTGGGGGAACCGTGCCCACAGTTCCACGGCATCGTC
This sequence comes from Nitriliruptor alkaliphilus DSM 45188, assembly GCF_000969705.1. GTDB lineage: Bacteria > Actinomycetota > Nitriliruptoria > Nitriliruptorales > Nitriliruptoraceae > Nitriliruptor > Nitriliruptor alkaliphilus. The sequence goes on from NZ_KQ033901.1 coordinate 4,728,692, forward strand.
GATGGCCCGGTTGCCACGTGACCCGGCCCCGTCACCGATCGCCGAACGCTCGTTCATGAGCGTGGTCATCGCGACCCGCCAGCCATCACCGGTGGCTCCGACGCGATGACCATCGGGGACCCGTACGCCGTGGAGGACGACCTGGTTGAACTCGGTCTGTCCGGTCATCTGTCGGAGCGGCCGGACCTCCACACCGGGACTGGTCATGTCGAGCACGAAGCAGGTCAGGCCCTGGTGCTTCGGTCGGTCCGGATCGGTGCGGGCGAGCAACAGCGCGTAGCTCGCGAGGTGTGCCAGGCTGGTCCACAGCTTCTCGCCGTCGACGACCCAGTCCCCTCCGTCGCGACGTGCCATCGTGGCCAACCCGGCCAGATCGGAGCCGGCCCCGGGCTCGCTGAACAGCTGGCACCAGATGTGCTCGCCGGTGAAGAGCGGCCGCAGCAGTGCCTGGCTGAGCGGTGCGGGGGCGTGCGCGACCAGCGTCGGGGCCGCCATGCCGTAGCCGATGGGGTTGAGCTCGAACGGGTCCGCTCCGCCGGCTTCTCGCAGCACGCGGTCGGCCACGACCTGGAGGTTTCGAGGTAGTCCGAGTCCACCGAGCTCCGCAGGGTGGTGGACCCAGGCCAGGCCCGCCTCGTACACCGCGTTCAAGAAGCGGGGGACCGCCACCCGCCGAGGGTCGACGCGCGCCACCAGGCGCTGAGCGATCGCCTCGACGTGCGAACGATCGGCGCTCGGCGGTGGAGCTTCAGCGTCCGTCGCGCTCACGAGATGCTGCCCGCGCCAGCGCTCACACGGGGGTCCGGTACTGCTCACGGAGCCGACGCTTGAAGAGCTTGCCCGATTCCTCACGCGGCAACGCGTCATCGAAGACGACGACCCTCGGGACCTTGTACGCCGCGAGGTGACCAGCCACGTGGGCGCGTACGTCCTCCTCGGTCAGCGCTGCCTCGGCCGCGACCTCGACGTGGGCGGCCAGCACCTCCCCGTACTCCTCGTCGGGCACGCCGAACACGGCGACGTCCTTGACCCCGTCCAGACCGTAGAGACAGTTCTCCACCTCGGCTGGGTAGATGTTCACCCCGCCGGATATCACCATGTCGTTGACCCGGTCGTTGAGGTAGAGGTAGCCGTCCTCGTCGACGTGCCCGATGTCGCCGATCGTCAGGTAGCCATCGTCATCGCCCGGCGAGCTCCCCGGGGCGTCGCCGACGTAGGTGAAGCCCGGCCAGCTCGAGACGGGCTTGCACGAGACGAGCCCGACCTCGCCCGCTGGCAGCTGCGTGCCGCGGTCGTCGACGATCCGGATCACGGCGTCCCGCACGGGTCGCCCGACGGTCCCAGGATGCGCGAGCCACTCGTCGCTCGTGCAGGCGGTGAGGACGCCGCTCTCGGTACCTCCGTAGTACTCGTGCACGATGGGACCGAGCCACTCGATCATCCGGCGTTTCACCTCGGGGGCGCACGGTGCGGCCGCGTGCACGACCGCGACGAGGGACGACAGGTCGTAGGTCGCACGGATCGATGGCGGCAGACGCAGCAGGCGGACGAACATGGTCGGGACGGCCTGGAGGTGATCGATCCGGCGCTCGTCGATCAGCCGGAGCATCCCCTCGGCGTCGAACCGCGGCAGCACGCTGATCTCCATGCCGAGGGCGAGGCAGAACATGGCGTGCGCGTTCGGGGCACTGTGGTACAGCGGCATCGTCACCAGGGTGTGGTGCTCAGGTGCCAGCCCCAGCACCTCACGGACCAGGGCTGCGTTCTGAGCGTTGCGATCGGCATCGACGGGCTCGCGGCGGATGCCTTTCGGAGCTCCGGTGGTCCCCGAGGTGTAGATGGTGCTCAGCGCCGCCTGTGCCGCAGGGCGGGACCACGCCTCACAGCTGGTGGCCCAGTCGTCCAGGCGCGGGTGCTCACCGGTGGGCACGGTCGAGTCGGGCTCCAGCTCGTAGGCGTCGACCACGTCCGGTGGGACCGGTACCTCGACGATCGGCAGGTCTCGTGCCCGCCGCACCGTCGGGACGAGATCCGAGTGGACGAGAGCTGCGACGCTCCCGCTGTGGGCGAGCAGGTGGGCGGTCTCGTCGCCGGACCAGTGCCAGTTGATCGGGACGGGGACGGCCCCGAGCGAACCGATCGCCAGGGTGGCCTCGATGAAGGCGATGTCGTTGCGCAGGACGATCGCGACGTGGTCGCCGGGCTGCACGCCGAGATCGTCGAGGCCGGTGGCGATCCGTGCTGCCCGTTCCCGGACCTGGTCGTGGGTGCGGGTCACGGACCCGCAGTGGATGCGCGGCGGTTCGCTCACGGCGTGCCCTCCTGTCCCGACGACGGCTCGAGGTCGAGCCGGGTCTTCACGAGATGTGGTCACCGACGAACTGTTCGGTCGCGGCGGCCACCTGTGTGGGATCGAAGCTCACCGGCGGCACGATGAGGCGACTGACGCCGAGCTCCGCGTACCGTTCGACGTCGTCGCGCGAGAGCGGGAGCGAGCCGTCATCCCCGGGGGCCACGCCCCAGCTGACCTCGATCTGGTCAGGGTCTCGGTCGGCCGACACGGCGGCTGCCCGCACCTCCTTGAGGAGGCGCTCCAGCGGCACGTCACCGCCGGCGAGTCCGAAGTAGCCGTCCCCGAGCCGGCCAGCCCGCCGCGCTGCGGCGAGCGAACTCCCGCCGACCACGACCGGGACACCCCCTGGGGCTGCAGGTTGCGGGTACGAGCAGGCTCCCTCGAAGGCGTGGTACCGGCCGTCGAAGCCCGGGGAGCTCTGGGTCCAGAGCGCACGCATGACCGCGATGCCCTCCTCGAGGCGTTCCGCGCGGTCGCTCCAGGAGGCTCCGAGTGCGGCGTACTCCTCCCGCATCCAGCCGATGCCGACCCCGAGGACCATCCGGCCCCCGGAGAGCGCGTCGACCGACGCGGCCTGCTTGGCGACGAGGACGGGGTTGCGGTGGGGGAGCACCAGGACGCCGGTGCACAGCTTCAGGGCGTCGCTGTGGGCGGCTGCCCAGGCGAGGAACGCGAAGGAGTCGATCAGCGGCGTCTCCTCCGGCAGCATCAGCCGACCGCTCGGGCTGTAGGGGTAGCGGGAGGTGTAGCCCTTGACCATCACCGGGTGGTCCCCGGTCCACAGCGAGTCGTAGCCCGACGCTTCCGCCGCACGGAGCAGCGTGAGCGCGTGCTCGGGGAAGGCCCAGGGTCCCACGTTCGCGAACCACATCCCGAGCTTCATCGGTGCTCCTTCGCAGTGCGCGGACCAGCAGTATCGTCTGACTAGTCAGCACAGACTGCCAGAGATCGCCGCCGCTTGCAAGGCCCATCTCTCGCTCCCTGATGGCCTTCCCGGGGCGGGATGATCTGACTAGTCGGCGCTGACCGCCTGGGTGCGGACGGGGTACGCTCGCGCCCATGTCCAGTGCCAGCAGAGCCAGCGCCCACCGCCCGACGCCGATCGCGCGGGCCGACGCGACGCGCGCGCGGCTGCTCGATGCCGCGATCTCCTGTCTCGTCGAGCTCGGCTACACCGGAACGACCACGTTGGAGATCCAGCGGCGTGCGGGCGTCTCGCGGGGGTCGCTCCTGCACCACTACCCGCTGAAGGACGACCTGCTGAGCGCTGCTGTGCAGCACCTCGCCGCCAACCACCTGGCCTACCTGAAGACCCGCGCGGCCGAGCTGCTGGACAGCTCCCCGACGATCGACGAGGCGGTGGAGTTCCTCTGGTCCACCTTCGACAGCGACTTCTACTGGGCGACGGTCGAGCTCTGGGTCGGGTCCCGGACCAACAGCGAGCTGCGCACCGCGCTGCTTCCCGGCGAGCTGGAGTTCGCGCGATCGGCGGGTGCGGTGTTCGCGATCGTGTTCGGCGCGGAGGCGAGCGCGCACCCGCGGTTCCGCGAGCTGTGCGAGCTGCTGCTCAGCAGCATGCGCGGTGTCGCCCTCACCTACAGCTTCGATCCCCGGCCGCACACCTCCAACTCGTACGTGGCGATGTGGAAGCGCCTGGCCCACACCTACCTGACCGGTGAGGCCTGAACGCCAGCCGCAGGATGCGTCCCCGCGGCAGCGCCGTCACATGGCGAGGCCCCCGCCGCAGACCAGCGTCTGCCCGCTGACGTAGTCCGACTCGGGGATGCAGAGCAGGTACACCGAACCCGCCGCCTCCGCGGGCGTCCCTGCCCGCCCGAGCGGGATCGAGCGTTCGGCGGCCGCCAGGATCTCGGGGTTCACGCCGACGGCGATACGTCGGCCGTCGACGTCGATCGACCCCCCGCCGCCGGACGGCGTCTCGGTGAGCCTGGTCCTGATCAGGCCGAACGCGACCGTGTTGACGGTGACGTTGTAGCGCCCCCACTCCTTGGCGAGCGCTCGGGTCAGGCCGACGACACCAGCCTTCGCGGCCGCGTAGTTGACCTGACCAGCGTTGCCGCCGAGTCCTGCCAGCGAGGAGATGTTGACGACCTTGCGGCAGGACGCGGACAGGCCACCGGCCCGCTCGCGTTTCGCCGCGGAGGAGATGTGCGGCTGGGCGGCGCGCAGGATGCGGAACGGCGCTCTGAGGTGGACGTCGAGCATCGCGTCCCACTGCTCGTCCGACAGCTTCTGGATGACGGCATCCCAGGTGTACCCAGCGTTGTTGACGATGATGTCCAGACCCCCGAACGAGCTCACCGCGGTGTCGACGAACCGCTCGGCGAAGCCATCCGCGGTCACGTTGCCGACACACGCGACCGCGGAGCCGCCCGCAGCTCTGATGGCAGCCACCGTCGCCTCGGCCGGGTCGGCGTCGAGATCGTTGACCACGATCCTGGCCCCGTCAGCCGCGAGCTTGCGCGCGATCTCGGCACCGATCCCTCGGCCGGAGCCGGAGACGAGTGCGACCTTGCCGTCGAGCTTGCCCATCGGTCCGCGTCCATCCTGTGCTGGTCTGCGGGTCACACCTCGCCCACCGTTGCCCTCAGCCGACCTTCTCGTACAGCGTCACGACAGCGGCGCCCCCGAGACCGATGTTGTGCTGCAGTGCGTGGGTCACGTCCTCGACCTGCCGTGCTTCGGCCTCCCCACGCAGCTGCCACGTCAGCTCCGCACACTGCGCGAGCCCGGTGGCTCCGAGCGGGTGTCCCTTGGACAGCAGCCCGCCCGAGGGGTTGGTGACCACGCGGCCGCCGTAGGTGTTCTCGCCATCGGCCACGAACCGGTCGGCCGTGCCTTCGGGGGTGAGTCCGATCGCTTCGTAGGTCAGCACCTCGTTGGTGGTGAAGCAGTCGTGCAGCTCGCAGACCCGGATGTCCTCCGGCCCGACACCCGCCGCTTCGTAGACCTGGTTCGCAGCGGTGCGCGACATCTCGTAGCCCACCAACCGCATCAGGTCGCCGTCGAAGCTGCTGGCGGTGTCGGTGGTCATCGCTTGCGCAGCGATCGCGACATCGGTGCGCAGGCCGTGTCGTCGAGCGAACCGGCCACTGGTGACGATCGCGGCAGCTGCGCCGCAGGTGGGCGGGCAGCACTGCAGCCGCGTCAACGGACCGAAGACGTGAGGCGACGCCATGACCTGCTCCAGCGTCACCGGATCGCGGAAGACGGCGTACGGGTTGTTGGCAGCGTGCTGCCGGGCCTTGACCGCGACGGCCGCGAACGTCCGTGGGTCGATGCCGTAACGCTCGGCGTACGCATCCCCGCCGCCGCCGAACCACCGGGCGGCCATGGGGGCATCCTCGTCGACGTCGCCGCTCGCACGGGCGACGGCCTCGAGGCGTGCGAACGGTTCCGGTCGGTCGTCCCACTGGGACGCGAGCGCCCCCGGTCGCATCTGCTCGAAGCCGACGGCGAGCACACAGTCCACAGCCCCGCTGGCCACCGCCTGACGTGCCAGCCAGAGGGCCGTCGACCCGGTCGAGCAGTTGTTGTGCACGTTCACGACCGGCACGCCGGTCATACCCACCGAGTACGCGACGTGTTGGCCGCAGGTGGAGTCGCCGTAGACGTAGCCGGCGTAGACCTGCTGGACCCGTTCGTAGTCGAGGTCGGCATCGCAGAGCGCGGCCCGGATGGCCGCCTCAGCCAACACGTCGTAGGGCTGGCTCGTGCGAGGAGTGGCGAAGGGAACCATGCCCACACCCACCACCTGGACTCGATCGTTCATCCGGTTCCCTTCCAGGTCGAACGCTCACCTCCCCCCCGGTGTCGGGGCCTCCGCCGTGCGAGGGCACCGACGACCATCCCCGAACCCGGCGGGCGGGTCCTGGCAGCCGCGTGAGTCGGCGGCCTCGGATCAGCGGGTGGCGGAGACCATCGTGAAGACCACGATCGCGGGTTCATCGCCTCGGTTGCTCCAGGCGTGCCGCGTCCCGCGCTGGACGAAGGTGTCGCCCGGCCGCAGGAGCACCTCGCCGTCCTCGAGCACGGCGTGGAGCTCGCCGGCGACCACCGTGCCGACGTCGACCGTGTCGGTCGCGTGGAAGCCCGCGTCCTCGCCGTCGACCGCGGCCTCCTCGGCGCCCACCGCGCTGAACGCCTCGTCGTAGCCGCCGCCGTCCTGCCACTCCGCATCCGGGGGGAACGCCGCGACCCTGACGAGCACGCCGCCCTTCGGCGGCACCAGGTCGAGCGTGCCCGACAGCGTGCTGTCGCCCAGCACCGGACAGGGCACCGCATCGACCTGCCACACGTCGTTGATCGTCACGACCGGGGTCGGGGCACGGGTCTGCGCTACCTCATCGACGACCACCGCGGACCGGCCGTCCTCGTTCAGCCCAGCGACGACCACTCGGGACGTGAAGTCGGAGACGCTGCTAGCCATGTTGCACCTCGCAGGGCTCGGGTTCCACACGGCCAGCGCCGCGCTCACAGCACCGTAGACACCTGGCGGCGAACAGTCAACGCTGACTAGTCGGAGGATCCTGGTGGTGTCCTGCGGGCCCGGACGACCCCGGCTGGCTCGAACGAGTGCCGTCGCCGCGCCCGTTCCGGACCGGGGCCCGAGCGAGTACCTTGCAGCTCCGAGACCGACGTGCACGTCGGAGAGGTGTGGTGGAGTCTCTCAGGCAGGCCGTGGTTCAGGCCCAGCAGTTGCTCGGCCGCGCGCCGCTCGGGTGGGAGGCGGCGCTGGAGTACGTCGCCGACGTGATCGTGCCGCACGTCTCCCAGTACTTCGTGGTCTCCGTGGAGTCCGAGGACGACCCGAACACCCTCAGCTCGGTCCTGATCCGCTACCGGGACCCGGCCAAGGAGGCGGCCTACCGGCAGCTGGAGGCGATCCGGCCGCTGCACCGTGACGGCCCCTCCATACACGAGCTGGTGTTCCGGACGGGGCGCAGCAGGCTGCGTGACGACTTCGGCAAGCTCGAGCGGTCGCTCGACGTCGTGCCGCCGGACGTGCGCGACCTGATCGTCACCGCGTCGATGGACCGGGCGGCGTCGATCGCGTTGCAGGTGCGAGGCGAGCCCTTCGGGGTGCTGGCGCTGGGCTCGGACCACGATCATCCGCGCTGGTTCACCGAGGCGGATCTGCCGGTGCTGGAGGACCTGGCCCGCACCATCGGGATCGTGATCGACAACGCCCGTCAGCACCGGCGGGCGGAGCAGGCGCTGGCGGACAGCCGCCGGCTCCTGGCGGAGTTCTCCACGGTGCTGGACAGCGCGCCGATCGGCATCGGTCTGTACGACCGCGAGCTGCGCTACCTGCGCTGCAACCCGGCGTTGGCGGCGATCGACGGGTGGGACCGCGACGAGGTGATCGGCCGGTCCCTGGAGGACCTGGCCCCGGACGTGGCTGCCATCGTGGGCCCGTTGATGCGCGAGGTCCTGGACACCGGGGTCCCGGCGATCGGGATGGAGATGTCGGGGTTCACGCCGAACTTCCCGGAGGAGCTGCGCCACTGGCTGGTGTCGCACTACCCGGTGCCCGACAAGGACGGTGAGGTGGCCGCGGTCGCCGCGATCGTGGTCGAGGTCACCGAGCAGCGGCGCATCCGCGATGCGTTGGACGTGCGGGTGCGCCAGCAGGAGGCGATCACCCGGTTGGCCGCGGAGGCGATCTCGGCGACGTCGGTGCAACCCGTGGTCGACCGGGCGCTGGCCACGGTCGCCGAGTGCCTGCCCGCGCCGCTGCTGATCTTCGCCGAGACGCTTCCGACCAGCGACGCGCTACGCGTGCGTGCGGCCCGCACCGACGCGGTGCCCGAACCCGAGCGGCTGGCCGAGGGTGCGGCCATCCTGGCCGGCATCGCCCTGACCGACCACACACCCACCGTGATCGCCGACGCGGCCACCGACCCGAGGCTGGCCGGCCGCCCGCTGGCCGACTGGGCGCCCGCCAGCGGCGTGGCCGTGCCGATCGCCGGTCGGGGCGGCGGCTTCGGGGTGCTGTGCGCCTTCCGACGAGAACCGGCCGCGTTCGCCGACGCGGACGTCGCCTACATCACGGGTGTGGCGGCCGTGGTCGAGGGCGCCATCGGCCGCACGCAGGCGGAGGAACAGCTCGCCAGGGCGCAACGTCTGGAAGCGGTCGGACGGCTCGCCGGCGGGCTGGCCCACGACTTCAACAACCTGCTCACGGTGGTCATGACCAACGCCGACGTGCTCACCACCCAGCCCGACCCGGCCACCCACACGCGCGCCGTGGCCGACATCCGCGACGCCAGCGCACGCGCCTCCGGCCTGGCCCGCCAGATCCTCACCTTCAGCCGCGGCACCCCCACGCCAGTGTCCAGCACGCCCCTCGCGCCGGTGGTGCGCGAGCTGCACCCCCTGCTCAGCAGCCTGCTGCGCACCGACGTCCACGTCGAGGTGGACATCACCGACACCCCCGACCACGTCACCGTTCGGCTGTCCCGCCAACAGCTCGAACAGGTCATCATGAACCTGGCCATCAACGCCCGTGACGCCATGCCCGATGGCGGCCAGGTCCACATCCGCGTCGCACCCATCGGCGGCGACGACGTCCGCATCTCGGTCACCGACACCGGCCACGGCATGGATGCCGAGGTCCGCGCCCGGGCGCTGGAACCGTTCTACAGCACCAAACCCGAGGAGCTCGGCAGCGGGCTGGGCCTGGCCACCGTCTGGGCGCTGGTGCAGGAAGCCGGTGGCGACATCACCATCGACAGCGAGGTCGGCGTCGGGACACGCATCGACCTCACGCTGCCCGCGTCCATCCAGGCGCCACCACCGGTCGAACCCCCCGGCCCCGAGGGAGCCCAACCTCGTTCCTTGCAGAACGCTCGCATCCTGCTCGTGGAGGACCAACCCTCCATCCGCTCGCTGGTCAGCAGCACCCTGGCAGCCGAAGGGTTCGACGTCACCGCCGCCGCCGACGGCCACGAAGCCTGCGCCGTCGACGCCGAACCCGACCTGCTCATCACCGACTTCGTCATGCCAGGCATGAACGGCCAGGAGGTCGCCCGCGTCCTCCGCGGCCGTTGGCCCGGCCTGGCTGTGCTGTACACCTCCGGCTACAGCACCGTCAACGCTGAAGACGAGCTCGCCGACGGTCACTTCCTGCCCAAACCCTTCGGCCTCACCGACCTGCTCGCCGCCATCGACGAGACCCTCGATCCCCATGCGGGCGCCTCACCCAGCTGACCGCCATCACGCGTGGGCGACCACGATCCGTGTGTGCATCGGGACCGCGACGTGGTCGCCGTCGCGGTACCGGGCGACGACGTCCGCGGTACCGGCGTCGACCGCCTCGAGGTACGCCTCGAACGCGGCTGGGTCCTCGATGAAGGCTGGCACCACGGCGGCGTACGCGTACTCGAGGCGCGCCACGAACCGGTCAGGGTCGGGGAACCGCGCCACGATCGAGGCCTCGGTCACCTCGACGTCGTCGAAGCCCGCGTCCTCGAACAGGCCGGTGAGCCCACCCTCGTCGCCGAGGGAGAAGGGCGCGAGGACCTCGTCGACGGTCGTGGGCAGGCCGTAGCTGGCCAGGAGCGGGGCCTCGACGTCGGCGAGAGCCGCGAACAGCGGGTGGTGGTCGATCCCCTGCCAGACGACGACGGTGGCGGTGCCGCCCGGTCGCAGGACCCGTCGCATCTCGCGGACCCCGCCGGCACGGTCGGGGAAGAACTGCAGCCCCTGTTGGCAGGTCACGGCGTCGAAGGCGTGATCCGGGAGCGTGAGCGCCGCGCCGTCGCCCTCCAGCCAGCGGAGAGGTGGATCACGCGGCGGTGCGAGCGCGCGAGCGACCTCGAGCATCGCGGGGTTCAGGTCGACGCCGACGACGGGGGCGCCGTCACCGACGGCTTCGGCCAGCCGCCGGGTCAGGATGCCGGTGCCGCACGCGACGTCGAGCACGGACGTGCCGGCCGGTGGCTGCCAGGTGGCGAGGGTCACCTCGCTCAGCGGGCCGAAGATCGCGGGACCGTAGTAGGCCTCGTACGCCTCGGCCGGGGACCCGGGCGACGTGGTCGCCGGGGCCAGGTCGGGTCCGGTCGTCATCGGTCCACCTTCCAGGTCGGATCGGTGCCCGCCGGCCGCACCATCGGCCACAGCGGCGGCGAGTCGCCGACCTGGATGCAGGCGGCCGTCTCGAACCCGTGCCGCTCGTAGAGGGCGCGGTTGCGGGGCGTGCTCGCCTCGAGGTAGGCCGGCACCCCGTCACGGTCACACCGCTCGAGCCCGATCCGGAGGAGGCGCGAGCCGGTACCGCGGCCCTGGCAGGTCGGGTCGACGCCCACGAAGGGCAGGTACCACACCGGCTCGTCCGGGTGGTGGATCGCCATGGCTTCGAGGAAGGCGAAGGCGTCCGGCTGTCGATCGGCGTGGACGACGTCCGCGAACAGGGTGCCGAGCGCCTCGTCGTCGGTGGTCGCACCGGGGGCGTGCCAGATGGCCGCACCGGACCCGTCGGGTGACGCGTCCACGGTGCCGGCCGGTGTGACACCGGTGACCGTCAGGTCGAGGAGGGCGGGGTAGTGCAGCAGGTGGTCGGCGAGGTCGGGGAGGAACCAGCGCACCACCGGATCCGCGGCGAACGCCACGGTCAGGGTCGCGAACGCCTGCGTCAGGTCGGTGGGGGACGGTGCGGCGGACGGCGTGGTGACGGTCGGAGCGGTCACGGTCGGTCTCCTGTCCGGGTGTGGGGCCCGCCGCTGGCCGGAGGCGATGCGACCGGCCAGCAGCGGACGCCTCCGACGCTACGGAGCGGACGTCCCGTCGACCTGCGTGCTGGCACGTATCCGATCACGCAGATCCGGCACGCAGGCCCCCCCGTTCAGCGTGGTCATCGGTGCGCTCCCGACCCGGTCCGACCCGGTCCGACCCCGTGCGATCGAGCAGGCAGTCAGGCCGCGGGCGTGCGACGGACACGGCCGGGGGTGGTACCCGTGATCCGGGAGAACGCCCGGCTGAAGGCGGCCTCCGAGCGGTAACCGAGCGAGGACGCCACCGCTCCGACGGTCGCTCCCTCCTGCAGCTGGGCGTGCGCCACGCTCATGCGCCAACGGGTGACGTAGGTCATCGCGGGCTCACCCACCAGTTCGGTGAACCGCGCCGCGAAGCTCGAGCGTGACATGGTGGCCTCGGTGGCGAGCCGGTCGAGGCTCCAGTCGGCGCCCGGATCGCGGTGGATCGCGGCGAGGGCCCGGCCGATGCGCTCGTCGTGGAGGGCGCCGAGCCACCCGGTGCGGGCGGCGGGGTCGTGCTCGAGCCAGCTGCGGATCGCCTGGACCACGAGGATGTCGGCGAGCCGTGTGGTCACGGCCTCACCGCCCGGACGCAGGTCGCCGAGCTCGCCGGCCATCAGCCGGACGGTGTCGTGCACGGCGGTCGCCGACGGGCCGGTGCCGTCCACGCGGATCGCCGTCGGCAGCGCCGCCACGAGCGCCCGCGCGGCCGGCTCGCGGAAGGCGACGATGCCGCAGAGCAACCGCGAGGACCGGCCGCCGCCACCGTAGGTCAGCACCGAGTAGTGGTCGCTGAGGTAGTGCTGGGGGAGGAGGTCGACGCGGCCAGCGGGCCGCAGGCCCGGCTCGCTCGCCAGTACGTGGCCGCGACCGTGCGGCACGAGCGCCACGTCGCCGGTCCGCAGCTCGATCGTCCCGCCGTCCGGTGCCTCGAGCCAGCACGAGCCGGCCGTGATCACGTGGAAGCTGAGCGAGTCGACGATGGCCGGCATCTCGAGCGCCCACGGCTCGCTGGCATCGGTCCGGCTGTAGAAGACGCCCTGCATGCGCAGCAGGTGCAGCGCCTCACCGAGCGGATCGGTCGGGGTCCAAGGGGCTGTCACGGTGACCATGCGGCGATCCTCGCGAGCGGGAGACCTGTACGTCCAGAGGGCCGGACGTTCGAGCAAGAGAAGTGGACGTCGAAGCATGGGTCGTCCAATCCAGCGACCGTAGCGTGACGGGCCTCACCGACACCGACATCGAGGAGCACGCGTCATGTTCACCATCGCAGGAGCCACCGGCAGGGTCGGATCGGCGGTCACCCGCAACCTGCTCGCCGACGGCGCGCCGGTCCGCGTCATCGTCCGCGACGAGCAGAAGGGCACCCGATGGGCAGCGGCGGGGGCGCAGGTCGCCGTCGCCGACCTGAGCGACCGCTCGGCGCTGACCGCGGCGCTCGACGGCAGCCGGGGCGCCTTCGTGCTGCTGCCGTTCGACGTGACGGCCGAGGACGTCCGCGCCCAGGAGCGGGCGCAGGTGGCGGCCATCGCGGGCGCGGTGTGCGACAGCGGTGTGCGCCACGTTGCGATGCTGTCCTCCATCGGCGCCGACCTCGCGGAGGGCACGGGACCGATCGTCGGCCTGCACCACATCGAGGAGGCGCTCCGGGGGACCGGGGCGACCATCTCGGCCATCCGATCCAGCCACTTCCAGGAGAAGGTCAGCGACCTGCTCGACGCGGCCCGGCACGAGGGGCTCTACCCCGTCCTCGCGGACTCGGCGGACGAGCCCATCCCGATGGTCGCGACGCGGGACATCGGCCGGACCGTGGCGGACGTCCTCCAGGCTCCGCCGACCACCAGCGAGGTGGTCGACGTCACCGGCCCGGTCTACACCGAGCGACAGGTGGCACAGCTACTCGGCGCCGCGCTCGGCCGCGATCTCGAGGTCGTCACCGTCCCGCAGTCCGGCTGGGTCGACACCCTCGTCGGGACCGGGCTGCCGCCGCACGTAGCCGAGCTGCTGGCCGAGCTCGCGGCCGCCGACCAGCGCGGTCTGCTCGTCCCGCGCGGTGACCGGATCGTCACCGGTCCCACCCCCCTCGAGGCCACTCTCGAGACGCTCGTCGGTGTCCCCGCGTGAGCAGGAGGGAACGGTGCGGGCCGATCACGTCGGTGGGGTGGCAGCGTGGTGTCGACGCGCGGCCTCCTCGAGGAGCGTGCGGACCCCGGGACGATCGACGTCGTCCGATCCGCGGAACCGGACGTGACGCGCCCGCTTCCCGGTGCCCTCGAGGAGCTCGGCGCCGTCGGCATCGAGCAGCTCGACACCCCGGGAGAACATCAGGTTGACGTGCGCCGTGTGCGGGGCGACCGCGACGATCAGGCCCCGGTAGGTCCCCGGCTGCGTGGTGAACCCGATCAGGCCAGCCGATGGATCGGCCTCCTCGGTCGCGTCGGGGATCACCTGTCGGACGAGCGCTCGGACCCGTTCCGCGAGCGCCCGGATGGTGGGGTCGTGCGACGCCCACACGGTCTCGACCTCGGTGCCGACCACCGTCCTCCCGATCGTCGCTCGGCAGCCTCCGATCCCCGAGCCATGGTGGTCAGCCCACGACACGGCCGTCAAGACCTCGGGAACTCGAGCCTGGATCAGCGGTGCTCGGGGTTGGGGGCGTCGTCGCGGCACCCGGCGTCCCACAGGTCGCGCTGGTTGCCGTGGGCCGGGAAGCCCCCCGCATCCTTCAGCCAGCGGGCCGTGTGCAGCAGGTTCCAGGTCATGAAGCTGGTGTTGCGGTTGGTGAAGTCGTTCTGCGGTCCGCCGGAGCCCTCGTCGGCGTACGACGGACCTGGTCCGGCCTCGCCGAGCCAGGCGGCGTCAGCCTGGGGCGGGACCACGTAGCCGAGGTGCTGGAGGCTGTAGAGCAGGTTCATCGCGCAGTGCTTGGCGCCGTCCTCGTTGCCGGTGACGATGACGCCGCCGGTGCGGCCGTAGTAGGCGTACTGGCCGGCGTCGTTGAGCAGGCCCGAGTTGCCGTAGAGACGTTCGACGACCCGGGTGGCCACCGAGGACTTCTCGCCGAGCCAGATCGGGGTGAGCAGCACCAGGATGTCCGCGGCCATCACCCGCTCGAAGATCGTCGGCCAGTCGTCGCGGTCCGCACCGTGCTCGGTCATGTCCGGGTAGACGCCCGGGGCGAGGTGGTGATCGACCGCACGGACGACGTCGACCTCGACCCCGTTGGCGCGCATGATCGCCACGGACCGGTCCGCGAGCGCCTGCGTGTGCGACGGCTCCGGGGACGGCTTCAGGGTGCAGTTGACGAACAGCGCCCGCAGGTCGTCGTAGGCGGCCGGCGGGTCCTCGCACAGCCGACGGTCCGTTGCGCCGAGATCGGTCACGGGGGTCCCTGTCCTCGTTGGGGTGTCGCGGTGCGGAAGCTCGCCGCTGGCGCGTGGATGGATGTCCTGCCACTTCAACCCCGGTTGTGCCGCTGCACTTCCCTCGAGGGGACCGCGCTCATGGCCGGGCGGTCGATCGGTCCGCCTCGATCAGACGCGGGTGAGTTCGCGGTCCGACGTGGTCGGCGTCCCGCGCTCGATGCCGAGCACGTGGTCCAGCGACGGCTTGCCGGGTCCGAGGAGCGCGACGACGAGCAGGCCGGCCAGCAGCGCGAACTCGAGCTCGGCGCCGGGCATGTCGGCCCCCATCGGGGCCAGCAGACCGACGTCGATCTTGACGAGCAGGAAGGCACCGACGAGCACGCCTGCGTTCAGCAGGGCCGCGATACGGGACCACCCGCCGACGACCAGCAGCACGCCGCCGACGAGCTCGATGAGCGTGACGATCCAGCCGACCAGCACGGGCGCGGGCACGCCCATACCGTCGAGCATGCCCCCACCGAAGCCAGCGGGGGTGATCTCGGTCAGCTTCTGCCAACCGTGCGCGGCCATCACGACCCCGACCAGGACGCGGGCGATGATGGGAGCAGCGGGCGCGAGTGGCCGCAGCTGGGGGAGTCCGAGCAGGTGCATGGGGTACCTCCGAGACGTGGATGGAACGTGGCCACGGTCCCGGCATCCGCGATGTTCCTCGGCGGCGTCGGGAGGTGGCCGGCGCGCACCGTAGGGGCGCGCGCTCGGCTCGCCCGACGGACGGAAGTCCGTGCCGGCACCGACGAGGTGCCCGCGATCTCCTGGGTCGTCCCTGCGCGTTGCCGTCCGTCCGGTGGCTGCTGCCCGAGCCGCGCGAAGCACCGCGGCGTACGTTCGCGTCGGCGACCCGATGAGGAGCGTGACGATGGCGTTGACGGTGGGGACCGGCCCGTTCGGTGAGTGGCCGGCAGGCAGCTTCAACTTCGGCGACGAGGCGCCGGACCACGTCCTGTACCTCGAGCCCAGCCCGCGGCGGGTGCGGGTCGTGGTGGGCGACGAGATGATCGCCGAGAGCACCCGTGCCATGCTGCTCCACGAGACCGGGCTGATGCCGGTCTACTACCTGCCCGAGGAAGACGTCCGGATCTCGTCGTTGGAGGCCACGGACCACACCACGCACTGCCCCGTCAAGGGCGACGCGGTGTACTGGACGATCCGCGCGGGCGACACCGAGCGGGTCGATGCGGTCTGGAGCTACCCCGATCCGCTCCCCGGAGCGCCGCCCCTCGCCGGCCTCCGTGCCTTCCGGTGGGACGCGGTCGACGAGTGGTGGGAGGAGGCCGAGCGCATCTGGGTCCACCCCCGTGATCCCTACCACCGCTGCGACGTCATCCGCTCCGACCGGCACGTCGTCATCCGGGTCGGTGGCGACATCGTCGCCGACAGCCGGCGACCGACGATGCTGTTCGAGACGGGGCTGCCGCCCCGCTTCTACCTGCCACAGGAGGACGTTCGGACCGAGTTCCTCCGTCCGAGCGGCCTGGAGACCTCGTGCCCCTACAAGGGGACCACCAGCCGGTACCACCACGTCGAGGCAGGCGCCGAGCGGCTCGAGGACGGGGCCTGGGTCTACGACGAACCACTCGCCGAGGTGCAGGGCATCGCCGGGCTGATCGCGTTCTACAACGAGAAGGTCGACCTCGAGGTCGACGGCGAACCGTGGGAACGGCCGGAGACACCGTTCTCGTGACCACGGGAAGAGATCGAGGCCTCGCCGGGTTGTCAGCACGACGAGAGAGGACGTCCGTGCGCGAACACCCCATCACGGTCTACTGGCGGCCCGGTTGCGGGTTCTGCAGCTCCCTGCTGCGTGGGTTGGAGCGGTCGGGACTGGCGTTCGACCGTGTCGACATCTGGCAGGACGAGGACGGTGCCGCCTTCGTGCGGTCCGTCGCTCGGGGAAACGAGACCGTGCCGACGGTGCGGGTGGGCGACGTGGCGCTCGTGAACCCCTCTGCTCCGGATGTCCTGCGCACGGTCAGCGAGCAGGTCCCGGAGCACCTCCCCGAGGGGTACGAGCCACCGCGACCCGGGGCCGCGGCCCGCGCCATCACCCGTCTGCTCGGCGGCTGACGCCGCGACAGCGAGCTGCGAACGAGGTCAGCGGAGGGCGGCGGGACCGGAAGCTGAGCCCGACGACGGTCACGAACGTGAGACCACGACGGTGTCGGGCTGGAAGGCGAACCACACGAACCAGAAGGTGTCGTCGCGGGACACGGGGTCGAGCTTCGTGCCGGCGAGCTCACCGTCGATCGCCTCACCGAGCAGGTTCCAGGTGGACCCGGTCTGCTCGTCGCGGAAGGTCCCGGCGACCTCGTCGAGCGGGGTGAACGTGAGCTGCATGCCGTCGTCGAGGTCGCGGACGAAGGCGACCGTCGATCCGACCTCACGGCCACCGTCGACGGTCTCCCGGTCGAGCGCGCTGGCCTGACCGGGAGCCCACCAGATCGTCACGGGCTGCCCGTCCACCTCGACGTCCACGACCGTCTCCTCGCGCAGGTGATCGAGCACGACCGCGGTGGGGTCGCCGTCGGCACCGAGGCCGACGACCCGCGTGTTCGGAGGCAGCCGGTCGTCGCGGTCACCCTCGAACAGGAACTGGTCACCGCTGTCCTCGTACCCGGTGTAGGGGTTGCGGCCGTAGTCGCGGCCGGGCTCGCTGTCGGGGGACAAGACCACGCCATCGGGGACGGCCGTGCGGAAGTCCTCCCAGGCGAGCAGGCTCGTCGGGACGCGCACCAGCTCGGTCCCGACGAAGGCCTCGCCGACCACCGCCTTGCCCGTGAACTGGGTCCACAGGGTCTTGGACTGGCGGTCGTACATCACCAGGTTGGCCTGGAAGAGCCGCCCGGAGGTGCCGAAGTCCAGGACCTGGCCGTCGACGGTCCGTTCGAACGCCAACCCGGAGTTGCACAGCGGGCAGTAGGTCACGACCAGCGGCTCGCCGCCCACCACGTCGTTGACGATCTCGTGCTGGGTCAGGATCGCCAGCGGGTAGGCGCGCCGATCGTCACCGACCTCCACCACCATCACGGGGCTCTGCGGCTGCAGCCACTCATCCGCGGTGGCGACGTCGTCGAAGCACGGGTCGTCGATGGGGCGGATGCCGTCCGGCGGCGGGCCGCCGCTGATGACCCGGCTGAAGTCGAACCCCTCCAGGACCACCGGGTCCGGACGATCCCACGGGAACGCCACGTCCTGGACCGGCGCGTTGGCGACGTCACCGTTCTCGAACTCCGCGAGCGGCACGCAGGTGGCGCGTCCGTCAGCGGAGGGGCCGACCGCATCGCCCGAGTCGTCGGTGGCGGCGCCGCTGCAGGCGGCAGCGGCCAGGACGATGGCAGCCGCGGTCGAGATGCGGCAGAGCGCTGCGGGCACGTCGGCCTCCTGATCGGGTCTCTGCTGGTCCACCAGCGGACCACGTACCGGGGAGCCCGGCGACCCCGGTCGTTCTTCCCCGGGACCGGTCTGGCCGGATGCTTGCTCGCCGTGACCGGCATCCGGCTGGTGCGTGCCGCGCCCCTCTGGCAGGGTCCCGGCCCCCCGGCCGAGGAGTTCCGATGCCCGTCCTGCCGCGTCCCGTGACCGACGTGCCCGCTGCTCCGGCCGACATCGCCCGTGACCACTTCGCGCGGCTGCTCGCGCTCGAGACCGACTGCTGGGACGTGCACCAGGCGATCACGACCGGGTCCGACCCCGGGTTCCTGCTCCTCGACGTCCGCTCGCCGGAGCTGTTCGCCGAGGGGCACGTCCCGGGGGCGGTCAACCTCCCCCACGGCCGCATCAACGCGCGCAACCTGGCCGACCTCGGTGACACCGACCTGTACGTCGTCTACTGCGCCGGGCCGCACTGCAACGGTGCGGACAAGGCCGGGCTGCGCCTCGCCGACCTCGGGCGGCCCGTCAAGAAGATGATCGGGGGCGTCACCGGCTGGCTCGACGAGGGCTTCGACCTGGCCCGCTGACGACGTGTGCGCGGCCGCGCCGGGTCCGGTTGGATGGGGGCCCCGGATCGGAGACCCCGTGCGCACCGCCGCCCTGCTCGCCGCCTTGTGTGTCGGGGTCATCGGATGCGGCGTCGGTGACGACCAGCCGGTCGAGGTGTCGCTCGCGGAGTTGGTCGAGGACCAGCACGCCTACGACGGGCGGACCGTGATCACCAGCGGCGTCGTGCGCTCCTTCGACGATCCGGTCCATTACTGGATCGAGGACCGCGACGTGCACCGCGTCGAGGTCGTGCCCGCCGAACTGATCGAGCAGCACGTCGGCGCCGAGGTCGAGGTCACCGGCCGCTACACCTTCCGCGACGACGAGGGCCGCCGCATCGAGATCGACTCGCTCGAGGTCCTCGAGGGCGACGTCGACGTGGCGGCCTGAGCCTCGGGCGAGCCCCAACCCGGACCTCCCGGACCTCAGCCCGGGAGGGTGCCCTCGACCGCGGCGACCAGCGTCGGGTCCTGCGGCTCGACCATCGGGCGGAACCGAGCGACGACCTCACCCTCGGGGGCGACCAGGAACTTCTCGAAGTTCCAGTGCACGTCGCCTGCCTGGCCGTCGGCGTCGGGGGTCTCGACCAGCCGCTGGTAGAGCGGGTGGCGGTCGTCGCCGTTGACGTCGAGCTTCTCGTGCATGGGGAAGCTGACCCCGTAGGTGGTGGAGCAGAAGGTCGCGATCTCCTCGGACGTCCCCGGTTCCTGACCGCCGAACTGGTTGCACGGGAAGCCGAGGACGCGCAGGCCTCGGTCGGCGTACGTCGCGTGCAGCTCCTCGAGCCCGGCGTACTGCGGCGTCAGGCCGCACCGGCTGGCCACGTTGACCAGCAGGAGGGCGTTGCCGGCGTGCTCGGCGAGCGAGGTGGGCCGACCGTCGAGGGTCGTGAGCGCGATGTCGAACAGGTCCATCAGGGATTCCTCGCCGCGAGTGGGTAGGGGCGCGGACGCTACCCGGCGCGCGCGGTGACCGGCGGCCGTGACGCAGGCGGTACGGTGGCGAGGCCCGCGCTTCGCGGTCCTGCTGGCAGACGCTCTGGGGACCCTCGCGTGGGCGCTCCCGTCTCTCCAGTTCGCCGCTGCGCGCTCCCGCTCGTGACCGGGTCCGGTCCTTGCTGCGCGGCTGCACGTCCACGTCGAGTTCCCCTGTGCCCGAAGCCACCTCCTCCCTGCTGTCCGGATCCACGAACGGGAGGCGCCTCGCCTCCCTGCGCGCCGAGTGGTGGCGCGACCCCAAGACCGAGATCCTGGCCGGCCTGGTCGTCGCCCTCGCCCTGATCCCCGAGGCGATCGCGTTCTCGCTGATCGCCGGGGTCGACCCGAAGGTGGGCCTCTACGCCTCGTTCTCGATCGCGATCATCGTCGCGTTCGCCGGCGGCCGCCGCGCCATGATCTCGGGCGCGACCGGGGCCATGGCCCTGCTGATCGTGCCGCTGGTGCGTGATCACGGGGTCGAGTACCTCTTCGCCGCCACCATCGTCACCGGGCTCCTCCAGCTGATCTTCGGCTACCTCGGCGTGGGCCGCCTCATGCGGTTCGTGCCCCGGACGGTCATGACCGGCTTCGTCAACGCCCTCGCGGTGCTCATCTTCCTGGCCCAGATGCCCTACCTACTCGGTGAAGGGCTCGCGGTCTGGGGGCTGGTCGCCGGTGGCCTGGCCATCATGTACCTGCTGCCCCGCCTCACCAAGGTCGTACCGGCACCCCTGGTCGCCATCGTGGTCCTGACCGGCGCCGTGGTCGCCTTCGATGTGCGTGTCCCCGACGTCGGGGGCATGGGCGAACTGCCCTCCACCCTGCCCGTCCTCGGCTTGCCGGTGGTGCCGTTCACGCTCGAGACGCTGCAGATCGTCGCGCCGTACGCGATCGCGCTGGCGTTCGTCGGGCTCCTCGAGTCGCTGCTGACCGCGCAGCTCCTCGACGACATCACCGACACCCCGTCGGACAAGGGCCGCGAGTCGCGAGGCCAGGGCATCGCCAACATCGCCACCGGCTTCCTCGGTGGGATGGCCGGCTGCGCCATGATCGGCCAGTCCATGATCAACGTCCGCTCCGGAGCTCGGACCCGGCTGTCGACGCTGTCCGCCGGTGTGTTCCTGCTCGTGCTGATCCTCGGGCTCGGTGACCTCGTCGCGCTCATCCCGATGGCGGCCCTGGTCGCCGTCATGATCGTGGTCGCGGTCGCGACCTTCGACTGGTCGAGCCTCAAGGTCAACACCCTCCGTCGCACCCCCAAGACCGAGACGATGGTCATGGCGGTCACGGTGGCGGTCGTGGTCCACACCCACAACCTCGCCTACGGCGTCATCGCCGGGGTGCTGCTCGCGATGGTGGTCTTCGCCCGGCGGGCGGCGCACCACGCGTCCATGACCAGTGTGCTCGACCCGACCGGGACGGTGCGCAGCTACGTGATCACCGGCCAGCTGTTCTTCGCCTCGTCCAACGACCTCGTCCACGAGTTCGACCTGCACGACCCGGTCCGCGAGGTCGTCATCGACCTCACCGAGGCCGAGGTGTGGGACACCTCTGCGGTGGTCACCCTGGATGCCGTGGTGGCGAAGTTCGCCGCCCGTGGCATCGAGGCCACGATCACCGGTCTGACCCACCACAGCGCCGAGCTGCACGACCGGCTCACCGGGCAGCTGGTCGACGCGCACTGACCCGACCCAGCGGCGGCCCGGCGACCGTGCCGGTCGCCGCGGGGTCGGGGGCGATCCGGGTCAGCTGTCCCTGCGTAGCGCGCGGAGGTCACCGCTGCCACCGGGCGGCGGGTGCGGGCCGGGGTCCGGTGTCGACGACGTGACGTCGCTGGCGGCGCAGCTCCAGCAGTAGTACACGAGCCGGATACCCGAGGGCGTGCGGACGCCGGCCCGTCCCGCCTCCTCGAGGGTCGAGGTGCGGATGCCCTCGATGTCCTCGGACCCGCACAACCGACAGCTCAGGCGCAGGTCCCGGTCCCAGGTGGCGCCACACCGGCCGCAGGTCAGCACGATGGCGTCACCGCGCTGCGTGCCGGTGAGGTCGTCGTCCTCGCCGCAGGTCGGACACACGACAGTCGCCACCACCACCTCCCACGGCCACGTCCGGGCGGGACGGTCGTACCGTACCGTCGGGGGTCGTCAGCTCCCCTCCGGCACGGCCACCTCGCCGCTGCCGTGATCGCTCCAGGACCCCCCGTGCTCCTCAGCCCCGTCCCGCCGCGCGCCCGGACCCGCTTCTCGGGCTGGCGTGTCGTCCTGCTCGCGGCGGTGGCCCTTGGGATGACGGGACCCGGGCAGACGGCCGGTGTCAGCGTCTTCGTCGATCCCATGATGGGTGCGCTGGAGCTCAGTCGGTCCCAGGTCTCCACCGCGTACCTGATCGGCACCCTGGGCGGCGCCGTGGCCATGCCGCGCGTCGGCCGCCTCATCGACGACCGCGGTGCACGTGTCGCGATGGGTCTGGTCGGTGGCATCTTCGGCGTGGTGCTCGCGGCGATGGCCGGGGTCGTGGGGGTCGTGACCCTCGTGCTCGGCTTCACCGGCATCCGCGCGTTCGGTCAGGGAGGCCTGAGCCTCGTGGCCACCACGGCCGTCGCGCCGTGGTTCCGCCGGCGCCGCGGCATCGCGATCGGCGTCACGGCCGCGGTGGGATCGGCGCTGCTCTCGCTCATCCCGATCCTCTCGGCGTTCGTCATCGGCGAGGTCGGCTGGCGCCTGGCGTGGATCTGCCTGGCCCTCCTCACCTGGGCGGTCATCCTGCCCATCGCGTTCCGCGGCCTCATCGACCGGCCGAGCGACGTCGGCCAGCAGGTCGACGGCGACCCGATCCCCGCCGATGGCGTGCCGGTCACGGTCGGCGACGGTGACCTGACCCGTGCCGACGCCCTCCGCACGCCGATGTTCTGGGCCGTCGCCGGGGCCGTCGCCGCCACGGGGATGATCGGGACGGGCCTGGCCTTCCACCAGATCGACCTGCTCGGGGAGCAGGGCCTCACCCCGGTGCAAGCGGCCGCGAACTTCCTCCCACAGACCGTGGCTGCGCTCACCGCGACCCTGTTCGTCGGCTCGATGGTCGACCGTTTCGCGCCCCGGTGGGTGCTGCTCACCTCGATGCTGCTGCTCGCCGGAGCGATGGTCGCCGTGCCGTTCGTCGGACCGGGCGTGACCGCAGCGCTGTACGGCATGGCGGTGGGCGCGGCGGGGTCGTCGGTCCGCGCGCTGGAGGCGGCCGCCTTCCCGAAGCTGTTCGGCATCCGCCACCTCGGGTCGATCCGCGGTGTGGTGACGGCGATCAGCGTGGCCTCGACCGCCTTCGGTCCGGTGGCGCTGTCGTTCGGGCGTGACCTGACCGGCAGCTACATCGAGGTCCTGATGTGGCTGCTGGTCGTGCCGATCGGCGTCGGGATCTTCGGCCTGGTCGCCCGCGCCCCAGGGGGCACGACCGCTGACTGACGTGCCCGCCGAGGTGGAGCGGGTGGGCGCGGTCGGGGCCGCGTCGATGCGCCCCACCTGCGCCCTGAGACGAGTCAGGCGCGTCGGGCCCATGGTGAGGCGGGGCGGTTCCGCGATCGCCACCGCCGAAGGCGCGCACCTCGTACGCTGGACACCAGGGTCGCCGAGCGTGGCCCGGAGGTGAGGCGATGACGGCGGCCGCCCCGATCGACGCGACCACAGGTGCGCGTACGGCCCCGATCCGACGCGTCCGGTTGACGGTGACGGGGACCGTGCAGGGGGTCGGGTTCCGGCCGCACGTGCACCGGCTGGCGACCGAGCTCGGCCTCGCCGGCCTGGTCGGCAACGACAGTGCCGGCGTGCACATCGAGGTCGAGGGCGGGCCTGCGACGGTGCGCCGGTTCGAGCAGCGTCTGCGGGCCGAGGCGCCGCCGCTCGCGCACGTCGCGGACGTCGTCGCGGTCGAGGTCCCGGTGCAGGGGGCCACGCGCTTCACCATCGCGGCGAGTCAGCACGCCGATGGGCCGGTCACCACCGCTCCGCCCGACACCGCCGCCTGCGCCGACTGCCTCGCCGAGGTGGCAGACCCCGCCGACCGACGCTTCCGCTACCCGTTCACCACCTGCACCAACTGCGGCCCCCGGTTCACCATCATCACCTCGCTGCCCTACGACCGGCCCGCGACGACGATGGCCGGCTTCCCCCTCTGCATCCCCTGCGACGCCGAGTACCACGACCCGGCCGACCGGCGGTTCCACGCCCAGCCCGTGGCCTGCGTCGACTGCGGGCCGCGCATCTGGCTCGAAGGGCCCGCGGTCGCCGACGGTGGCGGGAGCGGCAGCAGCGACGAGGTGCTGCTCGCCACGCAGCGGCTGCTCGCCGATGGTGCGATCGTGGCCGTCAAGGGCGTCGGTGGGTTCCACCTGGCCTGCCGCGCCGACGAGGGCGAGGTCGTCGCGATGCTCCGGCGGCGCAAGCAGCGTCCCGGCAAGCCGTTCGCGCTGCTCGCGCGCGACCTCGATGTCGCGGGCCGACTGGCCCACATCGACGACACCGAGGCCGCCGTCCTCACCTCGCCCGCGGCACCGATCGTCCTGCTCCGGCGCCGCGCCGACGCGCCGTTGGCCGACGCGGTTGCGCCGGGCAACCCGCTCGTGGGCATCATGCTGCCGGCCTCGCCGCTGCACCACCTGCTCCTCGGAGACGTCCCGGGCAGCGACGTGGCGGCCCAGGACGTGCTGGTCATGACCAGCGGCAACCTCTCCGAGGAACCGCTCTGCACCGAGGACGACGAGGCACGTGAACGGCTGGCGGCCATCGCCGACGCCTATCTGCTGCACGACCGACCGATCGCGGTCCCGTGCGACGATTCGGTGGTCCGGGTCGACACGGTCGGCGGCCGTGCCGCGACCACCGTGCTGCGTCGGTCGCGCGGCTACGTGCCGACACCCGTCCCGCTGCCCTTCGAGGGGGTCCCGGCGTTGGCGGTCGGCGGCCACCTGAAGGTCACCGCCGGTCTCACCGACGGACGTCGGGCGTGGCTGTCGGCCCACATCGGTGACATGGGGACGCTCCCGACGCTGCGCGCCTTCGAGCGCACGGTCGACCGCTTCGCCACGATGCACGAGGTCGCCCCGCGGCGCCTGATCGTCGACGCGCACCCGGACTACACCACCCACCGGTGGGCCACACGCCACGCTGACGGGCGGGCCGTGGTGGAGGTGCAGCACCACCACGCGCACGTCGCCGCCGTCATGGCCGAGCACGGCATCGCGAGCGGCACGCCGGTCCTCGGGTTCGCCTTCGACGGGACCGGTTACGGGCCGGACGGGACCATCTGGGGCGGCGAGATCCTCCTCGCCGACTACGCCGGCTTCGAGCGGCTGGCACACCTGTCGACGGTGGCGCTGCCCGGTGGCGACGCGGCGATCGGCCACCCCCACCGCGTGGCGCTCTCGCACCTGCGCAGCGCAGGCGTGGGGTGGGACGAGCGGTTACCGGCCGTCGCGCACACGTCCCTCGACGAACGCCGTCTGCTGGCCGCGCAGCTCGATCGCGACTTCCG
Organism: Nitriliruptor alkaliphilus DSM 45188; assembly: GCF_000969705.1. GTDB lineage: Bacteria > Actinomycetota > Nitriliruptoria > Nitriliruptorales > Nitriliruptoraceae > Nitriliruptor > Nitriliruptor alkaliphilus. Next base: position 4,753,725 of record NZ_KQ033901.1, read on the forward strand.
CTGCGTGCCGACCTCGAGCGTCGGACGCCTGTTCGACGCGGTCGCCTCGCTGATCGGGGTGCGCCACGAGATCACCTTCGAAGCGCAGGCAGCCATCGAGCTCGAGGTGCTCGCGGGGGAGGCCGAGGGCGCGTGGCACCCGCTGGACCTGCCGCTGGTCGAGGTCTCGGACGGCCCCGACCAGCTCGACAGCGGCACGCTCGTGCGGGGGGTCGTCGCCGCCGTCCTCGACGGGGTCGCCCCGGCTGCTGTCGCCCTGGGGTTCCACCGGGCCCTGGCCGAGGCGGTGTGCGCCACGGCCGCCGTCGTGCGCGACCGTGGCGGGCCGCACCTCGTCGCGCTGTCCGGCGGGGTGTTCGCCAACGCCCTGCTCACCGATCTGGCGACCACCGCGCTGGCTCGTGCCGGGTTCACCGTGCTGCGCCACCAGCTCGTCCCACCCAACGACGGTGGTCTGGCCCTCGGTCAGATCGCCGTCGGTGCCCACCACAGCAGGAGCTGACCCATGTGCCTCGGCGTCCCGGGCAAGGTCCTGGAGATCCGCGACGAGCGGGGGACGAGGATGGCGACCGTCGACTTCGGCGGCGTCACCAAGGACGTGTGCCTCGCCTACGTCCCGGAGGCCGAGGTCGGCCAGTACACGCTCATCCACGCCGGCTTCGCGATCACGATGGTCGACGAGGCATCGGCGCTGCAGACCCTGGCGCTGTTCGAGGAGCTCGGTGTGCTGGCGGAGGAGCTCGGCCCCGAGCCGGACGTCACCGGCGATCGCGCACCGACGGGCGGCCCGTCACGGGAGGGGACGGCGTGAAGTACCTCGACGAGTTCCACGACCCGGACCTCGCGGCGTCGTTGTTCGCCCAGATCCGCGCCACGGTCACCAAGCCGTGGGCGATCATGGAGGTGTGTGGCGGTCAGACCCACTCGATCATCCGCAACGGGATCGATCAGCTCCTGCCCGAGGAGGTCGAGCTGATCCACGGACCCGGGTGCCCGGTCTGCGTCACACCGCTGGAGACGGTCGACAAGGCCCTCGAGATCGCCAGCCGTCCCGGCGTGATCCTGTGCTCGTTCGGGGACATGCTGCGCGTCCCCGGCAGCCACACCGACCTCTTCGGCGTCCGCAGTCGCGGTGGCGACGTCCGTGTCGTCTACTCGCCCCTCGACGCGGTGGGGGTCGCCGAAGAGAACCCGGACAAGCAGGTCGTCTTCTTCGCCATCGGGTTCGAGACCACCGCGCCCGGGAACGCCATGGTCGCTTACCAGGCGCGGCAGCGGGGCCTCACCAACCTGTCGCTGTTGGTCAGCCACGTCCTGGTGCCGCCCGCGATCGCCGCGATCGCGTCCTCACCCACGAGCCGCGTCGACGCGTTCCTGGCCGCCGGCCACGTCTGCAGCGTCATGGGCACCGAGCAGTACGGGCCGCTCGCCCTGGCCTACGGGGTGCCCATCGTGGTCACCGGGTTCGAGCCGCTCGACGTCCTCGACGGCATCCGCCGCGCCGTCACCCAGCTCGAGCGCGGCGAGGCGCGCCTCGAGAACGCCTACCCGCGGGCGGTCGCTGCCGCGGGGAACACCCCGGCGCAGGCGATGCTGGAGGACGTCTTCGACGTCACCGATCGTGCGTGGCGAGGGATCGGGACCATCCCGCTGAGCGGCTGGCGGTTGTCCGAACGCTACGCCGACCTCGACGCCGAGCGGCGTTTCGACGTCGGCGACATCCAGGTCGCCGAATCGCCGCTGTGCCGCTCCGGCGAGGTGCTGCAGGGGCTGCTGAAGCCCGACGAGTGCCCGGCGTTCGGCAAGGAGTGCACCCCCCGCAACCCCCTCGGGGCCACCATGGTGTCCAGCGAGGGGGCCTGCGCGGCCTACCACCAGTACGGGCGGCTCGGGTCCCGCGGCTCGCTGCCGGTGGTCGACGCGGAGGTGACGCGTGGCTGACGTCCAGGCGTCCGGCGACGCGACGACCGGCGGCGACCTCGAGGGGTGGACCTGCCCGCTGCCGCTACGCGACCGCGACCGGATCGTCGCCGGCCACGGTGGTGGCGGGCTGCTGTCGGCCGAGCTGATCGAGCACCTGTTCCTGCCCGCCTTCGGCGCTGCCGCAGCGTCGGCCACACCGACCGACGCCGCGACGCTGACCATCGGGGGTGCTCGGCTGGCGTTCTCGACCGATGCGTTCGTGGTCGACCCGCTGTTCTTCCCCGGCGGCAACATCGGCGACCTGGCGATCAACGGCACGGTCAACGACGTCGCGATGAGCGGCGCCGTCCCCGTGGCGCTGTCGACCGCGTTCGTGATGGAGGAGGGGCTCGAGCTGTCGGTCCTCGGCACCATCGCCGAGACCATGGGCCGGGCAGCCGCGGTTGCCCGCGTCCAGCTGGTGACGGGGGACACGAAGGTCGTCGACACCGGTGACGGGTCGGGGGTGACCATCACCACCACGGGGATCGGGCTGATCCCTGACGGGGTCGAGCTCGCCCCTGGCCGCATCCGACCGGGGGACAAGGTCATCCTCTCCGGTCGGATCGGCGACCACGGCGTCGCGGTCATGAGCGTGCGCGAGGGCATCCGGTTCGGCACCGAGGTGCGCAGCGACTCGGCGTCCATGGCCGACCTCGTCACCACCATGCTGGCCGCTCCAGGCGCGATGGGAGGTCTGCACTGTCTCCGGGACGCCACCCGTGGCGGCATGGCGGCATCCCTGTGCGAGCTCGCCGCGACCGCGGACGTCGGCATCAGGTACGTCGAACGTGCCGTGCCGGTCGATCCCGCCGTCGCGTCGGCGTGCAGCTTCCTCGGCCTCGACCCCATCCACGTGGCCAACGAGGGCAAGCTCGTCGCCTTCGTGGCACCGGAGGCTGCCGACGCGGTCCTCGCGGCGATGCAGCGGCACCCGCTCGGCCGGCAGGCGGTGATCATCGGCGAGGTCGTGGACGACCATCGCGGCGTGGTGGTGGCGCGGACCGGCATCGGCGCGACCCGGATCGTCGACCGGCCCCTCGGCGAACAGCTGCCCAGGATCTGCTGACCCGTGGTGGGGGCGGGGCCACGTAGTCTCCGTCACGGCCACGGAAGGGGAACAGGTGTCGAAGGGCGAACCGAGCCAGCCGCTCTGGCAACAGGTCCTCGAGGACCTCGACCGACGCATCGCGGACGGCGAGATCGTCGACCGCTTCCCCACCGACCGTGAGCTGACCGCGCACTACGGCGTCAGCCGCCACACCGTCCGCGAGGCGGTGCGCCACCTGCGTGCCCGTGGGCTCGTCGACCGTCACCGCGGGCGTGGCAGCTTCCTCACCGACGACCGCTTGCAGCAGCCGCTCGGGTCGCTGTACACCCTCTTCCGTGCTGTCGAGGACCAGGGGTTCGAGCAACGCTCGGAGGTCCTCCGCTTCGACGAGGTCCAGGACGAGGCGGTCGCGCGGCGGCTCGGACGTCGACGCGACGCCAGGCTCGTGCGGATCGAACGGCTGCGGTTCGCCGACGCGGAGCCGCTGGCGTTGGACAGCGTCTGGCTGCCGGCCACGATCGGCCGGGCCCTACGTGACGTCGACCTGACCCACACCAGCCTCTACGAGCAGCTGTCGGCTCGGGCTGGCGTCCGGGTGACCGGGGTCGACGAGACGCTGGAGCCCGTCGTGCCCGACGCCGACGCACGGGCCCTCCTCGCGCTGGAGGACGGCGAGGCACTGTTCCGCGTCCAGCGGCTCGGCTGGGCCGACGATCGGCCCGTGGAGTGCCGCATCACGCTCGTGCGCGGACGGCGGTTCGTCTACACCTCGTCGTCGCGCGAGGCGGGATCGGCCGCCGGCGGGTTCACGGCGGCGTCGAGCCCGAGCTGAGCGATCCGGTCCGCGTCGTCGTCGACGAGCACGGGCAGGCGGCCAGTGCGGGTCAGCAGCGAGGCCGCGATGGCCGAGCGGTAGCCGCTGGCGCAGTGCACCCACACCTCCCGATCGGCCGGCACCTCGGCGATGCGGCGTTCGAGGTCGTGCAGCGGCACGTGTTGCGACCCCGCCACCGCTCCGGTGCGGCGCTCGTCGTCGCGCCGGACGTCGAGGACGTGCACCTTCCCGGCCGCGCGGGCCTCGGCGAGCTGCTCGAAGTCGGCGACCCGGTAGCGCCCCCGCGGTAGCTCGCCACCGAACGCGGCGACGCCGCCGGTGGCCTGCGCCGCCGGACGATCGATGCCGATGCGGGCGAGGTCCCGCTGCGCGTCGGCGACCTCCTCGGGGGTGTCGCCGACGAGGGTGATGGGGCTGCCCCACGGCACGAGCCAGCCGAGGTAGGTGATGAACGAGTCGGCCAGCTCGACGTTGACGGTCCCGCGGACGTGCTCGGCTGCGTAGGCCGTGCGCGTGCGGAGGTCCACCACCCACTCGTTGGCGGCGATCCGGGCCCGCAGCTCCTGCGGGTCGGCGTGCGTCGCGGGCGACAGGTCGATCGGTCCCGGTCCGAGCCGGTTGCGTGGCGACATGTGCACGTAGTAGCGGGGGTAGGCGTCCAGTCCGGCGAGGAGCGTGGCCACGAACTCGTCCTCGTCGGTGATGCGGCACGCGACGTTGCCCTCCCGCTCGCTGCCGATCGTGCCGTTCGTGGGGGTCTCCGAGCTCGTGGAGGAGCAGAAGCTGCCGAAGCCGTGGGTCGGCAGGACCCGCACGTCGTCGGCCAGCTCGCTGGTGAGGCGTCGGGCCGACCGATGCTGCGCACGCGTGAGCTCCTCGGCCCGGGCCCGCGAGATCAGGTCGGTCCGTCCGACCGATCCGTACAGCAACGACCCACCGGTGCAGACCGCCACGTCCCTGCCGTCGGCGGTGACGACGTAGCTGAGGTGGGTGGGCGTGTGGCCCGGCGTGTGCATCACCCGCAGCTCGAACGATCCCACCGTGAGCACGTCGCCGTCCCGGACCCCCGTGGCCTCGACGTGCAGCTCCTCGTCGGCGGACAGCACGTACCGGGCCCCCGTGACGCGGGCGAGCTCGGCACCCCCCGTGACGTAGTCGTTGTGGACGTGGGTCTCGACCACGTGGGACACGCGCAGACCTCGCTCGTCCAGCAGGGTCAGCACCCGATCGATGTCGCGCTGCGGATCGACGACGGCGGCGGTGGCGCCGTCGTGGACGAGGTAGGTGCGGTCCCCGAGCGACGGGGTCTCGATGGTCTCGATGGTCACCACGGTCGGACTCCTGTCACGGGAGGAACTGTTGCATGATCATCACGACACCCATGGCCAGCACGAACCAGCCGAACGCGCGGCGCAGGGTCTCGTCGGGCACCCGGCCCGCCAGCCGGCCGCCACCGAGGCTGCCGACGATGGCCGCGGCGGTGAACGCAGCCGCCAACCGCCAGTCGACGCTGGTGCTGCTGAGGTAGCCGAGCAGACCCGCGCCGGACTTGACCGCGATGACCACGAGCGAGGTGCCGACGGCCGTGGCCATGGGCACCCCGCCGAGCAGCACGAGCGCCGGGACGACGAGGAAGCCCCCACCGGCACCCACGAGGCCCGTCACGGCGCCGATCACGAGCCCTTCGACGACGATGTGTCCGAGCGGGAGGGGCCCGGTCCGCGGCTCGGTCGAGGGCCGCCGGCCACCCCCCAGCATCGCCACCGCGGTGACCGCCATCATCACCCCGAACGCGGCGAGGAGCCACTCGCCCGGGACGAAGGCTGCGGCGCGGCCGCCGCCGTAGGCGCCGACCATGCCGGTCACCCCGAAGATCGCTGCCGTACGCCACTGGACCCGTCCGGCGAGGGCGTGGGGGATGGCGCCCGCCGCGGCGGTGGCGCCGACCACCACCAACGAGGTCGCGATGGCGACCTTCGGATCGAGCCCGGCGACGTAGACCAGGATCGGGACCGCCAGGATCGATCCGCCACCGCCGAGCAGGCCGACGCTGACCCCAACGAGCAGGGCCAGCGCGAGCGTGACGAGGAGGATGGTCACGCGGGTCGGACGGTGGGCACGGTCGGTGTCTCCGGGGCGAGGCGACAGGTCGGACGACCTGCCGGGTCCAAAGGTACGGACATCTGGAGGATATGTCCGGACAACTTGACGCAGTGCGCGTCAGGCGCGTGCCCGGCGTCGACGCAGCAGCTTGTCGGTCTCGCTGATCAGCACGACGGCCACGGCCACGGCCAGGATGCGGGCCCAGCCCGCCGCGGTGACCGGCTCGATCTGCAGGACCCGCTGGGTCGGCTCCCAGTGGGTCGCGAGCAGGTGGACGATCACCGCCACGATGGTCGAGATCAGCAGGAACGGGTTGCCGTGGAAGCGGGTGACCAGGATGGAGCGGCGTTCAGACCGCGCGTTGTAGGCGTGTGCCGCCATGGCGATGACCAGGGTGGTGAGGGCAGCACCTCGCTGCTGCGGAGGGGACAGCCCGGCGTCGATGGCCCACGTGTAGAGCCACAGGCTCCCGGCCGCCATCGCGGTGCCGGTCAGCACCGTGCGCTCCCACAGGGCACGGCTGAGGATCCCCTCGGAGGAGCGGCGAGGGGGCTGGTCGAGCACGCCGCGTTCGCCCGGATCGAAGGCCAGCGCCACGTCCTGCAGACCGTTGGTCACCACGTTCAGCCAGAGCAGCGCGGCGGGGACGTAGGGCAGCGGCAGCCCGGCGACGATGGACGCGATGATGGCGACGATCGACGCCGCTCCGGTCGAGAGCAGGAAGTAGGTCACCTTGCGCACGTTGTCGAAGACGACGCGGCCCTCCTCGACCGCGTCGACGATCGACACGAAGTCGTCGTCGGTCAGGACCATGTCGCTGGCCTCGCGCGCGACGTCGGTGCCCGACCGCCCCATCGCCACGCCGATGTCCGCGGCCTTCAGGGCGGGGCCGTCGTTGACCCCATCGCCGGTGACGGCGACGACGAGGTCGTGGGACTGCAGGGCCTGGACGACCCGGAGCTTGTGGTCCGGCGTCACCCTCGCGAACACGTCGACGTCGCCCACCACGTCCCGCAGTTGCGCATCGTCCATGCGCTCGAGGTCGGCGCCGGTGAGCGCCTGCGCCTCGCCGCTGATCCCGAGGTCACGTGCGATCGCCCGGGCCGTGGCCACGTGGTCGCCGGTGATCATCACGACGCGGATGCCCGCGCTCCTGCACCGGGCGATGGCGTCCGCGACCCCCGAGCGCGGCGGGTCCTGCATGCCGACCAACCCGGTCAGCGTGAGCGCGTCGGGCACCGGAGGACGGTGCGGGTCGACCTGTGCCGCCGGCAGATCCAGCCGACGCTGCGCGGTCGCGAGGACACGGAGGCCGCGCGCCGCCATGTCGTTGGCGACCGCGTGCACCTCGTCGAGGTCGAGGGGCCGGGTCACCGAGCCGCTGCGCACGCTGGTGCACAGTTCCAGGACCCGCTCGGGTGCTCCCTTCAGGCGCAGGACCGCCGCGCCGTCCCCCTCGTCGGTGACCACGTAGGAGCACCGCGCCTGGGCCTCGAACGGCACGCTCGCCAGCTCGGGGTGCTGCCGGCGGACGTCGACGTGGGCGAGCCCCGCCTCCCTGGCTGCGACGAGCAGCGCCCACTCGGTCGGATCGCCCCGGTGGTCGACGATCTCGTCCCCGTCGAGGATGAGGTCGGCCTCGCTGCTGAGGATCGCGGTCCGCAGGCTGTCGGCCAGCGCCCCGCAAGGGTCGGCCGAGACGACGTCGCGCGCGTCCCGCCTGGTCCCCCCCGGCTCGTGGGCCGTGCCGGCGAAGGACACCCAGCCGTCACCGGTCCAGCCGAGCAGGACGGTCATCCGGTTGGCGGTGAGCGTGCCGGTCTTGTCCGACCCGATCGTGTCGGTGCTGCCGAGGGTCTCGACCGCGGGCAGGGAGCGGATGATGGCGTTGCGCTTCGCCATGCGGTGCACGCCCAGGGCCATCGCGACCGTGAAGGCGACCGGGAGGCCCTCGGGGACGACCGCGACGGCGAGGGCGACCGCCGTCAGGAACATCTGGTCGGCGGGCGTGCCGAGTGCGACACCGAGGACGAACGCGACCACCGTAGCGCCGAGGACGACGACCGCGATGATGTTGGCGAAGCGCCGCATGCGCTTCTGCAGCGGGGTCTCCGGGCGCGTCGCCTGCTGGATGCTGGCGGCGATCGATCCGAGCTCGGTGCCGGTCGCCGTGGCGATGACGACCCCCCGTCCACGACCGTTGGCGACGGCGCTGCCCATGTACGCCACGCACGTTCGATCCGCGACCGGGGTCTCCTCCGCGACCGGGGCGGTGCCCTTGCGGGTCGGGTCGCTCTCGCCGGTCAGGAGCGACTCGTCGATGTCGAGGGTGGTGGCGCTGACGAGCCGCAGATCGGCCGGGACGCGGCTGCCGCTGGTCAGCACGACGAGGTCCCCGGGGACCAGTTCCGCGGAGTCGACGTCCTGCTCGACCCCGTCGCGCACGATCGTGGAGCGGGGTGCGGCCAGCTCCATCAGGGCCCGGACCGACCGGTCGGCCTTGCGTTCCTGGGTCGCGCCGATGGTGGCGTTGATGACGAGGACCGCGGCGATGACCGCGGCGTCGGTGTGCTCGTCGATCACGATCGTCACGGCGAACGCGACCAGCAGGATGACGATCAGCGGGCTGGTGAACTGCCCGAGGAGGATGCGCCACAGGCTCAGCGGCTCGTCCCCACCCAGTTCGTTGCGGCCGTGGGTCTCCAGGCGCTCGGCGGCGTCCCGCGCGGTGAGACCCCGTGTCGCGTCCGTCCGCAGCTCGGCCACGACACGCTCGACCTCGTCGGCGTGCCTCGGCGCCGACTCGTCGCCGCGAGTCACCGGGCCGGCGGTCGCTTGCGTCATCGCCAACCTCGAGCCTTCCCTCCACCGGCGCAGCGGCCGGCCGGTCGGCCGTGGGTACGACCCTCCGGTGCCGACGGTAGGGAGCGGGGTGCGGCGCGAGCAGGACCGCAGGTCCCGACCGTGAGGGTCGGTCGGCCTCGGCCGTCGGAGGCCCTAGCGTGGACGCATGAGCGATCTCGATGCGGCGACCATCGTGGCCGGCCTCCCGCTCGCGGAGAAGGTCCGGCTGCTGTCCGGGCGCGACTTCTGGCACCTCGAGCCGGTCCCGAGCGTCGGGCTGCCGGCCGTCATGGTCACCGACGGCCCGCACGGCCTACGCAAGCAGGTCGGGCACGCCGAGGAGCTCGGGCTCGGCGAGGCCGCACCGGCCACGTGCTTCCCGACGGCGTCGGGGCTGGCCGCGTCCTGGGACGAGGTGTTGCTCGGGGAGGTCGGCGTGGCGCTCGGCCGTGAGTGCCGCGCCGAGGACGTCGCCGTGCTGCTCGGCCCGGGCGTGAACCTCAAGCGCCACCCCGCGGGGGGACGCAACTTCGAGTACCTGTCGGAGGATCCCCACCTCGCCGGGAGGCTCGCCGCGGCACTGATCGAGGGCGTGCAGTCGCAGGGCGTCGGCACGAGCCTCAAGCACCTCGCGGCCAACCATCAGGAGACCTTCCGGATGGTGACCGACACCATCGTGGACGAGCGCACCCTGCGCGAGCTCGAGCTCACCGCGTTCGAGATCGCCGTCCGTCGGGGGTCGCCGTGGACGGTGATGTGCGCCTACAACCGGTTGAACGGCGAGTTCTGCGCCGACAGCCGGTGGCTGCTGACCGACGTGCTGCGTGACGAGTGGGGCTTCGAGGGCGTCGTGGTCACCGACTGGGGGGCGGTCGACGATCGGATCCTCGGGATCGAGGCCGGGCTCGACCTCGAGATGCCGGGCAACGGGGGTGCCTGGGACGCGGACGTGATCGCGGCGGTCCGGTCCGGGCGGCTCGCCGAGGCCGACGTCGATCGGGCGGCCGAACGTGTCGTCGATCTCGTCCTGCGGGCGCAGTCGAACGTCACCTCGGACGACACCTTCGACGCGGACGCCCACCACGAGCTCGCACGGCGGGCCGCGGCGGCCGCGACCGTCCTGCTGACCAACGACGGGATCCTGCCGCTGTCGGCGGTCAGCACGGTCGCCGTCGTCGGATCGTTCGCCGAGCATCCCCGGTACCAGGGGGCGGGCAGCTCGCAGGTGGCCCCGACCCGCCTGGACCCCGCGCTCGCCTCGTTCCGTTCCCGCCTCGGCGCGGCGGTGACCTACGCGGCGGGCTACGACCCGGTCACCGGGGACACCACCGACCAGCTCGTGGCGGACGCGGTGGCCGCTGCCACCGAGGCCGACGTGACGATCGTGTTCGCGGGCCTGCCCGGCAGCTACGAGTCCGAGGGGTTCGACCGCCAGCACCTGCGGCTCCCGGACGGCCACACCCGCCTGATCGAGGCGGTGCTCGAGGTGGACCCGCGAGCGATCGTCGTGCTGAGCAACGGGGCGCCGGTCGAGCTGCCGTGGGCCGAGCGGCCGGCCGCGCTCGTGGAGGCCTACCTCGCCGGACAGGCATCCGGATCGGCGATCGTGGACGTGTTGTTCGGGGACCGCGAGCCGGGCGGCCGGCTGGCCGAGAGCTTCCCGGTGCGGGCCGCGGACCTGGCAGCCGACCGGTGGTTCCCCGGGGGACGCCAGCAGGTCGAGCACCGCGAGGGTCTGTACGTCGGCTACCGGTTCCACGACACCGCTGGGGTTCCCGCACGCTTCGCGTTCGGACACGGGCTGAGCTACACCACGTTCCGCGTCGACGAGGTCGCCGTCACCGGGTCCGGGCAGCGCTTCACGGTCCGGGCGCAGGTCACCAACACCGGGGAGCGTCCCGGGTCCGAGGTGATCCAGGTCTACGTCCGTGACGTGGTCTCCACCGTCCACCGGCCGGCCAAGGAGCTGCGCGGCTTCGCCAAGGTGCACCTCGAGCCCGGCGCCTCCGAGGTCGTGTCCGTCGAGCTCGGTCCGCGCGCGTTCGCCACCTACGACGTCGAGGCGAGCAGCTGGCAGGTCGAGGCCGGGACGTTCGAGGTCCTGATCGGGACGTCGTCGGTCGCCATCCACGAGGCCGTCAGCATCGAGGTCATCTCGTCGTCCCCGGCGCCGACCCCGTCCCAGGCCTCGGCCGGCCTGGTCGCGGACGACGCCGAGTTCGACGCGATGCTCGACCACCCCGTCCCGCGCCCCGGGCCGCTGCGACCCTTCCACCGCAACTCCGCCGTCGCCGACCTCGACACGACGCGGCTCGGGCGGCTCGTGAAGCGCGCCATCGTGTGGGCCGGACGCCGGCAGACCGGCGCGGTCGGTGCGGAGCACGACGAGGCGACGCGGCGGATGTTCGAGGCCGTCATCGTCGAGGCGCCGCTGCGCGGCCTGGTGGTCCTCAGCGGCGGCCGAGTGTCGTTCCGTCAGCTCGACACCCTGATCGACCTGCTCAACGGCCGGCCCCTCCGGGCGCTGCGGCGGGTGCTGCGGCGTGGGTCGCCGACGACGTAGCCACGACGGTTCCGGTCCGGGCGGCGTCTAGCCTCGCCGCCCCCGCCCTCTCGAGGAAGCCGTTGTCCCGTTCACCGTTGCCCTTCGACCCGGTCGCCGAGGCGCACCGTCAGTGGGTCGCGCACGGGTGGAGGGACGCAGCGGACGGCATGGCCGCGGTCACCTCGATCGTCCGAGCCCAGCAGATCCTGCTGGCCCGCATCGACGAGCAGCTGCGCGATCTCGACCTGACCTTCGCGCGCTACGAGCTGCTGATGCTCCTGCACTTCAGCCGGGAGGGGCGCCTGCCGCTGAACGTGGTCGGCAGTCGCCTGCAGGTGCACCCGACCAGCGTCACCAGCGCGGTCGACCGGCTCGAGCGCCAGGGGTTCGTACGTCGCTCGCCGCACCCGACCGACCGACGCACCAAGCTCGCCGAGCTCACCGACGCGGGCCGCGAGCGCGCCCTCCAGGCCACCGAACGGCTGAACGCCTCGGTGTTCTCGGCACCCGGCCTGTCCGGGGCGGAGGTCGACCAGCTGGTGGCGGTGCTTCGGGAGCTGCGGCACGGCGCCGGCGATTTCTAATCGACCCGTCGCCAGCCGGGCATCGCGGCCGGGTTCAGTCGCGCCGCCCCGTGGTGGCCAGCTGTAGCCCGAGTCCGATCATCGCCACACCACCCGCGCCACCGATGCGGGCGAGCCGCCGGGGTGACCTGGCGAACCACGCCCTGGCCGTGCCGGCCGTCAGCCCCCACGCACCGTCGCAGACCAGGGCGATCGTGACGAAGACCAACCCGAGGACCATCATCTGCAGCGCGATCGGCGCGCCACCCGGCGCGACGAACTGCGGGAGGATGGCTGCGAAGAACACGATCGCCTTCGGGTTGGCGATGCCGACGACGACCCCGTCGATGAACAGCGAGTGGTGTCGGCCGGCGTGCTGGTCCTGCTCCTGGAGATCGTCGCCGAGCTGATGCCGGTGGCGGAGGGCCTGGACGCCGAGCCAGACGAGGTAAGCGGCGCCGGCCAGCTTGATGGTCGTGAACACCGCGGCGGAGCGGGCGACCAGCGCCCCCAGACCCGCCGCCACCAGGACCACCTGCCCGAAGACGCCGACGGCGTTGCCCAGCACCGTCAGCAGCGCCGCGCGGCGACCGTGGGCCAACGCCCGGCTGATGACGAACATCACGCTCGGGCCCGGCACCAGGATGAGGGCCGCGGCGAGCAGGCCGAAGGGCAGGAGGCGATCGGCAGGAGGCACGGCACCCTCGCTGGTCAGCCGCAGCGTCGACAGCGGCGGGCGGGAACCTAGCGGTCGGGGACGGGGCGGTACCGGGCGCGGCCACCGCTCGGTACGCTTCGCGAGAAACTAGGACGTCCTACTATCTGTCGTCCTGGATCGCGCCTGGAAGGAACACCGTGGTCGCCGAACCGAACGATCTGCACGTCCCTGAGCACCCCGTGCGGTTCGTGACCGCGGGCAGCCTGTTCGACGGCCACGATGCCGCGATCAACATCATGCGCCGCCTGCTCCAGTCGCAGGGCGCCGAGGTGGTCCACCTCGGCCACGACCGCAGCGTCGACGAGGTCGTGACGGCCGCGCTGCAGGAGGACGTCCAGGGTGTTGCCGTCAGCTCCTACCAGGGTGGGCACGTCGAGTACTTCACCTACCTGGTCGAGCAGCTGCGCGAGCGTGGCGCCGGTCACGTGAAGGTCTACGGCGGTGGTGGCGGTGTCATCGTCCCCGACGAGATCGCCCTGTTGCACGAGCGAGGTGTCACCCGCATCTTCTCGCCCGCGGACGGTCAGCAGCTCGGCCTGCCCGGGATGATCAACACCATGATCGTCGACTGCGACCACGACCTGTCGACCGAGCTGTCCGCCGTCGACGCGGTGCTCGGCGGGGACGAGGCGGCGCTCGCCCGCGCGATCACGGCCCTCGAGTGCGGCGCCGGTGACGATCTCGTCGGTCCGCTGCGTGAGGCCGCGGACCGACGGTCGGTGCCGGTCCTCGGCATCACCGGTACCGGCGGGGCGGGCAAGTCCTCGCTGACCGACGAGCTGGTCCGTCGTTTCCGGCGCGACCTCGAGGACAAGCTGCGCATCGCCGTGCTCGCCATCGACCCATCGCGGCGACGCGGTGGTGGCGCGCTGCTCGGCGACCGGATCCGCATGAACGCCATCGCGCCGGGCCGGGTGTTCTTCCGCTCGATCGCGACGAGGTCGCACGGCTCGGAGGTCCCCGAGCACCTGGGCGACACCATCGCCGCGTGCAAGGCCGCCGGGTTCGACCTCGTCATCGTCGAGACGCCGGGGATCGGGCAGGGCGACGCGGCCATCGTCCCGTTCGTCGACGCGTCCCTCTACGTGATGACCCCGGAGTTCGGCGCCGCATCGCAGCTCGAGAAGATCGACATGCTCGACTTCGCCGACGCGGTCGCGGTCAACAAGTTCGAACGGCGCGGTGCCGACGACGCCCGGCGCGACGTGGCGCGCCAGATGGTCCGCAACCGCGAGGCGTTCGGGACCCCGTGGGAACAGATGCCGGTCTTCGGGACCAGCGCGGCACGGTTCGACGACGACGGGGTGACGGCCCTCTACCACCACCTGCGTGGCGTGCTCCAACCCCACGGTCTGGACGTCGGTCCCGGGGTCCTGCCGAAGGTCGACACGATGGTGTCGACCGCGCTGTCGAGCGTGATCCCGTCGGGTCGCGAGCGGTACCTGTCCGAGATCGCCGAGGCGGTCCGTGCCTACCACCAGCGCACGAGCGAACAGGCCGATCTCGTCCGTCGGCGTCAGCAGCTGGCGGCCGCGGCCGAGGAGCTCAGCCGCGACGGCGACGAGGCTGCCCGTGAGGCGGTCGAGCGCCGGCTGGCCGAGCTCGCCGAGGGGATCGATGCGGACGTCGAGGCGCTGCTCGAGGACTGGCCGGCCACGGTCGAGGCCTACTCGGGTGACGACTTCGTGTACACGGTGCGCGACCGCGAGGTCCACGTGCCGCTGACGCGTGAGACGTTGTCGGGCACCAAGGTCCCGCGCGTCGCGCTGCCGCGCACCCGCGACCACGGCGACCTGCTGACCTTCCTGCGGTCCGAGAACCTGCCGGGGCGGTTCCCCTTCACCGCCGGGGTGTTCCCCTTCAAGCGCCATGGGGAGGCGCCGGCACGCATGTTCGCGGGGGAGGGGGACCCGTTCCGCACCAACCGCCGCTTCCACTACCTCGCCGAGGGCAACCCGGCCACACGCCTGTCGACCGCGTTCGACTCGGTGACGCTCTACGGCCGCGACCCCGAGGAGCGCCCCGACGTCTACGGCAAGGTCGGGACCTCCGGGGTCTCCGTGGCGACCCTCGACGACGCCAAGGCGCTGTACGCGGGGTTCGACCTGACCTCGCCGACCACGTCGGTGTCGATGACCATCAACGGGCCGGCTCCGACCATCCTGGCGATGTTCCTCAACACCGCGATCGACCAGCAGCTCGACGCCTTCCGCGAGGTAGAGGGCCGCGAGCCCGACGCGCAGGAGGCCGAGGACATCCGCGCCCGGACGCTGCGTGAGGTCCGAGGCACGGTCCAGGCCGACATCCTCAAGGAGGACCAGGGCCAGAACACCTGCATCTTCTCGACCGAGTTCGCGCTGCGGTGCATGGCGGACGTGCAGGAATGGTTCATCGAGCAGCAGGTCCGCAACTTCTACTCGGTGTCGATCAGCGGCTACCACATCGCCGAGGCGGGGGCGAACCCCATCACCCAGCTCGCCTTCACCCTCGCCAACGGCTTCACGTACGCCGAGGCGTACCGCGCCCGTGGCATGGACGTGGACGACTTCGCCCCGAACTTCTCGTTCTTCTTCTCCAACGGCATGGACGCCGAGTACACCGTGATGGGCCGGGTGGCGCGCCGCATCTGGGCCATCGCGATGCGCGACCGGTACGGCGCCAACGAACGCAGCCAGAAGCTCAAGTACCACGTGCAGACCTCGGGCCGGTCCCTGCACGCCCAGGAGATGGACTTCAACGACATCCGCACCACCCTGCAGGCCGTGTGCGCCATCTACGACAACACCAACTCGCTGCACACCAACGCCTACGACGAGGCGGTCACCACCCCCACCGAGTCGTCGGTGCGCCGGGCCCTGGCGATCCAGATGATCATCGACCAGGAGTGGGGCCTGGCCAAGAACGAGAACCCGCTGCAGGGCGCGGCGATCGTCGACGAGCTGACCGACCTCGTCGAGGAGGCGGTGCTCGCCGAGTTCGACCGCATCTCGGACCGTGGCGGGGTGCTCGGGGCGATGGAGACCGGCTACCAGCGCGGTCGCATCCAGGACGAGTCGATGCTCTACGAGCACAGGAAGCACGACGGCTCGCTGCCGATCGTCGGGGTCAACACCTTCCTCCGCGAGGACGCCGACGGCGATCCGGACGGTCCGGTCGAGCTCATGCGCGCGACCGACGACGAGAAGCGCAGCCAGCTCGAGCGTGTCCGCATCTTCCGCGCCGACCACGGCGACGAGGGTGCGCGACAGCTCGCGCGGCTCCAGGAAGCGGCCACCAGCGGCGGCAACGTCTTCGACGTGCTGATGGACGCCGTCCGCCACTGCTCGCTCGGGCAGATCACCGAGGCCTTGTTCGAGGTCGGGGGCCAGTACCGCCGCAACGTCTGACGGGCGACCTCCGTCAGGGCAGCTCCTGCTCCAACGCGGCACGGACGTCCGCGGGGATCGGCCGAGGGCCGTCGGTGCCGACGACCACCAGCACGCCCCGGGCGGTCGCGGCGCACCGCCGACCCTCGAACACGCCGGTCGCGACCGTCAGCGAGGTGCGGCCGAGCGCGACGAGCCGCGAGGCGACCGTCAGCTTGGCCGGGTACCGCAGCTCCGCGCGGAAGTCGATCTCGAGCCGGACGAGGACGAGCCCCGCCACCGCATCCGAGGTCTCGCGCGCACCTGCGTGTGTGAGCAGGTCCATGGCGAAGGCGACGCGGCCCGATTCCACGAGCGCGGCCACGGCGACGTTGTTGACGTGGCCGAGCGCGTCGGTGTCGCTGAAGCGCACCTGCTCGTCGACGACGTGGCGGTAGTAGCTGCGGTCGGTCGTCGGATCGTCCACCGCGGCCTCCAGGCGTCGTCACGGGCGGTCGCGCCCCGTCCGGCCGGCACCCTAACCCTCGCCGGTCCGTACCCTCGGGCGTTCCCGGACCGAGGCTGCCCGCGTGTACCCCGCCCCCGCGCTGCTCGAGGTCGCACGTATCTGGTGGGACGTCGACCGGGTCCCGGCGGTGACCTGGGACGCCGAGGGGCGCTGCTTCGACCTCGTGGACCCGCTGGAGCCGTCGTCGCGCCTGCGCCTGGTCGCGTTCGCCGCGCCGGTCGACGATCCCACCGCGATCGCCGCGGTGCTGGCGGAGGCCTTCGCTGCCTGCGACTTCCCTCCGGACGGCGACGGCGTCCCGCCAGCCCGGGCCGAGCTCACCGTGCGAGCGCACGGCATCCGGGCCCCGCGGCCGGGTTGAACCGGACAGGTTGTGCCTCGTCCGGGTGTCGGTACCGTGGGCCGACGACAGGGTCCAGACAGGCGCTCGGTCGTTCGACGATGACGGAGCGCCTGGCCTCTCCCCGGTACGGGTGATCCGCTGAACGGAGATGCCTGTGCCAACCGACGGAACCTGCCTCATGTGCTCGGCACCGTCGCCAGAAGGGCCGTGTTGCTCGACGTCCTGCCTCCGCGCGGCGACCCGGGAACGCGACCGCAACCTGCGTGAGCTCCGTCTCTTACGCGCCACCGCCGGTACCGAGGACGTCTGTGCCGAGCTCACCCGCCGCAACGGCGAGTTGACCGGTGCCCTGGTGGCGGGGATCTCGGCGTTCCGTCCCGACCGCACCGACAGCATGGCCTGAACCGACCCTGGCGCTCGCGCGCCCTGCGCCCCCGACCCAGCTGGATGGGGTCGGGGGTTCCTCGTTGGGGGCACGAGGGGGGCGAGCCGAGGCCGCGGCGGCGACGGTGGCACGGACCCCGACCGAACGAGGAGCCCGTGACCCTCCCCGCCGTCATCACCGACGCCGACGTGACGCTGGCGACCGATGCGGACACGCTGGCGCGCTGCATCGACGCGTTCCTCGCCTGTGCAGCCGCCTGCACCGCCTGCTCCTCGGCGTGCCTGGCCGAGGAGAACGTCGCCGACCTCCGCGACTGCATCGCCACCGACGACGTCTGCGCCGAGGTCTGCACGGCCACCGCCCGCGTCGCGTCGCGGCTGGAGAAGGGCAGCTGGCAGGTGCTGCGCGCGCAGCTCGAGGCGTGCCGCGTCGCGTGCCAGGCGTGTGCGGAGGAGTGCCGCGCGCACAGCGAGATGCACGAGCACTGCGCCGCCTGTGCGACCGCCTGCGAGCGGGCCGAGACCGCCGCGCGGACCCTGCTGGACGCCATCCCCGCCTGAGGGACCGGCGCCCATCCCGCCACCTGGTGCGGGCGGCCGGGCGCTAGCCTCGCCGCCCGCGTGGAGGGGTGAGCGTGCGCGTGCTGATCGTCGAGGACGACCCCTCGGTGGGAGCGTCGCTGGTCGACGGTCTCGCCCTCAACGGTTTCGAGGCGAGCTGGGTCACCACCGGCGCCGAGGCGCTCGCGTCGGCCGACAGCGCGGACGTGGTGCTGCTCGACCTCGGCCTCCCCGACCTCGACGGCTTGGAGGTCTGCCGGCGCCTGCGGTCGGTCTCCGACGTGCCGATCGTGGTGCTGTCGGCACGCACCGAGGAGCTCGATCGCATCCTGTCCTTGGAGCGTGGCGCCGACGACCACCTCGTCAAACCGATCTCGCTGCGTGAGCTCGTGGCACGGCTGCACGCGCTCGAACGACGCATGGAGCGGCTCGGCGGCTCCGATCGGGCGGGCGACGGGACCGCCACCGTCGAGGTGGGTCGGCTGCGGCTGGACCCACGGACCCGGACCGTGACGGTGGACGGCGAGCCGGTCGATCTCACCCCGAAGGAGCACGACCTCCTCGCCGCCCTGCTGGCCGACCCGGGGGCGGTCCGCACCCGCGAGGAGCTCATGGACGAGGTGTGGGACGAGCACTGGTTCGGGTCGACCAAGACCCTCAACGTCCACGTCGCGTCGCTGCGGAGCAAGCTCGGTGATCCGGCGTGGATCGCGACCGTCCGTGGCGTGGGGTTCCGCCTCGTCGACCCCGATGCCGACCCGGATGACCGGTGACCGGCGAGGCACCGCCGCCACCACCGATCGACGCGGGCGTCCCGGCGCTGGCCCGCCAGCTCGTGCGGCGCGTCGTCGTGCCGCTCCTGGTCGGTTTCCTGGTGTTCCTCGTCCCCCTGGTCGTGCTGTCCGTGCGCGATGCGCGGACCGGTCTCGAACAGCAGGCCGAACTGCGGGCTGCTGCCCTCGCGCTGATCGCCCGCGACGTGCTCGGCACGGGTGGGCCGATCGTGGCGATCGAGGACCTGCCGCGGCTGCCGGGTGAGCAGGTCGCCCTGATCCTGCCGTCGGGCGGGCAGCTGCAGGCCAGCGCCCCCCTCCCCGAGGAGGTCCGCCGCAGTCCGGTCATCACCGCGGCCCTGCGCGGCGGCATCCAGGCCGAACGGCTCCCGGCCATCGGGGCCGTCGTGGCCGCCGCCCCGGTCATCACGGGCGCACGTGTCAACGGCGCGGCGGTCACGATCCTGCCCTCCGACGAGGCCGACGCGCGGGTGCGTTCGACGTTGCTCCTGCTCGGCGTCCTGTCGACGGGTCTCCTGGTGGTGGCCGTCGTCGCCGGCCGCTCCCTCGCCCGGACCATCGTGCGCCCGATCGCGACCCTCGACCTCGTCGCCGGGCGCTTGGCCGCGGGGGACCTCGACGCCCGCGCGCCGACCGACCTCGGACCGTCCGAGCTGCGGCGGCTCGCCGTGACCCTCAACCGGAGCGTCGACCGCCTGCAGGACGCCCTCGCGCAGCAGCGGCGGTTCGTCGCCGACGCGTCCCACCAGCTGCGGACACCCCTGACCGGCCTGCGGCTGCGGCTGGAGGCGGCCGAGATGGCGGCTGGCGACGACCAAGGTCGGCTGGCTGCCGCCGTCGCCGAGGTCGACCGGCTCACGGCCCTGGTCGGTGACCTGCTGCTGCTCGCACGCACCGAGGCGCAGGGGGAGGGCGACCGATCCGCCGTCGCCGATGTGGACGTCGTCCCGGTGGCCGAAGAACGCGTCGCGACCTGGGTCCTGCTCGGCCAGGAACGCGGTGTCGCCGTGCGTGCCGACGTCCCGGACGGACCGGTCACGGCGTCGGTGCGGCCGGGCGCGCTCGAGCAGGTGCTGGACAACCTGCTCGCCAACGCGCTGCGGGTCGCCCCGGCCGGCAGCGGCGTCGACGTGACGGTCGGCGAGGGGCCGAACGTGGTGCTCGTCACGGTCGCCGACCGTGGACCGGGCCTCACCGACGATCAGCGTGCGCGGGCGTTCGATCGCTTCTGGCGCGCGTCGGACGCGGCCGCGGGAGGCTCGGGGCTCGGCCTGGCGATCGTCCGCGAGCTGGTCCGCGCCTCGGGTGGCGACGTCGCCCTCCACCCGCGTGACGGTGGCGGGCTTGTCGCCGAGGTGCGCCTCCGGCCGGCCGGGAGGTGATGCTGCGGACCCGGCGGGGGAGCGGGGAGCATCGCCGGCCGGAGGCGCGGGCCCTCAGCCGGCGGGGCGCTCGGCGAGGGTGGTCTCAAGGGTCAGCTCACGACCGTCGCGCAGCACCGTGAGCGGGACGGTGCGTCCGACCTCGCTGCGCTGGACGGCCCCGGCGAGCTCCTCCATCGACCCGACGGGTCGATCGTCGAAGGCCACCACGGTGTCGCCCTCTCGGAGCCCGGCTGCTGCGGCGGGGCTGTCCGGTTCGACGGCGACGATGACCGCACCCGACTCCGCGTCGAGGCCGTAGCGCTGCGCGACGCCGGGGTCGAGGGTGACCCCCTGGACGCCGAGGAAGGCGTGCTCGACCTGACCGGTCTCGATCAGCTGGTCGGCCACCGTGCGGACCGTCGCGACCGGGATGGCGAAGCCGATGCCGTTGTTGGTCCCGGTCCGCGACAGGATCGCGGTGTTGATGCCGACGATGCGCCCGGACGCGTCCACCAGCGCCCCGCCCGAGTTGCCCGGGTTGATCGCCGCGTCGGTCTGGATCATGTCGACCAGCGGCGCGCCCGGGGTCGAGACCGAACGACCGACGGCGCTGACGATGCCGCTGGTCACCGAACCGTCGAGCCCGAACGGTGACCCGATGGCCACGGCGAGGTCTCCGACGGCGGGAGTCGTGTCCGCATAGGTGGGGACCGGCAGCTCCTCGGCGTCGACCCGGAGGACAGCGAGGTCGCTCAGGCTGTCGGCGCCCACGACCTCGGCGGGCAGCGTGGTCCCGTCCGGGAGGGTGACGGTGACCTGCCCGCCGGTGGCCACCACGTGCGCGTTGGTGACGAGGTACCCGTCGCTGCGGTAGATGACGGCCGAGCCGCTGCCGTTGCCCTGGGGCCCGGTGATGGACACCCGCGCGACCGAGGGACCGACCGTGGCTGCGATGTCGGCCACCGAGCCGGGTGCCGGCTCCGCGTGCTGCGTCCCGGTCGGGGCCGGCGTGGGCTCGTCACCGGCCAGCGCCCAGGTGACGGGCACCGCGACCCCCGCGCTGACCACCGCGGCGATCGCCGCGGCGACGGTCGCGGTCCGTGCCCACCCGGGACGATCACCCGGCTCCGGCGGGGCGGGTGGAGCCGACGGGGGCGGGAGGGTGGGGCCGTCGATCGGCCGGGGCGGTGCCTCGGTGGCGTCGGTCGACACGTCGGACCTCCTGCGGTCGGCACCTCCGTCGGGGTGCGGGAGCACGACGCTACGGACCACCACGCAAGGACCAGGTTCGAGGACGAGCAGGCCGAGACCAGGGTTCGGACAAGAACCGGTTCGGTCGAGCGCACGTCGTTGGTCAGCGTCGTGAGGTCCGCACCGCCAGTCGCCGGTCCGTCTTCGCCTCGTACATCCGCCGATCGGCGAAGCTGAGCACCTCGTCGGTCGTGTCGTACCCGTCGGCGAGGTGGAGGCCGACCGAGACGCGGGGCGTCAGGTGGACGCCTTCGAGGTCGACGGGCTGCTCGATGGCGCGGCGCACCCGAGCCGCGAGCTGCTCGGCATCTTCCGGGTCGGTGATGCTGCCCGCCACCACCACGAACTCGTCGCCGCCGATGCGGCCGACCGTGTCGATCTCCCGCGCGACGCCGCGCAGGCGGTCGGCCACCGTGGTCAGCAGCAGGTCGCCGATGCGATGCCCGTGGGTGTCGTTGACCGCTTTGAAGCCGTCGAGGTCGCAGAAGAGCACGGCGATGGTGCCCGCGTCGCGGCGGGACGCGGCCAGGGCGAGCGCCAGTCGGTCCTCGACCAGTCGCCGGTTCGGCAGCCCCGTGAGGGGGTCGTGCGTGGCGGCGTGCGACAGCTTGGCCTCGAGGGCCTTCCGTTCGGTGAGATCGACCACCTGGACCAGGAACCGCTCGATGCTGCCGGTGTGGTCGCGGAGCGCCGAGACGTGCAGGTTGACCCAGACCTCCGCGCCGCTCCGCTGCAGGTAGCGCCGGTCCATCGCGTAGCTGTCGGTGACTCCGGCCAGCAGGTCACCGTGCTCGATGGGTGGGGCGTCCAGGTCATCGGGGTGGGTCAGGTCGCGGAGCCGCGTCCCGAGCAACTCCTCGCGCGTCCGGTCCAGCAGCGCGCACAGCGCGGGGTTGATGTCCTCGAACCGGCCATCGGGGTGGACGACGGCGATGCCGATGGGCGCCTCATCGAACGCCAGGCGGAACCGTTCCTCGGCGAGAGTCAGGGCCGTCGCCAGCTCGTGGTCCACCGTGACGTCGCTGAAGGTCGAGATGGTGCCGATACGCCCGTCGGCGGCATCGAACGGGACGCAGTTGGTGCGCACCCAGAGGGGCGCGTCGTCCCCCCCCGAGGCGCACGACGCGGCCGAGCACGGGACTGCCGGTGAGCTGCACGTGGGTGCTCGGTAGCTCCGCGAGCGTCAGCGGCATCCCGCCCTCGTCGCGCAGATCACCCGCCGCGATCATCGCGGCACGGTCGGGGTCGTCGGCGAAGCGCAGTCCCACCATCTCGTCGGCCGCTGGGTTGGCGACGACGACGTGACCGTCTCCGTCGCGCACGATCAGACCCTCGTGCAGGGCGCCGAGGACCCCGGTCAGCAGCGCGTTCGCACGGACGCGCTCCTGGTGGGATCCGTCGATCGTGCGGCCGACGGTGATCAGCGCAGCGACGAGCAGGGCGATCACGGTGCCCGCCAGCAGCAGCGCGACGGCGGTCACCGGGGTGGTGACGGGCCACGCGTCCCGGACGCGCACGACGGCCGCAGGACCTGCTCCCGGCACCCCCATCGGCACGCCAGGCCACCGGAACAAGGCGACGTGCGTCGTGCGGCGTCCGTCGAGCGATGCGCTCAGCCGTCGAGCAGCCGCCGCTTCTGCTCGGCGAACTCGTCCTCGCTGAGGTGGCCCCGCTCGCGCAGGTCGGCCAGCCGCTCGAGACGCGTGACCACGTCGCCGTCCGCGTGGTTCGCCGGCCCCGGACCGTGCCGCAGCGCCAACGAACGCGCCTCGCGGACGCGGTAGACCTGCGACTGGAACGCCTCGGGATCCGGGATGTCCTCGAGGCGGCTCTGGCCCTGGCTCCCGGCCGACTCGAGCATCACGTCGCCGTACCCGAGCAGCCGCTCGATCACCCGCTGGGAGAACAGCACGTTGTTGATGTTCTCGAGCGGGATCTCGGTGCCGTTGCGGGCGACCATGCCGGAGCGGACGATGATGCGTTCGGTGGTCAGCACGTAGTTGGTGAACCAGTAGTCGAGCACCGCACGGCCCGCCACCAGGAGCCAGATGAGGACCGCGACCCCGAGGGCGATGCGGCCCACGGGCGGATCGAAGGCGAACCCGACCCCGACCCCGACCGCGAGGATCATCGCCCAGCTGAGGGAGGGCAGCAGGACCCGCCAGTGCGGGCGGAACTGGCGGACGATCTCCTCGTCCTCGGTCAGGAGCCGCTCCGGGTACCGCACGTCCGCTCCTGCTCAGGGGTCCACACCGTCACCATCCGCGCGCGAGACTACGCCCCTCGCGCGTCACGAGCCGGTCTTGCGCCGAGAGACGCCAAGGTCCTGGCAGATGGGGTCCATCCGCCCTGACGGAACGCGCTGCGACGGCGCACGCTCACCCCGAGCCTCCTGGAAGGAGCGGCTGTGAGCGACACGTCCATCGCGACCCGCATCGTGGTCGGCATCGATGCGTCCGAGCACGCTCGGCGTGCCCTGGCCTGGGCCCGCGACGAGGCGCGGCTGCGTGGCGCGACCCTCGAGGTGGTGCACGCCTACCCGCCGCCCGAGGTGCTGCTGATGCCGGCGGTCCTCGCCCTGCCGTCCGACACCGAGCTCGAGGCCGCGGCGGCTGCGGTCATCGAGGAGGCGCTCGAGGAGGTCGGTGGCTTCGAGGGCATCCCGCTGATCCGGACCGTCCGGGCCGGTGGCGCGGCCGGCATCCTCTGCCACGCTGCTGACGACGCCGCGCTCGTCGTGGTCGGGACCCGAGGACGGGGTGGCTTCAAGGAGCTGCTGCTCGGCTCGGTGAGCCACCAGGTGGCGACACACGCCAGCTGCCCGGTGGTCATCGTCGGTGGCGAGTCGCGCTGAGCCGCCGGGCGGGGCCGTCCAGGGCAGCCGCAGCGCCCCGGCCGGACGGTCGGGGCGGGCGACGACCGTCCCGCAGCCTCGGCTAGCCTGCCGCGCGCCCCAGCCCGTTGACCGCCACCGTTGTCGTGGCTGGCCGGGCGGGGATCGTGGCACTGGTCGGGTGCCACCCTCGCCGTCCAGGAGTCGACCCGTGTCGCGATCCGAGCTGTCGGCGCTCGCACGCGGTGTGGGTGTGCACCTCGGCGCCCTGACCGCCGTGCTCGCCGACCGGTACGGGGACCGCCCGGCGGTGATCGACCCCGAACGCACCCCCGGCCTCGACCACGGCGAGACGCGCAGCTTCACCGACATCGAGGACGCGGTCGCGCGCCTCGCATCCGTGCACGCCGAGGCCGGCGTCGGGCCGGGTGATCGCGTCCTCGTGGTCTGCGACAACCGCCTCGACGTCGCGCTCCACGCGTTCGCCATCGCGCGCCTGGCGGCCGTCCCGGTGCCGGTCAACCACCGCCTGACCGGCCACGAGATCGACGTCATCGGTCAGGCGACCGGTGCGACCGCGGCGGTCGCCGACGACGAGGTCGCGGACCGCGTCCCGGACCGGCTGCGGCTCCGGCGCGTCAGCGAGGTCGCCGAGGCGCTCCCGGCAGCCGCGCACCGTGCCCCCGCTGGCGACCTCGATCCGGACGCCACGGCGATCCTGCTGACCACCTCGGGGACCACCGGGGTCCCGAAGGCCGCGCCGCTGACCTCGCGCGGGCTGCTGTCGAGCCTCGGCCGGCTGACGGTCGTGCCGCTCGGCGCCGACCTCGGTCCGTTGCGGCGCGACCGCGACCGGATCCTGGCCTGCCTGCCGCTGACCCACGTGATGGGCTTCTCGGTGCTCCTCGCGTCGCTGTCGGCGGGCCTCCCGCTCGTGCGTCGCGCCCGCTTCCGTGCGGACGAGGTGCTCGACCTCATCGAGCACCACCGACCGAACGTGCTCGTCGCGGTCCCGACGATGTTCGCCGACCTCGAACGCGCCGGCGCGGCCGACCGCGACCTGTCGTCGATCCAGCTGTTCGTCTCCTCCGCGGACGTCCTGCCCCCCGATCGGGCGCGACGGCTGCAGGGCTACGGGGGTCTGGCCCGGATCGCGGGACGCGGTGTCGGGTCCGCCGCCGTCGTCGACATCTTCGGGATGGTCGAGCTGTCCGGTCCCGCCGCCGTCCGCCTGTACCCGCCCTCCCCGGTCGGCTCGTTGCCGGCGCCTTCCTTCGCGGTCACCCTGCCCGGTGTGCGTCTGCGCGTGGTGGACGAGGACGGCCGGACCGTGCCGCGCGGCACCGTCGGTGAGCTGCAGTGGCGGGGCCCCAACGTGCTCGGCGGCTACGAGGGACACGTTGAGGGCGGCCCCGACGCGGACGGGTGGTTCGGGTCCGGGGACCAGGGTCGCCTGCTCGGTGGCGGCCTGTTCCAGTTCGCCGGCCGGTCCAAGGACCGGCTCAAGGTCGGCGGCTTCTCGGTGTTCCCGGCGGAGGTCGAGGAGGAGCTCGAGGGGGCCCGCGGTGTGGCGGAGCTGGCCATCGTCGGTGTCCCCGACGAGCGGCTCGGCGAACGGCTGGTCGCGGTGGTGGTCCCGACGGACGGCTTCGACGACCATGCGTTCCTGCGGTGGGCCCGCGACCAGGTCGCCGGTTACCGCCGGCCGAGCGAGGTGGTCGTCGTCGACGCCATCCCGCGCGGCCCCAACGGCAAGCTCGACCGTGAGGCCGGCACCCAGCTGGCCGTCGACGCCCTCAGCGAGGAGGACGCGTGACCTCGCAGCCCCTGACCCTGACGCTGACCGACGCGCCGGTCGAGACGGTCAGTGCCGCTCTCCACGAACCCGCGCGGCCTCGCGGGCCCGCCGTCCTGCTGACCCCTGGGGCCGGCGGGAGCTACCAGGGCGCCGCGCTGACCGGCTTGGCTGAGGTCCTCCGCGACCTCGGCTGCACCGTCGTGCGTGCGAACCTGCCCCACCACGAGCTCGGGCGTCGCGCGCCTCGCGCCGAGGCATCGGTGCCCGGGTTCCGGGCACTCCTGCAGGCCGCCCGTCAGCAGGTGGCGCCGCGCCGCCCCTGGATCGCGGGCGGGAAGTCGTACGGCGGTCGTGTCGCCTCGTTGGCAGCCGTGGACGGCGACCTCGACGTGACGGGCCTGGTGTTCCACGGCTACCCCCTCCACCCGCCCGGCAAGCCCGAGCAGCTCCGGGTCGACCACTGGCACCGCGTCCCCGTCCCGGCGCTCTTCCTCCAAGGCACGCGGGACACCTTCGGGTCCGCCGCCGAGGTCGAGGAACACCTGACGAAGCTGCGCCGTCGTGCGACGCTGCTCGCCGTCGAGGGCGGTGACCACTCCCTCGACGTCGCGGGGGTCCACGCCCCGGATGGTGTGCGGCGGCCGGCGGCCGAGGTGCTCGCCCGGCTCGCAGACCCGATCGCGGCCTGGTTGCGTCGACTCGCGGAGGACTGACGGTGCTGAACGAGTTCAAGGAGTTCATCAACCGGGGCAACGTCATCGACCTCGCGGTCGCGGTGGTGATGGGGGCGGCGTTCGCTCCGGTCATCAGCGCGATCGTCGAGTCGATCCTCATGCCGTTGATCGGCCTGGTGTTCGGCGAGCCGAACTTCGACGCCATCGGCCGGTTCGGATGCGAGGGCGGTATCTGCGCGGGATCGGTCGGTGTGGCCATCACCGCGCTGGTCAACTTCTTCTTCGTGGCCCTCGCGCTGTTCTTCGTCGTGAAGGCCTACAACCGCATGTCGCGCAAGAGCCCCGAGCAGGACGCGGCTCCGGAGCCGGACGCCGACCCGGATGACGTGGTGCTCCTGCGCGAGATCCGCGACGCGCTGCGCGCCCGCCCCGGCGCGCTCTGAACTCACCCCGCCGAGCGCCCCAGCGGTGCGAGGAGCGCGGCGGCGGCGGTTCGGGCGGCGTCGTAGGCCACGTGGGCGAGCCGGCCGCCGGTGCTGGCCCGCCGGACCCCGAGCGCGGCGAGCTCGCTCGGTCCCGGGCCTCCGGGTAGCAGCAGGACGTTGACGGGTGCCTCGACGGTCTCCACGACGCGTCGCACCTCCTCGGCGTCGACGAGTCCGGGGGCGTAGAGGACGTCGGCGCCGGCATCCCGGTAGGCGAGCAGCCGGGTCAGGGTGTCGGCGAGGTCGTCACGTCCGTAGAGGTGGTTCTCGGCCCGGGCGGTGACCACGAGGCCGCTCTCCGCCGCAGCGTCGGCGGCAGCCGCGACGCGTCGTCGGGCCTCATCGAGGGGGATGATCCCGCCACGGTCGGGGACGTGGTCCTCGATCGAGATGCCACCCGCGCCGAGGTCCGCGAGCGCCCGAACGTTGGCGCGGATCTCGCCGTCGGTCGCCGCGAACAGGTGCTCGCTGTCGACGCTCACCGGCACGTCGACGGCCGCGACGAGCGCCGCGACGTGCGTCACCAGCTCGTCGAAGGTGACCTCCTGGTCGCGGCGGCCGAGCGATGCGGCGTGTCCCGAGCTGGTCGTCGCCAGCGCCGGCGGACCGAGCGCGGCCAGCTGGGTCGCCGATCCGACGTCCCAGGCGTTGGGCATGACGAAGAAGCCGTCGTCGTGGAGCGCGCGGAACCGCCGTGGTGCGCTCATCCGTCGGCCTCGTCCTCCTCGGCGAAGCGTTGGGCGACGGCGCGCCGGACGGCCCGTCTGGCCGCTTCGTGCATCGCCGCCTCGGACTCGGACTCGCGTGAGCCGTACGAGCCGGGCCGCACGTGCCCCTGGGCCCGAGCGGTCGAGGCCACGGCCTCGGCGACCACGGGTACGACGCCGCGGTCGAACGGTGAGGGGATGATGTAGTCGGGGGCGAGGTCGTCCCCGACCATCGAGGCGATGGCCTCGGCAGCGGCGATCTTCATCTCGTCGGTGACCGCGGTCGCGGCCGCGTCCAGCAGACCCCGGAACAGCCCCGGGAACGCCAGGACGTTGTTGATCTGGTTGGGGAAGTCGGACCGCCCGGTCGCCATGACCCGCACGTGGCCGCCCGCGACGTCCGGGTGGATCTCGGGGGTGGGGTTGGCCAGCGCGAAGACGATGCGGTCCTCGGACATGGTCTGGACCAGCTCGAGCGGCAGGGTGTTGGGACCCGACACGCCGACGAACACGTCCGCGCCGGCCAGGGCGACGTCCTTCTGCCCGCTCAGTTCGCGGGGGTTGACCTGTCGGGCGAGGCGACGCCGGATCGGGTCGGTGCCCTTGCGCTTGGCCTCGAGGATGCCCTCGAGATCGACCGGGACGATGTCCTCGATCCCGGCGGCCCGCAGCAGGTTGATGATGGCCACGCCCGCCGCACCGATGCCCTGGACCACGACACGCAGGGAGGCGAGGTCACGCCCGACGACCTTCGCGGCGTTGGTGAGCGCGGCCAGGACCACGATGGCGGTGCCGTGCTGATCGTCGTGGAAGACGGGGATGTCCAGGCGCTGGCGCAGCTTGCCCTCGATCTCGAAGCACCGGGGGGCCGAGATGTCCTCGAGGTTGATGCCACCGAAGCCGGAGGCGATGCGTGCCACGGTGTCGACGAAGACATCCGGGTCCTGCTCCTCGACCAGGATCGGGTACGCGTCGACGCCGCCGAAGGACTTGAGCAGCATCGCCTTGCCCTCCATGACCGGCAGGGAGGCGAGCGGTCCGATGTCCCCGAGGCCGAGCACCGCCGATCCGTCGGTGACCACCGCGACCGAGTTGGACCGGATCGTGAAGCGGTACGCGGCCACCGGGTCGTCGGCGATCAGACGACACACCTTGGCGACCCCGGGGGTGTAGACCAGGGCGAGGTCCTCGTTGTCGTGGACCTCCCGGGTCACCTCGACGCGGATCTTGCCGCCCTCGTGCGCGTTCAGGACGTCGTCGAGGATGGCGAGGACCTCGACGCCCTCGAGGTCGACCAGCGTCGCGGCGACCGTGTCGCCGTGGGCCTCGTCGCTGACGTCCACGCTGACGTCGCGGAAGATCACGTGACGCTGCTCGTCGACCCGTGCGGTGTCCACGACCTCCGCGCCGCAGGCGTCGATCGCCGAGGTGACGCGGCCGAGCATCCCCGGCGCGTTCTCGAGCGCGAGGCGGTAGGTCAACCTCTGGGTGAGCGGCGGCACGCGCGGGACCTCTCGTCGTCGCACGCCGTCACCGTTGGCGCGCGCCGCGCAGAGTAGGCCGGCGGGCCGGTGTGGCATCATCCGAGCCTCGCTGGCGTCCGGTCCGGCGAGCCCACCCTCCGCGCCGCAGGTTCCCTCGCGTGCGTACCCCCTCCCGACGGAGCGTCCTCCCGTGGTCACCGAGCTCGAACAGCGCGCCATCGACACCTACCGCACCCTCGCGATGGATGCGGTCCAGCAGGCCAACTCCGGCCACCCGGGCATGCCGATGGGGTGCGCCCCGCTCGCGTACGTGCTGTTCCGCGAGGTCCTGCGCCACGATCCCGCCGACCCGCACTGGGCCGGTCGCGACCGGTTCGTGCTGTCGGCCGGCCACGGCTCGATGCTCCTGTACGGGGCGCTGCACCTGGCGGGCTACGCGCGTCCGACCCTGGACGATCTGAAGCTGTTCCGCCAGCTCGAGTCGGTGACGGCCGGGCACCCCGAGAACTTCCTGCTCGACGGGGTCGAGACCACGACCGGCCCGCTCGGTCAGGGCTTCGCCAACGGGGTGGGGATGGCCCTGGCGGCCGAGCGCCTGGCCGCCGAGTTCGACCGCGACGGGTCCGACCTCGTCCAGAGCCGCGTCTACGGCATCGTCTCCGACGGGGACCTGATGGAGGGGGTGGCCTCCGAGGCGGCCTCGCTCGCGGGGCAGCTGCGTCTCGGTCGCATCACCTACCTCTGGGACGACAACGAGATCACCATCGACGGGTCCACCGATCTGGCGTTCGGCGAGGACGTCCTGGCCCGCTTCGACGCCTACGGGTGGCACACCGCGCGGGTGGCCGACGTCACCGACGTCGACGCGGTCCGCGCGGCGATCGCCGAGGCCGACGCCGACCCGCGGCCGTCGCTGATCGCGGTGCGCACGGTCATCGGGCACGGATCGCCGAACAAGGCGGGGACCTCGAAGTCCCACGGCGCGCCCCTCGGTCCCGACGAGATCGTCGCCACGAAGGCGGCGCTCGGCTGGCCCCACGACGAGCCGTTCACCGTCCCGGGCGACGTCCGTGACCACCTCGACGCCCGTGAACGTGGGGCGCAGCTGCACGCGGACTGGGACGCCCGCCTGGCCGCCTACCGCGACGCCCACCCCGACCTCGCGGCGGAGTTCGAACGACGGGTGATCCGTGGCGAGCTGCCGGCTGGCTGGACCGATGCGCTGCCGACCCTGGACCAGAAGGCGGCGACGCGCCAGCACTCGGGCGGGGTGATCAACGCCCTGGCGCCGGTCCTGCCGGAGCTGCTCGGCGGCTCGGCGGATCTGGCCGCGTCGAACAACACCGACATCGAGGGGGCGGGTGACTTCTCGGCCGACGACCGGCTCGGTCGCAACCTGCGCTTCGGGGTCCGTGAGCACGCGATGGCGTCGATGGCCAACGGCATGGCCCTGTTCGGTGGCGTCCTGCCCTACGTGGCCACGTTCCTGATCTTCACCGACTACTGCCGGCCGGCGATCCGCCTGTCGGCGCTGATGGGGACCAAGGTCGTCTACGTGATGACCCACGACTCCATCGGCCTCGGCGAGGACGGCCCGACCCACCAGCCGATCGAGCACCTGGCGGCTCTGCGGGCCATCCCAGGCCTGCAGGTGTTCCGTCCCGCCGACGGTGACGAGGTCGCCGCCGCGTGGCGGATCGCCATCGAGACCGACGGGCCGTCGGTCATCGCGCTGACCCGCCAGGGGCTGCCCCCGCTCGGCGACAAGCCCGCCGACGCCGTGGACCGTGGCGCCTACGTCCTGCGCGAGCTCGGGGTCGAGGACGGCGCTGACCCGGACGTGGTGCTGCTCGGGACGGGCTCCGAGGTGCAGTTGTGCGTCGCCGCCGCCGAGATCCTGGCGTCCGAGGGGACCGGCGTGCGCGTCGTGTCGGTCCCGAGCTGGGAGCGCTTCGCGGCGCTGGACCAGACCGATCGTGACGCGGTGCTGCCGCCGGCGGTGCGGGCCCGCGTGGCGGTCGAGGCCGGCACGCCGTTCGGCTGGGAACGGTTCACCGGCGACGCCGGCGCGATCGTCGGCATGGAGCGCTTCGGCGCCTCCGCCCCGGCCGAGAAGCTGTTCGACCTGTTCGGCTTCACCCCCGAGCACGTCGCCGACGTGGCCCGCGAGGTCCTGGCTCGCGTCCGCGGCTGACGTCGGTCAGCGGGGCGGCTGCTGCAGGTCGCCCCGCTGACGCTTCGGGACCAGTTCGAGGTTGCTGGCCTCCGCGCGCTGTGCACGGACGAGCCAGAACCGGGCGAGCAGGGCCATCGTCACCGTCGAGATCAACGCGGCGACCAGCGCGCCCTCCCAGCCGAGGTTCAGCTGCGTGAGCCCGATCAGCGGGCCGGTGAGCCACAGCCAGCGCCACAGCCGCTGCTGGCGGCGCGCGACCACCACCGCGTGCACCGCGAGCTTGCGGTCCTCGACCGCCCGCCCGCGGCTGACGGCACGGACCACCGCGCGGCGCTGGGCGAAGGGCAGCGCGGCGAACGCCCGCCGTTGACGCTTCACCGCGTCGTCGGTGCCACCACGTGCTCCCATCGTCGTCCTCTCGCTGGGCGGGCCTCGGAACGTCCCGGCGCCGAAGGGCTGGCCGGCGAGGGTAGGGCGCCGACGCCCTACGCTGTCGGGTCCGTCGCCCGAGCAGCCCACCGAGGAGCGCTCCCGTGTCCGTCGTTCGGATCAACGTCCTGGAGGTCCCCCCGGCTCGCGCCGAGGTGCTCGAGCAGCGCTTCGCCGCCCGTGCGGGTGAGGTCGAGAAGGTCGACGGCTTCGAGTCGTTCGAGCTGCTGCGGCCCACCGACGGCACCGACCGCTACCTCGTCGTGACCCGGTGGCGCGACCACGAGGCGTTCGAGGCGTGGATGTCGAGCCAGGCCTTCCAGAAGGGCCACGCCCAGGCCGGTGGTCCCCCGGCTGGCGGTCCTCCGGCCGGCGAGCAGCCGGGTGGCGGGCACCCCGGCGGCGCACCGGGCGGCGGACCGGCCGCGACGGGCTCGCAGCTGTGGAGCTTCGACGTGGTGACCTCGGCCACCAAAGCCTGACCCGCCGCGACCGGTCGCAGGCTCGGTCAGAGGCTGGAGCCGACCGCCCACGCGTCGATCCGGGCGAGGATGTCGCGCTGCAGGGCCTCCGGCGCGAACGAGGCCCGGATCGCGCGGCGCTGCAGCTCGGCGAGGTCGCGCCGTTCCAGCGCGCACAGCCGCCGCGCGTGGTCGAGTTCGGCGGTCAGCGTCGTGCTGAAGAACGGCGGGTCGTCGCTGTTGATGGTGACGTTCGCGCCGGCGGCCCACAGCTCGGGCAGCGGGTGGGCGTCGAGGTCGTCGACCAGCGACAGCGTGACGTTCGAAGACGGACAGATCTCGAGGGGTGTGGCGTCCCGCACGAGCCGGGCGAGCAGGTCGGCGTCCCGGACCGCCGCGATGCCGTGGCCGATGCGATCGGCGCCGAGGTCGTCGAGGGCAGCGCGCACGTTGTCGGGTGAACCGGTCTCGCCGGCGTGGACGGCGAGCCCGAGCCCGAGACGGTCGGCGGCCGTCCGCAGGTGAGCGAAGTCGCGCTCGTCCACCGAACCCTCGATGCCCGTGAGCCCGAGCCCCACGATCGGCGCCTCGTCCCCGTAGGTCTCCACCAGCGCCAGCGTCTCGTGCGACGCGTCGACGCCCAGGTTGCGGATGCTGTCGATGATGAGCCCCACCTGCGTGTCGGGCACCTCGGCGAACCCGTCGGCCACCGCCTGGAACATGGCGCGCGGCTCCATGCCCTGGCGCACCAACGTCAGCGCGGTGAAGGTCACCTCGGTCCAGCGCACCTGCTGGGCGGCCTGACCGCGGGCGAACGCCGCGGCGATCGTGGCGAGGTCGTCGGGGGTACGGACCAGACCGCTGGTGGCGAGGAAGGTCGCCACGAAGTGGTCGAAGTCACGGAACCGGCGCGGGTAGGCGCCGTGCTCCAGCTCGAGCACGGCGGCCGGGTCCTCGCCGTGCGCCTCGGCGAGGGCGCTCGCCGTCGCCGCGTCGACCGACCCTTCGAGGTGGACGTGCAGTTCGACCTTCGGGAGGGCGGCGAGGTAGGGGTCGACGGGCACGGGCGGCGCTTTCAGCGGGTGGACCGGCGGAGGCTAGCGCCGGACCCGCACGAGTTCGTGCGTGCTGCGCGCGACAGCGCGGCTGCGGCAGGCGCCCGGCAGGGGCCGGACGTCCGGTCCGCGAACCCTTCAGGTGTCGCCCCGAGTCCGGTCCGGTGCGGCTCGGCGGGACGGACGTGTTCGGAGGGGAACGCGTCCGTCCCGCCTCGCTTCGTGTTCGGGGAGGACCTCGCTCCCGCCGGTAGCATCGTCGGTCGCCCCCGCGCTGTTCGCGCGCCTGCTCGCGACCCGAGGACCATCCGATGCCCGACAGCCACGCCGACGAGCTCGCGGGTGCGCGCCGCCGCGTGGCCCAGCTCGTCCACGACCTCGACCTCGACGGCAAGCGTCTGCGCCTCGAGGAGCTCCAGGACCTCGCCGGCCAGCCCGACCTCTGGGACGACCCCGACCGCGCCCGCAGCGTCACCACCGAGCTGGCGGCGATCGAGCAGGAGGTCGCCCGTCTGGCCGGCCTGACCGAACGCATCGACGACCTCGAGGTGCTCGAACAGCTCGCCCAGGAGGAGGACGACGACTCCTCGTCCGCCGAGGTGGCTGCCGGGCTGGCCGCCATGGCCGCTGACCTGGACCGCTACGAGCTGGCCACGCTGCTGTCGGGTGAGCACGACAACGCCGACGCCATCGTCTCGGTCCACGCCGGCGAGGGTGGGGTCGACGCGATGGACTGGACCCAGATGCTGCTGCGGATGTACACCCGGTGGGCCGAGAACCACGGGTACGCCGTCGACGTCTACGACACCTCCTACGGCGAGGAAGCGGGCCTGAAGTCGGCGACCTTCGAGGTCAAGGGACCCGACGCCTACGGCTACCTCAACGCCGAACACGGCGTGCACCGCCTGGTGCGCATCAGCCCCTTCGACTCGCAGGCGCGCCGACAGACCTCGTTCGCGCTGGTCGACGTGGTCCCGATGCTGCCCGAACTCGACGAGGAGATCGACGTCCCCGACGAGGAGATCCGCGTCGACGTCTACCGCTCCTCGGGTCCCGGCGGGCAGAGCGTCAACACCACCGACTCGGCCGTCCGCCTGACCCACCTCCCGACCGGGGTGGTGGTCAGCTGCCAGAACGAGAAGTCCCAGCACCAGAACAAGGCGGCAGCGCTGCGCGTGCTGAAGGCCAAGCTCGCCGAGTTCGAGCGGCAGAAGCGAGCCGAGGAGCTCGACGACATCCGGGGCGGCAAGCAGAACGTCGGGTTCGGGTCACAGATCCGCTCCTACGTCCTGCACCCCTACCAGATGGTCAAGGACCTGCGCTCGGAGTTCGAGACCGGCAACGTCTCGGCCGTCCTCGACGGTGACATCGATGCGCTGCTCGAGTCCGAGCTGCGGCGCAGGGTCCGCGTGGCCGCCGAGAGCGACGACTGACCCGTCCACCGGGCAGCGGGTTCCCCCGTCCGTCCAGGTGCGCCGCTGCATGATGCCGGCGGGGTCGCTCGCTACCCTCGACGGTCGTCACGGCCGCGCGCTCGCGCGGCCCCTTCCCGTACGCCCTCACCGCCTACCGCGCGTCACCCCTTGCGCAGGCGCCGACGTCAGGGACCACCGGGTGATCACGCTCCAGAACGTCACCAAGACCTACAAGCGGGGCGAGGAGGGCGAGGTCGTCGCGCTCAAGGACCTCAGCCTCGAGGTCGGCAAGGGCGAGTTCGTCTTCGTCGTCGGCCCGTCGGGGTCCGGCAAGTCGACCTTCATGAAGCTGCTCACGCGCGAGCAGCTCCCGGACTCCGGTGAGCTGTGGGTCGCCGGCAAGAACCTCGCCAGCCTCCGCTCCTGGAAGGTGCCGATGCTCCGCCGCGAGATCGGTTACGTCTTCCAGGACTTCAAGCTCCTGCCCAACAAGACCGTGTACGAGAACGTCGCGTTCGCGCTCGAGGTCATCGGCAAGGCGCGCCGCGAGATCGACCAGCGCGTCCCCGAGGTGCTCGAGCTCGTCGGTCTCCAGGAGAAGGCGCACGCGCAGCCGCACGAGCTGTCCGGCGGTCAGCAGCAGCGCGTCTCGGTCGCTCGTGCCTTCGTCAACCACCCCCGCATCCTGCTGTGCGACGAGCCCACCGGGAACCTCGACCCGTCCACCTCGGTCGGGATCATGAAGCTGCTCGACCGCATCAACCGCACGGGCGCCACCGTCGTGATGGCGACCCACGACCAGCACATCGTCGACTCGATGCGCCGCCGCGTGGTCGAACTCGAGAACGGCGTCGTCGTCCGCGACCAGTCCCGCGGTGTCTACGGCTACGCCGGCTGACAGGAGCCCTCCTTGTCCGCACGTTGGCGCTACATCCTCGGTGAGGCCCTCGTCGGCCTGCGCCGCAACCTGCTGATGACCTTCGCGGTCATCCTCTCGGTCACGGTGTCGCTGACGCTGCTGGGAGCCTCGTTGCTGCTCTCGCAGCAGGTGACCCTCGCCACCGACGACTGGATGGACAAGGTCGAGGTCTCCATCTTCCTGTGCAACGAGCGCTCCTGTGGCGTCGACATCACCGAGGAGCAGCGCCAGCAGCTCCTCGACGACCTCGATGCCCAGCCGATCGTCGAGCAGGTCTTCTTCGAGTCGCAGGCCGACGCCTACGAGCGCTTCCGCGAGATGTTCAAGGACGATGCGGACGTGCGCGACGTCGTCGAACCGGACTCGTTGCCGGCCTCCTTCCGGGTCAAGCTCGAGGACCCCAGCGAGTTCGATGTCATCGCGCAACAGTTCGAGGCCTACCCGGGCGTCGAGGACATCGTCGACCAGCAGGAGCTGCTCGACGACCTGCTGCGCTTCATCGACGTCGTGCGTCGCGCCGCCTTCATCGTGGCCGGCATCCAGCTGGTCGCCGCCGGCGTCCTGATCGCCAACACCATCCGCGTGGCGGCGTTCGCCCGGCGCGAGCAGACCTCCATCATGAAGCTGGTCGGTGCGTCCAACTGGTACGTGCGGCTGCCGTTCCTGTTCGAGGGGATGTTCGCCGGCGCGCTCGGTGCGGTCCTCGCCTGGGGCCTGTTGATGCTCTCGGTGCCGCGGGTGGCCGCCAACCTGCGCGAGCAGGTCTCGCTGGTGCCGTTCATCGGCAGCAGCGCGGTCATCGCCATCGCACCGTGGATGCTGCTGGTCGGTGTGGGCATCGCAGCCGTCGCCTCCCTGATCGCCCTCCGCCGCTTCCTGGACGTCTGACACCTGAGGCCGTGCGTGCTCCCTCGATCCCTGGGGGGACTCGGTCCG
This sequence comes from Nitriliruptor alkaliphilus DSM 45188, assembly GCF_000969705.1. Taxonomy (GTDB): domain Bacteria; phylum Actinomycetota; class Nitriliruptoria; order Nitriliruptorales; family Nitriliruptoraceae; genus Nitriliruptor; species Nitriliruptor alkaliphilus. The sequence goes on from NZ_KQ033901.1 coordinate 4,790,288, forward strand.
CGCCACCGGCGATGACGTCTGACACCGGGCGTGCCCGGTGGTCCCTGCGCCCCCGCTCCGGCGGGGGCGCAGCGGTGTGCGCTGTTCGCGCCTCGGGTGGAGCCGGGGCGGCTGCGCGTCGATGTCACGGGAGGTGACCTGTGTGACTGCTGTTGTGGACGTACTCGTTTGTGGCAGGATGTGGCAGGGGTACCGTCGAGGGTGATGTGCGTCACCCAGCCCACGTCCGGCCTCGGCCGGCTGACGGAGAAGGTGGCGCGTGCGTCGTTGGTCCCGGGTGGTGGTGGCGATCGGCTGCCTGGCGCTGCTGTCGTCGAGCGCGTCCGCGCAGACCACGCTCGAGGAACGCCTCGACGAGTCCGCGACCGAGCGCTCCCAGACCGCGGAGCAGCTGGCCGAGGCCAAGGCCGCCGAGGGCGACGCCCGCGCCCGGCTGGACGAGGCCGAGCGTCGTTTCGCGTCCGCGACGGCCGAGCTCGAGGCCGTCGAGCGTGCCCTGGAGATCGCGACCGAGAAGCGTGACCGTGCCCGGTCGGAGGCCCGCCGACTGCGCACCGAGCTGGCCGCCATCGAGGCGGAGCTGGTCGAGACCGAGGCTGAGCTCGACGAGGTCCGCGGACGGTTCGATGCCCGGGTGGCGGGCGCCTTCAAACGGGGTGCGGTGTCGACCGAGGCGGCCCTCGTCGGGCAGCTGCTCGCCTCCGAGGACATCACCGTAGCCCTGGTGACGGCCCCCTTCCTCACGGCGGTGCTGGACGCTGACCGGCGCATCGTCGCCGACGTCCAGGACCTGGTCGCCACCGTCCAGCGGCAGCGCGGCACGGCCGCCCAGCTGCGGGTCGCCGCCGAACGTGAGGCCCGCGAGGCTGACGGCCAGGCCGAGGAGGTGGCCCGCCGGGTCGCCGAACAGCGCGAGCTGACGGCCGAGGTCGAGGCGCAGCGCGAGGAGCGCAACGCCGCGCTCGAGGCGATCGAGAACGACCGGCGCGCCATCGAGGACCACCTCGCGGGCATCGAGCGCGAGGCGGCCGGCATCCAGCAGCAGATCGAGGAGCTCGCCCGGCAGCGCGCCGAGGAGGCCCGGCAGCGTGAAGAGGCGCGCCTGCGCGACGAGGCCCGCCAGCGCGAGGAGGCCGCCCGCCAGCGTGAGGAGGCCGCCCGCGAGCAGGAGGACGGCGCGGACGCCCCGGAGGAGGGCGGCACGCCCGCACCGCCGTCGACGTCGCCGCCACCGCCGTCCGGCACCGGCGACTGGGGCTGGCCGAACTCCTGCCGGCGGGTGACCTCGTACTACGGCTCGCGCGACATCGTCGGCGGCTCGCGCAACCACATGGGCGTCGACATCGCCTGCACCCGCGTGATGGGGGCGAACCCACCGATCCTCGCCAGCCGTGCCGGCGTCGTGTCACCCATCCAGTGCGGTGGCGGGTACGGCGTCTGTCTGGTGATCGACCACCTCGACGGGGACTTCTCCCTCTACGCCCACATGTCGAGCACCGCCGTGGCCCGCGGTACCTCGGTCGGGGCCGGCCAGGTGATCGGCTACGAGGGCTCGACGGGCAACTCCACCGGTCCGCACCTGCACTTCGAGCTGTGGAAGGCGGGGGTCAAGGTCGATCCGTGCCCGTACATCGGTTGCTGACCGGGGGGCGGTCGCGTCCCGGCCGCAGCGGCGCGGTCGGTAGCATCGTCAGCTATGGCGAAACCACGCAAGCAGGGCAGCGACGGCGGCGGCATCAAGATCGCGGCCCAGAACCGGCGTGCCTCGTTCGACTACTTCCTCGACGACCGCTTCGAGGCTGGCCTCGTGCTGCAGGGCACGGAGGTCAAGACGCTGCGCGGTGGGAAGGGCTCGCTCGCCGAGGCGTGGGTCAAGATCGACGGCGACGGCGAGGCCTGGCTGATGCAGGCCCACATCCCCGAGTACGAGTTCGGCAACCGCAACAACCACGATCCGGTCCGGCCGCGCAAGCTCCTGCTGCACCGCACCGAGATCGACCGCCTCGCCCACGAGGTGGGGGCCCAGGGCGTGACGCTGGTGCCGACCAAGCTGTACTTCAAGGAGGGGCGGGCCAAGCTCGAGTTCGCGGTCGGCCGCGGCAAGAACGTGGCCGACAAGCGGCAGGCTGCCGCCAAGAAGGACGCCAAGCGCGACATCGAGCGGGCCCTGAAGGAACGCGGCCGCCGCTGACGGGCGGTCGTGACGCCGCCGTGTGACCTCCGGCCCTGTGGCACGCGTGCACGGTGCGGCTTGCGTGGCCAGGTGTTCGGTCGATGGTCCCCGAACGGACACCCCGTCGAGGCCACCCCTTGACACGGTGGCGTACGATGCCAGGCCCGGCGAGGCCGGGATCCTTGAGAACTGCAGAGCGTCGATGCAAGCCCGACACGGGGCTGACATGGTCTCGACCGTGGTCAGTCCGTGGTCGTGAGAGCGTGCCGAGGGTGCCTGACGCGACCTCGTTAATCCTGCGCCAGGAACTCTAGATGCCAACGATGATCTGGCTCTCGCAGCTTAAACACCTGCGACGATCCCCCTCCGATGCTCGGTAAGGGGTGCGGATCGACATCACCGAGCTCCACCCGCTGACTTCGACCGTCGAGCGCAGCGGGGACACCTGAGACGGTGTGGGTCACGGAAGCTGTCTGGTCGAGGAGCACCGTGCCCGAGATGATCCACGACCTACGCACGTAGAGCTCACAGCTGCGGGACCGCGGGACCCGGGTTCGACTCCCGGCAGCTCCACCAGTCACACCCCGGCAACAACCACCAGACTTCGGGCGCCGTGCCGATCGCATGGCGACCCACCCAGCTCGTGCGATGGACGACCGCCGGCCAGGCCACCAAGGGCCGACCGGCGGGGATGGGCGACCGGCCGTGACACCGCAAGGGTGTCGCGGAACGGGTCTCATCCAGGTTCATCTCACGGATCCAAGGCGCATCGACGCCTGCGGAAGACGCAGACCCCGCCTCTCAGAGGCGGGGTCTCGTCGTGTCTCGGTCGTCTCGGGTTGCGTGTCAGCCGCAGCGTCGGTCCCGCCCGGGTGGGACCGTGCCCGTGCGCGGGTGCGGCTTGCAGTTCGGGTGCGTGGCGTCGCCGCCGTCCCCGCCGTCCCCGCCGTCCCCGCCGTCCCCGCCGTTGCCTCCGTCGCCGCTGACGGTGATCGTCACCGTCTCGCTGGCGATGACGCGGCCGCGATCCTCCCAGTCGATGCGGAGCTCGTGGGTCCCGGCCTCCAGCGTCGCTTCGACGGCGAACGTGTCCGCCGACCGACGCGTCCAGACGTCCTGGCTGCCGATGAAGGCACCGTCGGCGTGGACCAGGATCGCTTCGGTCGCGGGTGTTCCCTCGTCGTCACCGCCCTTGCTCGTCGTCGCGTGCTCGGCGACCAGCAGGTTCGGGCTCAGCCAGGGGGAGAAGACCTCCGTCCACGCCAGGACGCCGAGGGTGGCGGTGGACACCGACCCGATCAGGTCCGCGGAGGTGCTCGTCGATGAGGACGTCGCCGTGTCGCCACCGGAGGTGTGGGGGTTCCAGGTGGGCTCGTCGTCGTCGTGGCGCTCGGCCGTGCCGGTGACGGTGAACGTGCTGTCGGCGGTGGTCCCGTTCGCGGGCGAGGTGATCGTCAGGACGTGGTCCGCGCGAGCGGGCTCGGGGGACCACGCCGTCCGCTCTCCCGGGATCACGCCGAGGTCGGGCTGGGGGCAGTCCCACGGGTCACCCGTGGCCGACGCGTACCAGTGGTCGCGCGGGTGCTGGACGTGGAAGGCGTTTCCGAAGCCGGACGGGTCGATGTCACCGGCCTGGTCGTTGGCGAGCAGGATGTTGTCCTCGCCGATGGTGCCGTCGCCGGTGGTGTCGACGTACTCGCTCATCCGGGTGGCGAACACCTCGACGTCCAGGGTCGAGACGCACTTGGTCCGGCCCGGCGGGTCGTCGGTGTAGGCCATGATGTCCCAGGTCGGGACGGTCCTGCTGGTGTGGTCCAGCGCGTCGCCCACGTGGCCGAGGGTGAGGCAGTGCCCGACCTCGTGGGCGACCAGGTTGAACAGGCCGAACGGGAGGTTGACGAGCGGGTTCTCGTAGTCGACGTCCATGCCGGGGGTGGGGTCGATCGCCCCGTTGACCGCGAAGCAGATGTTGCCGCCGGCCCCGTCGCAGTCCTCCTGGTAGTAGGTGCCGGTGTCCTGCCCGTGGTGGTCGTCGAAGCCGGGCAGCGCCTGCCACTGCGCGAGCTCGAACGGGTTCTCGATGCCGTGGCAGGGGCCGTCACCGGTGCCCTCGATGCCGAAGAACTCGAGCAACAGGCTGGAGAAGTCCAGGGGGTCGATGCCGATGCCGATGCCGCCGACGGGGTTGGTGGAGATGACGACGATCTCGGGGTCCCACAGCGGGTAGGTGGAGAAGTCCTCGGTGCCTTCCCCGGTGGTCAGATCGATGTGGTTGACCGCGATGCGGAACTCGACGGTGTCCGCCAGCCAGTCCATGCCCATCTCGCGGGCCAGGAAGTCGATCCCGCCGGCCCACATCTCCACCGCCTGGGTCTGGATGCGTGCGTCACGTTCGGCGAACGGCGAGACGGGGACCACGACGAGGACGTCGATCTTCGGGGTGTCCAGCGCGTTGAGCCCCGTACGCATGTGGTAGCAGTCGCTGACGTCCATGTCCGTGACGCAACCGGGGGGCAGGTTCCCCTCCCCGAAGTACGGGCCGGACCACCGATCCGCGGGACTGGCGGTCGCGGCGGGCACCACGACGAGCAGCGAGAGCACGAGGGTGAGGAGCAGCGTCAGACGGGTGCGCATGCGAAGACCCTGGGTCTGGCCCGGTGACCCGAACTGCGGGGTGGCAGGGGATCGGCCGCGCTGAGGTGGTCGCGGGTCGTTTTCGTCACCGGTGGGCGGGACCCCTCCTCAGCAGCGGCCGGCGCGCGGCAGGCGCCACCCCCCCGGTCGAGACACCCAGCCGCGTCGCGGTCTCAGGCGGAGGCTTCGTCCTGGCCGATGCGGGGGAAGGGGTCGAGGGAGAAGATGACCTCGACGGGCAGGTCGAAGAACCGGGCGATCCGCAGCGTCAGGTGCAGGCTCGGGGCGTACTCGCCGCGTTCGAGGTAGCCGACCGTCTGGTAGTGGACTCCGAGCGCATCGGCGAGCTCGCGCCGGCTGACGCCGCGTTCGGCACGCAGCAGCCCGATGCGGTTGTGGACGGTGTCGACGCTCAACGGTGACCTCCTCGGCCCGTGGCGGGACCTCGCGGGTTCAGCGGATCATCTGGAGGGCCTGGTCGCGGCCCTCGGCGACGCGGGCACCGGACTGCCGGCGTGCCATGCGGCGCAGCACCGGCGGGGCGACCAGCATGCCGGCGATACCCCAGGCGACCAGCACCGACACCGTGGCCAACGGGCGCCAGCTGCCACCGATCTCGATCGCGGCCGCCGACTCGGGCAGGAACGCCGACCGCATCCCGAGCCCCAGCCAGTACATGGGGAACGCCTGCGCGATCGGCTGGACCCACCCCCACAGCTGCTGGACCGGGACGAAGATGCCCGAGATGGCGCTGAGCACCATGATCGGCAGCATGCCCCACGTCCCGAGCTTCTCGGGGCCAGGGACCAGTGACCCGATGACGATCCCGAACGGCAACGTGGCGAGCAGCCCGAGCCCCACGACCCACAGCAGGGTCAACCAACCCTCGATGCCGCGGTGCATCAGGCCGTCGAACAGCACGAAGCTCGGTACCAGCACGACGGTCAGCAGCGGCACCACGCTGACGGACTGGAGCAGGACCTGGCCGCTGACGTAGCCGAGCATCCCGTGGGGCACGAGCTTGCTGCGCAGCAGCGTGCCGTCCTGGCGTTCGACCGACAGCGCCGCCGCCGGCCCGATGATGGCGCTGAACATCACGAGGCCTCCGAGCAGACTCGGCATCGCGACCTGCGGCAACAGCAGCGAGGTGCCCTCGACCTCCGACCCGCGGTTGAACCACAGGTAGAGCACGACCGCGGTCGCCATCACCAGGTAGAAGGCCTGGTCCTGGGGGCTGCGCAGGCTCAGGCGGAACTCGGTCCATCCCCGTGCGAGGCCGATCCGGACGGCCTGGGTGCGGCGGTTCACGCGTCCACCTCCGTGAGCGTCGGCTCCTGGCCGGGCGCGGAGCCCGTCCCGAGTTCCTCGCGGCTGACCAGCTCGAGGTAGGTGTCCTCGAGGGTCGCGCGACGGACCTCGAGGTCGGTGATGCCGGTGCGGTGGGCGGTCAGCAGGTCGCGGACGTAGGCGGTGGGGTCGGCCGTGGTGTGCACGAACCGTTGCCCGTCCTGCGTCCACCGCACCTCGGCCTCGGCCGCGATCCGCTGCGCCAGAGCATCCGGGCTGCCGTCGGCCGCGATCTTGCCGCCGGCCAGGATCAGGATGCGGTCCGAGAGCTTCTCGGCCTCGGCGAGGTCGTGGGTGGTCAGCAGGATGGTCGCGCCCTCGAGGTCTGACAGGCGGTGGACGAGCTCGTGGAACTCGCGCCGCGCGTGCGGGTCGAGCCCGGCCGTGGGTTCGTCGAGGAACAGCAGCTCGGGCCGACCGAGGATCCCGACGGCCACGTCGAGCCGGCGGCGTTGGCCGCCCGACAGGGTCCCGATGCGGGCGTCGACGAAGTCGCCCATCCCGACGAGAGCGACCAGGTCGTCGACCTCGTAGGGCCGCGGACGGTCCGGTGTGGCGTACCCGCGGTAGTAGGCGCCGAGGTGTTCCAGCAGCGCCCGTGGCGACCAGCGGGCGTGGTCGCGCCACGACTGGAGCACCACCCCGATCCGGGCGCGCCAGTCCTCGTCGGCGTCGATGGGGTCCTGACCGAGGACGCGCACCTCGCCCCCCGATCGGCGCCGGAACCCCTCCAGGATCTCGATCGTGGTGGTCTTACCGGCGCCGTTCGGGCCGAGCAGTGCGATGACCTCGCCGCGGTCGACGTCGAGATCGACCCCGCGCAGGACGTCGTTGGTCCCGTACCGCATCCGCAGGTCCTGGACCTCGATGACCCGGTCGCCAGCCGTCGACGGGCGTGGGTCGTTCGCGGGCTCGTGCACGGTGGCTCCTGTCCGACGCCGGGCAGGCGTACCGGGTCGTCGCGACTGCGGTGATAGTGGTCCTGCTACGACCGTAGCAGGACCACTATCACTGTAGCAGGACTACTACATCAGGCAGGAGCCGCGCTGCTGCCGAGTGCATCTGGACGGAGAGCGCACGTTGCGTCACCCATCAGGGGGGTGGTGTGCGCTCAGAGCGACACGTCCCGTCGGGGCCGCCCGTTGCTGTGCCACCATCCGACCGAGCTCCCGGGTGACTCGACCCGGGTGGGGAGTCGGGTGGCCAGTGAGCGAGACCATCGCCGGAGGGACGGGGTACCTCGGGTACATCGGGGGGTGGGCGCCGGTCTGCGCCCTGGCGGGACCGTTGGAGCGCGCTGAGCCGGACGCCGTGCGCGACCTGCTGCGCGAGTCGCACCGGTCCGGCCTGATCACCAGCTTCGACTGGCCGACGTGGATGACGGGTCGGGGCCGTGAGCTGAGCGGGAACCCGGACGCCATCGCCGATGCGACCCTGGAGGAGTGCCGCCGGTTGCTGGTCGCACACGTGCGTCGCGATCGGTTCGTGGCCGGCCACCTGAAGGCCATGATCGACGACGGTGAGGTGCCGTCCATCCTCCGCCGCGCGGCGCAGCTGACCGGGAACGCCTGACCGACAGGCGGCCCCCGGGTCAGGTCAGGTGGGGGGCAGCAGGCCGGCGGCCAGCCGCTGGACGTAGGCGCTGTCCGGCCCCGCGGCGGTCGCTGCGGAGCGGTCGGCCTCGTCGACCCCTGGACGCAGCGGCAGCAGCGGGTCGCCGTGCAGGGTCTCGATCACCCCGCCCGCCTCGGTGACCAGCAGCGATCCCGCCGCGATGTCCCACACCTTCGGGATCATCGCGATGGATGCGGCAGCCACCCCCGAGGCGACCGTCGCCAGGTCGAGCGCGGTCGCGCCCATGACCCGCGGGTTGAGCCGGAGGCCAGCCCCGCGGGCCCGGCGAGCGGTCCCGGTGGTCAGCATGACCGGGATGTGCCGGTTGCGGCCGTCGCGCCAGTCGACCGGTGGACGGACCGCCAGGCGCCGTCCGCGCCGGGTCGCCCCCTCGCCGCGGATCGCCACCGACCGCTCCTGCAGCGGCGGCGCATCGATCACGCCGAGGACGACCTCGCCCTCGAGTGCCAGCGCGACCGACACGCACCAGTAGGGCAGGCCCGCCGTGAAGTTCGAGGTCCCGTCGATGGGGTCGATGATCCAGCACCAGTCCGTGCCGGGTACGACGGTGTCCTGCTCCTCGGACACGATCCCGTGGTCGGGGAAGGCCTCGGCGAGGGTGCTGGTCAGCAACCGGTCGGCCTCGTGGTCGGCGGCCGTGACCGGCGTCCCGTCACCCTTCGCCTCCGGGTCGAGGCGACCCGTCTGGGCGAGCAGCGACGGTCCGAGCCGGTCGAGCGCGCCATCGAGGACCGTCAGCGCCCGCGCGAGGGTCGCGGTGGTGCGCGCGCGCGCGTTCACGTGGGTTCCCGGTCGCTCGGTTCCGGCGGCCGACGCACGGTAGCGGCCGCGTCCGCGCGCCCACCGGGCGGAGGGGTGGCCGCCTGGAGGACGGGGGTGCAACCTACGCATCCGTAACTTACGCTGTCGTCGGTTCCCCGACCGTCGATGACCCCTGCGGTCACCGCACCCCCGCGAGGCACGTGTGTCCCTCACCGCTCCCCCCACCGTCCGTGACGAGACCCCCACCATCCGCGGCATCAAGCTCGCGTCGCCGCGGATCCTCAAGTGGCAACGCACCGCGATGGTGTTCATCACCGGCGTCCCCCTGGTCGGCCTCGTCGCCGCGCTCTGGTGGGGCTACGGCCGCGGGGTCAGCGGTGTGGACATCGGCCTCCTGGTCGGCTTCTACATCGCGACCGGCCTCGGCATCACCGTGGGCTTCCACCGGATGCTGACCCACCAGAGCTTCAAGGCGCCTGCGCCGGTGCGCGTCGCCTTCGCCGTGCTCGGCTCGCTCGCGGTCCAGGGCGCGGCGATCGACTGGGTGGCCACCCACCGCCGCCACCACGCCTACACCGACGTGCCCGGTGACCCGCACTCCCCGCACGTCGATGCGGGCGACGGGCTCGGTGGTCTCTTCCGCGGCCTGTGGTACTCCCACGTGGGGTGGATGTTCGCCCCCGACGGGACCGTCGCCGAGGTGTGGGCCCCCGACCTGCTCAAGGACCGGGGTGTCGCGCGTGTGTCCCGGGCGTTCCCCTGGCTCGTGCTGGTCACGTTCCTGCTCCCGGCCCTGCTCGGTGGCCTCATCACCACCTCGTGGAGCGGTGCGCTGTCGGGCCTGCTCTGGGGTGGCCTCGTGCGGGTGATGCTGCTGCACCACGTGACGTGGTCGATCAACTCCATCTGCCACGTGTTCGGCACCAAGCCGTTCAAGGCGCACGACGAGAGCCGCAACAACCCCATCATGGCGCTGCTCGCCTTCGGTGAGGGTTGGCACAACGCCCACCACGCCTTCCCGGCGTCGGCACGGCACGGCTTGCGCTGGTGGGAGTTCGACGCCTCCTGGATCGTCATCCGCACGATGGCGGCGATGCGTCTGGTGCGTGACGTCAAGCTGCCGACGCCCACCCAGCTCCAGCGCCGCCGCAACCCCCGCACCGCACGCACGTGACACCGGCGGTCCGGGCCCAGCCGTTAGGGTCAGGGCGTCGAGCCCGACCGGGGGAGGGGCCCAGGTGAGCAAGCGCGTGCGGATGTCGGCCCAGGAGCGGCGTGAGCAGCTCGTGGGGGTCGGACGTGCCGTCTTCGCCGAGCGTGGGTACGAGGCCACCTCGGTCGAGGAGATCGCCGAACGCGCAGGGGTCAGCAAGCCTGTCGTCTACCAGCACTTCGGCGGCAAGGAGGGCCTGTACGCGGTCATCGTCGACCGTGAGGTCCGCCACCTCACCGACTCGATCAAGAGCTGCTTCGACGCGGTGACCCCACGCCTCGTCGCCACGCGGGCCGCCGACGCCTTCCTCACCTACATCGAGGAGCACGAGGAGGGCTTCCGGGTCCTGGTCCGCGACGCACCGACCCCGCTGACCGAGGGATCGTTCGCGACGGTCATCGCCGACGTCGCCGCCCGCTGCGAACAGCTGCTGGTGGACGAGTTCGGCGACCGTGGCTTCGACGAGGACACCGCCCCGATGTACGCCCGCATGCTCGTCGGTGCGGTGGCCCTGGTGGGCGAGTGGTGGCTCGACGTGCGCAAGCCCAACCGCGAGGTCGTGGCCGCCCACGTGGTCAACCTGCTGTGGAACGGCCTGTCACGCCTCGAGCCGGTCGACGCCAAGCGCCTCAAGAAGGCTGGCAAGCACCGGGATGCGCTGCTGGCCGACCCGACCCCGGACCCCGAGACCACGAGCGAGAAGCGATCGTGACCACCCTGCGAGTCGCCGCCGTCCAACACGTCCCCGCGTGGCAGGACCGCGACGCGACCCTCGCCGCGCTCACCCCGACGGTGGCCGTCGCGGCGTCCACCGGGGCGCGCGTGGTCGTCCTGCCCGAGATGTTCGCGGTCGGGTTCACGATGGCGGTGGCGCAGGTCGCCGAGCCCGAGGACGGCCCGACGGTCACCTGGATGCGCGAGCAGGCGGCAGACCTCGACGTGTGGGTGGTCGGTTCGATCCCCGAGGTTCGTCCCGGCGACGAGCGGCCGGGCAACGTGTGCTGCCTCGTCGCGCCCGACGGGACCGTGCACCGCTACGCCAAGCGGCACCCGTTCGGGATGGCCGACGAACCCGCGCACTACCGGGCCGGCGACACCCACGTCACCGTCGACGTCGACGGCGTCCGGGTCACCCCCACCGTCTGTTACGACCTGCGCTTCCCCGAGCAGTACCGGGCCACGGCCGACGACACCGACGCCTACCTCGTCGTCGCCTCGTGGCCGGCCCCGCGGGCCCAGCACTGGTCCGCGCTGCTGGTGGCGCGTGCGATCGAGAACCAGGCGTACGTGGTCGGCGTGAACCGGGTGGGTGTGGACGGCAACGGCCTCGAGCAGGCTGGGCGCAGCGTGGTCGTCGACCCGCTCGGCCAGGAGTTGGTCCGCGCCGGCGACGCCGCCACGATCCTCAGCGCGGACCTGGACACCGATCTGGTGGCGCAGGTGCGGCGCGACCTGCCGTTCCTGGCCGACCGGCGCGCCGACGAGCTCCCCTCGACCTGACCGCCGCAGGTCAGCCGTCGACGATCGATTCGTCGAACTCGGGTGGCTGCACGAGCGGGTCGCGGACCGCGCCGCGCAGGTGGTGGTCGAGCCAGCCCCGGGTCCACGTCTCGGCGATGTCGTGCGTCCGCGCACCGTCGGTCGGGCCGGCCAGCCCGAGGCGCGCCGCGAGCGGTGACATGAACGGCAGCAGCGTGACGTCCCGGTGCGCGGTGCCGGCGACGGACACGAGCGCCGCCGGCCCCGTCGAGGACGCGCGGAGGCGCCGGAGCCGCGCGTCGTTGTCGTTGCCGACCCACTCCTCGCTGCGCAGCGCCAGGAACGGGACCGTCAGCCCGTCGCCGACGACGACGTCGGGGACGGGCTCGACCCACGGGTCGAACCCCACGACCGCGGCACAACGCCGATCCTCCGCGCACAGGCGGACCGCCGCCCCGCCGCCGGTCGAGTGGCCGACCACGCCGACCGCGTCGAGATCGAGCCGGCCGGTGAGGGCGGGGACGGCTCCCTCGGCGAGTTCGTCGAGGAGGAAGGCCAGATCCTGGGTGAAGGTCTCCACGAGGCGTTCGGACGCCGCGTCGTAGACGTCGGAGGCGACCCCGTCCGGCAGCGCCGACTCGTCGATGGGGACCACCCGGCCGTCGGGGAAGCTGGTGGCCACCGACCCGTGGGTGTGGTCGAGCGCGGCGACCACGTACCCGTGGCTGGCCAGGGACTCGGCGAGGTCCGACTGGATGGTCCTGAAGCCACCCCAGCCGTGGGCGTACACCACCACCTGCAGCGCACCGGCCTCCGGTGTCGGGGGGACGTCCGCCGTGGCGTGCGACCGGACGAGACCGACGTGGTCGAGGGTGAAGGGCGGGAAGCCGAGCCAGCTGGCTGCGTGCCGTCCGAAGCTCGCTCCGGCCGGGATCAGGGGTCCGGGCCGGACGGGCGCGTCGATGTCCGCCGGGTACCAGACCTGGAGGACCAGCCGACGTGGCGCCGTCGGGTTCGGGCCGTACCGATCGAGCCGCTGCTCGTCGACCAGTTCGACGACGCTCGTGCCGACCGGTCGTGGGCCGGAGGGCGCCGGCAGGGTCGGGATCGGTAGCGCCCACCCGAGCGTGCCGCCGAGGATCGCGAGCAGTCCGACCAGTGCCCAGCCACCGCGCCCGCTGCGCGGGTCGGGGGTCCGCGCCACGTCCCCGGCCGCGGCCAGGACGACCACCACGCCGGCGAGGTAGAGCGAGGTCAGCTGCCACCGCGCGCCCTCGGCGAACACGTGGCCCGCCGCGACGAGCAAGGTCACGACGGCGACGAGGACGGCCACCGCCGGGGCCCTGGCGGCCCGCGTGACCGGGCGGACCGTGCCCACGAGCACCATCGCGAGCAGCGCGAGCTCGGCAGGTCGCACAGCACCTCGAGGCGGTCGGCAGCGGGGGAGATGCACGGTTCGGCGCCGTGCACGGACGAGGAGGACGAGGGGACGCTAGACGATTGGACCGGTGAGGACCCCCGTCGGGGGCCGTAGTCTCCCGCCCGCGCCGCGGAGCCGCGGGGCGAGGGTGGAGTCGACGGTGGACGTGGCGCTGGTGACCAGCGAGTTGGACGTGTCGGTCGCGGCGTACGCCGCGACCATGGACGTGCCGCTGCGGGCCGAACTGGAGCACCGCGGTGCGAAGGTGCACACCCCGCGCTGGGACGACGAGTACGTCGACTGGGACGCGTTCGACCTCGCCCTCGTGCGCACCACCTGGGACTACCCCGGACGTCGCGACGCCTTCGTGGCCTGGGCGGCTCGTGCCGGCAGCTCGACCTCGCTGTGGAACCCTGCCGACGTCCTGCGCTGGAACACCCACAAGTCCTACCTCATCGAGCTCGAGGAGCGCGGCGCGCCCGTGGTCCCGACCGCGTGGCTCGCGGCGGGGGACCGGGTCGACCTGGCCGACCTGCTGGCCGCGCGCGGCTGGCCTCGCGCCGTGGTCAAGCCCGCGGTCGCGGCCGGGGCCAGGGGCCTCCGGCGGGTCGGGGCGTTCGGATCGTCGCCGGACGCCGACGCGGTCGATGCGCAGGCCCACCTCGACGGGCTCCTCGCCGCGGGCGACGTCATGGTCCAGCCCTACCTCGATGCGGTCGAACGCGACGGCGAGGTCTCGGTCGTGCTGGTGGACGGGGTGGTCACCCACGCGGTCCGCAAGACCCCCGGCCCCGAGGACTTCCGCATCCAGCTGCAGCACGGTGGCCGCTACCAGCGGCTCGGCCTGGACGGGGACGGGGCCGAACCGGCCGCGCTCGCCCGCTGGATCCTCGAGGCGTCCGGGCACGATCTCCTCTACGCGCGCGTCGACCTCCTGCGCGACGACAACGGTGCCTGGCAGCTCGCCGAGCTCGAACTCACCGAGCCCGACCTCCACCTCGCCCAGGCCCCCGAGGTGGGTACGGTGCTGGCGGACGCCGCGCTCGCGCGCGCCTGAGCCCGGGGGGCACTCCCGCGCCATCCACGGCCGCGGTCGTGCGCGAACGGGTGACGAGGTGGTCACGGCGGTGGCCGCCGCCGCCGACGATCTCGGAGCGCACGTGGGTGCCATGCGGGTAGCGATCACCGGTTCGACCGGCCTGATCGGGGAGGCGTTGGTCGCTTCGCTCACGGCGGACGGCCACCGGGTGCAGCGCGTGACGCGCTCGCGGGCGAACGCCGGACCCGACGATGTGGTGTGGGATCCGCAGGGCGGGGACGTGGACACGGCCGCGCTCGAGGGCGTGGACGCGGTCGTGCACCTCGCCGGCGAGCCGCTCGGCAGCCGCCGCTGGAACGCCGCCGTCAAGCGCGAGATCCTCGCCTCCCGCTCGGTCGGGACCCGGACGCTGGCCGAGGCGCTCGCCTCGCTCGACTCCCCGCCCGCGGTCCTCGTCTCCGGCTCGGGTAGCGGGTACTACGGCGACCGCGGCGATGAGGTCCTCACCGAGGACGAGCCCCCCGGCGACGACTTCGTGGCGGGCGTGGTCGTCGCCTGGGAGGCCGCCACGCGACCGGCCGCCGCCGCGGGCATCCGGGTCGCCTGCTCGCGGACCGGCGTGGTGATGGCCGCGGGCGGCGCGCTGATCGAGAAGGTCGAGTTGCCGTTCAAGCTCGGGGTCGGCGGCCGTGTCGGCAGCGGTCGCCAGTACGTCCCGTGGATCTCGCTCCCGGACGAGGTCCGCGCGCTCCGGTTCCTCATCGACGAGGAATCGCTCGCCGGACCGGTCAACCTCGTCGCGCCGCAGCAGCGGACCAACGCGCAGCTGACCAAGGACCTCGGTGCGGTCTACCGGCGTCCGACGGTGATGCCGATCCCGCTGTTCGCGGTCCGCGTGGCTTACGGCGAGGGGGCCGTCGCGCTCGCGGCACCGAGCCAGCGGGTGGTCCCGACCCGCCTGGAGGGCGCCGGCTTCCGCTACGAGCATCCGGAACTCCGCGGCGCCCTGGAGGCCGCGCTCGGCCGGCGTGCACGGTGAGCCGCCGGGATGCGTTCCGCTGAGGTCAGCGACGTCCGAGGAAGCGACGCAGGTCACGGACCGCGGTCCGTGCGGCGCGGTTGGCGCCGATCGTGCTGGCCGACGGGCCGTAGCCGAGCAGGTGGATGCGCGGATCGGCGGCCACCTGCGTGCCGGCCATCCGGACGCCGCCGGCGGCATCCCGCAGGCCGAGGGGGGCCAGGTGGTCGATGGCGTGGCGGAAGCCCGTCGCCCAGAGGACGACGTCGGCACGGACGTGGCGGCCGTCGTCCCAGGCGACGCCGTCGTGGGTCAACCGGTCGAAGATCGGGAGGCGTTCGAGCACACCTCGTTCCCGGGCTGCCTCGACCGCCGGGGTCACCGCGAGGCCGGTCACGCTGACGACGCTCGACGGGCGCCTCCCGGCGGCGACGGCCTCCTCGACGCGCGTGACCGCGGCGCGGCCCGCCGCCTCGTCGAAGGGGGTGTCACGCCACGCCGGCGGTCGGCGGGTGACCCAGGTCGTGGTCGTCACTTCGGCGAGCTCGGCGAGGTGCTGCACAGCGGAGTGGCCGCCGCCGACCACGACCACGTGCTGCCCCGCGAACCCGTCCGGGCCGTCGTAGTCGGCGGTGTGGAGCTGTCGGCCGCCGAAGCGGTCGGCGCCGGGGTAGGTGGGCCAGAACGGCCGCGTCCAGGTCCCCGTGGCGTTGATCAGGGCGCGCGCCCGCCACGTGCCGCGCTCGGTGTCCACGAGCAACCGGTCGCTCGCGTCGTCCGCCTCGCGGACCGAGCCGACGATCACCGGCCGCACGACGGGCAGCCCGAAACGACGCTCGTAGCGGGCGAAGGCCCGCGCGACCACGTCCCGCGCCTCGTCCTCATCGTCCCCGTCCGCGATCGTCTCGACCCCGGGCAGCGGGTACAGGCCGTGGACGTCACGCAGACGCAGGCTCCGCCACCGGTGCTGCCACGCCCCACCGGCGGCGGCGTTGGCATCGAGCACCACGAACTCCCGGTGCGGCGCGAAGCCGCGCCCGGCCAGGAAGTAGGCCGCTGACAGCCCCGCCTGACCCGCACCGACGACCATGACCTCGACATCGGTCACGGCTGGCCCCGACCGTCGGCGGCGAACACGTCGTCGGTGGCAGCCGCGGCCGCGACGCGACCGGCGTGCGTCGGCGCGTCCGGCACGTGAGCCGGACGATCGACGGCGAGCTCGCGGCGCAGCACCGGCACGACCTCGCCGCCGAGGATCTCGAGCTGGTCGAGCACGGTGGGCAGGGGCAGCCCCGCGTGATCCATCAGGAACAGCTGCCGCTGGTAGTCGCCGACGTGGTCGCGCATGCCGGCGTACCGCTCGATGACCTGCTGCGGGCTGCCGACGGTGAGCGGGGTCTCCGCGGTGAAGTCCTCCAGGGACGGGCCGTGTCCGTAGACCGGCGCCACGTCGAAGTACGGCCGGAACTCGCGGACGGCGTCCTGGGAGTTGCGACGCATGAACGCCTGCCCACCGAGCCCCACGATGGCCTGATCGGCGCGGCCGTGGCCGTGGTGCTCGAAGCGTTCCCGGTACAGGGTCACCATCCGGACGGTGTGCTCGAGCGGCCAGAAGATGTTGTTGTGGAAGAACCCGTCGCCGTAGTAGGCCGCCTGCTCGGCGATCTCGGGGCTGCGGATCGAGCCGTGCCACACGAACGGTGGGACGCCGTCGAGCGGTCGGGGGATCGAGGTGAAACGCTCGAGCGGTGTGCGGTGACGGCCCTGCCAGTCGACCTCGGTCTCGCGCCACAGGCGGTGCAGCAACCCGTAGTGCTCGTAGGCGAGCGACATGCCCTCGCGGATGTCGTAGCCGAACCAGGGGTAGACCGGTCCGGTGTTGCCGCGTCCCATCATCAGGTCGACCCGGCCGTCGGCCAGGTGCTGCAGCATCGCGTAGTCCTCGGCGATCTTGACCGGGTCGTTGGTCGTGATCAACGTCGTCGCCGTGGACAGGATCAGCCGTTCGGTCCGGCCGGCGATGTAGCCGAGCATCGTGGTCGGGGACGAGGGCACGAACGGCGGGTTGTGGTGCTCGCCGGACGCGAAGACGTCGAGACCGACCTCCTCGGCCTTGAGGGCGATGGTCACCATGGCCTGGATGCGCTCCGCCTCGGTGGGCGTGCGACCGGTGGTGGGGTCGCGGGTGACGTCGCCGACCGAGAAGATCCCGAACTGCACGAGCTGCTCCGAAGGTGAGGTTGCGGCTGCAACCAGGCCCAACGCCACGGCGGCGCGGGCTGTTCCGGACCTCCGGCCTGGGATCCGCGGGGACCTCCGGCCCTGTGGTCGTCCCCGTCGCACCCGCAGGCTGGTGAGACGGGGGATCCACGAGGAGGTTCACCGTGCGTGCGTTGGTCGTCTACGAGTCCATGTTCGGCAACACCCGGTCGATCGCGGACGCGGTCGCACTGGGCCTCCGTGAGGCCGGGGTCGAGGTCGAGGTGGTGGAGGTGGGGACGGCCCCGACGGGTCCCGCCGAGGACGTGGGGTTGCTCGTGGTCGGTGCGCCGACACACGCACTGAGCCTCAGCCGGCCCGAGTCGCGCCGTTCGGCGAGCGAGCAGGCGGACGGTGCGATCGTCTCGATGGGGATCGGTCTGCGCGAGTGGCTGGCCGCCCTGCCGACGGGCCACGCCCTCGTGGCCGCCTTCGACACCCACATCGACCGCAAGGTGCCGGGTGCGGCGTCGCGCGCGGCGTTGAAGCGGTTGCGGCGCCGGGGCTACCACGCGGCCGAGCCCGCGCAGAGCTTCTACGTGTCCGACACCGTCGGTCCGCTGGTCGAGGGGGAGGTCGAACGGGCCCGTCGGTGGGGCCTCGAACTCGCCGCCAGCAGCCTCGTTGGCCAACAGGGGTAGCGCGTCAGCGCTCCTCGGGGACGACGCTGCGATCCGTGTCGCGGCTCCACCTTCCCCCCGCTGGCCGATCAGTTGGCGCCACCGGTCGCTCGGCCGACGATGGGGTGCCGGCGCCCGGACCCGACGGCACCCCGATGTGACGGACGTCGCGCGACGTGCCAGGGTCGGCGACCCAAGGCCGATGACACGACCTGTCCGGGGAGCCCCGATGACCGACGAGCCCGACGCGAACGAGGAGAACGAGGAGAACGAGTGGCTGCGCATCACGCGCGACGATCCGAGCCACTCCGCGTGGTACATCGAGCGGTTCCGCTCCATGGCCGCGGCGGGCGACGATCTGGTCGGTGAGGCGCGCCTCGTCGATGCGATGGTGCCGCGAGGATCCCGCATCCTCGACGCCGGCTGTGGGCCTGGCCGCGTCGGTGGCCACCTGGCGTCGGTCGGGCACGAGGTGGTCGGCGTCGACCTCGACCCCGAGCTGATCGCCGCCGCCGAGACCGACCACCCCGGGCCGCTGTGGCTGGTCGACGACCTGGCGACCCTCGACCTGCTGGCACGCGGGGTGGACGGCGCCTTCGACGCGATCGTCTGCGCCGGCAACGTGATGACCTTCCTGGCGCCGTCCACCCGGCGGCCCGTGCTCGACCGCTTCCGGAGCCACCTCGCCGGCGCCGGGCGGGTCGCGGTCGGCTTCGGGACGCAGCGCGGCTACGCGGTCGACGACTTCCTCGGTGATGTGGACGCGGTCGGCCTGGTGCCCGACCTGCTGCTGTCCACCTGGAGCCTGCACCCCTTCCACGACGAGGCGGACTTCATCGTGGCGCTGCTGCGGCCCACCGTCGACCCGCCGGGCTGAGCGTCCGGCGCGCTCAGTCGGCGGTGCGCAGAGCCACGGCGGGTCGCAGCGCCGCCGCCCGTGAAGCGGGCCATGCGGTCGCCGCCAGCGACGCGACCAGCGGTAGCCCCACGATCACCAAGAGCGCTCCCCACGGGACCGTGAACGTCAGGTCGCCACCGATCTCGGAGAGCAGGTTGCGGGTGGTCAGCAGTCCGAGCACCGCGCCGATGACGGCGCCCTGGCCGGCGATGAGGCCCGCCTCGGACAGCAGGGCGGCGCGCACGGTCCCCGCGCGCAGCCCCAGGGCACGCAGCACCCCGATGTCCTGCCGCCGTTCACGGACGGCACGCACCATGACCACCCCGAGGCCCGCGGTCCCCACCAGCAGCCCGAGCCCGAGGAAGCCCTGCAGCATCCGCAGCAGTCCCGTCTGCTGCCCGACGGCGCCTGCTACCACCGCGGTGAACGTGTGCGCTTCGGCACCGTGGGCGAGCAGGGCGGCGTCGAGTCCCGCGGCGACGTCAGCGGCGTCTGCGCTCTCGGCGAGGGCCAGGTAGCTGCGCGAAGCGGCCCGATCGGGACCGAGGAGCGACGCGGTCAGCTCCCGGCTGACGAGGGCACCGTTGCCGACCCAGTCCATGGAGCCGAGGCCCACCACCGTGAGTTCGTGGGGCTGACCGTCGACGGGATCCCGCACGGCCACGGCGTCGCCGACCCGGACCTCGATGGCACCGACGCCGGCGAGGAAGCCGTCGGGCACGATGGTCAGCGTGGGATCGGACAGGACCGCCTCGAACGTGGCGCGGTCGGACACGTACGCGTCGTCGCGCGCGGCCAGCAGCGGCGTCCCGCGGGCGAGCAGGTCGGCGTCGAAGCCGGTGACGGTCCAGGAGCGGGCGCCGTCGAGGTGGGCCGCCTCGAAGTCGGCGACCCCCCGGACCAGGCCTGCGATGGCGAGCACGTCGGCGTGGTCGGTCAGTGCCACTGCGTCGGCGGGGTTGGCCGGGTCGGTGTCGAGCACCACGTGGTAGCCGGCCGCGACCTCGGCGACCGTGCCTTCGGTGTTGCGTTCGAAGGTCGCCGTCACGGATGCGAGGATCGTCACCGTGAAGATCACCAGTGAGAACATGCTGAGCAGCAGCGAGGTGCGCAGCCGTCGTGCCAGCGGGTAGGCCAGCCCGAGCCGCGGGGCCAGACCGCGACCGCCGCCACCGAACCTGTCGACCAGGGCGGCCCAGACCCGATCGAGGCTGGCCGCCAGGGACACGGCGCCCGCGGTGAGCACCACACCTTGGAGCACGAACAGGGCCGGGTTGCCGTCGACGGTCATGATGTCCGGGAACAGCGGCGCCGCGAGCAACGCCCAGGTCAGGACGATCCCGGCGCCGGCCACGCGGGCGACGCGGTCGGGGAGGACACGACGCAGCAGCGGCGCGGCGGAGAACACCGCCACGGGCACCCCGAGCAGCAGCGCGATGGCATCCTCGGCGAGGAAGCCCGCGGTACCGAGCGACGTGCCGACCAGGATGCCGGTCGCGGCGAGCACGACGGTCCGTCCGCGCGGCCGCTGCAGCGGTGGTTCGGGGAGGTCGCGGATGGCGCGGATCACGTTCAGACGGGCGATGCGGTGGCTGGTCGCTCGGATCGTCACCAGCGAGATGATCAGCCCGATCGACCCACCCGTCGCGACGCTGACCGGATCGACGACCAGCGGGTAGCCGGACGTCTGGTCGACGGTCCCGAGCGCGGTGCCGGCAAGCACGGCCACGACCCAGCCGATGCCGATGCCGGCCACCGCCCCGGTGACAGCCGCCACGACGGCGTAGATCGCACCCTCGATCGCGAACGTGCGCGTCAGCCGGCGACGGGTGAAGCCCAGCGCCCGGAGCATCCCGAGCTCGGTCTTGCGCTCCTCGGCCAGCATCACGAACAGGTTGACCAGCAGGAGGATCCCCGCGAGGACGCTGAACGAGCCGATGATGCTGAACAGCTCGGTGAACGCGGCGCCCTCACGTTCGGCGTCGTCCAGCACCGCGGCCTTCGGCGCGTCGACCTCGACGCCGGGCAGGTCCGCCACGGCGGCGCGCAGGTCGGTGACGGCCGCGTCGGACCGGTCGCGGGTGTCGAAGATCCCGCCTACCAGCGACACCAGCAGCTGTGGCCGGGGCGGTACCGCTGCCGTCGCTGCGCCGGTGAGGTCCGAGAGTGTGCCCGGAGCGACGATGGCGCCGCCGTACCCGGCCAACCCGATCTCGGGCACCACGTCGGCGACGGTGACCGCGACGGTGGCGCCGTGCGCGTGGAGGCGCAGTGGGTCGCCCGTCGCCACACCGAGCCGGTCGGCGGTGCGTTCGTTGATGACGACCTGCCCGCTGCGGAGGGGCCCGATGTCGGCGACCCCGGTGATCTCGGTGTCCCCACCGAACGTCGCCGCAGCCCCCAGGTCGACCTCCACGAGACGGACCTGCGGGGCCGCGGTGCCGTGTGTCGGGGACTCGAGCGTCGCCGAGGCGACGGTCACCGGCAGCACGCCGTCGACATCGGCCACCGCTGCGCCCACGACCGCTTCGGTGAGCTGGTCGAGACCGGCTTCCCCGGTGCTCGTGACCGTGAGGTCGATCGGGCCGTACCGGGTCCGGGCCTCGTCGCGGAACGAAGCCTCGATGACGTCACCGACCACGAACGACGAGGTGATGATCGCGGTGCCGAGCAGCGCGCCACCGATCACGAGCGCCGCCTCGCCGCGGCGGCGTCCGATGTGCCGAGCGGCCATGGTGACCAGCGCAGGTCGGCGCGCGGCCGAGACGGCGAGCGGCACCAGCAGGAGGAAGGCGCAGCCGGCCAGGACCAGGATCGTGGTCACGAGGACACCTCGATGCGGGTGTGTCCGCCGACCTCGGCGTCGTCGTCGTGGTCGGCGATGCGGCCGTCGCGGACGTGGACCAGGCGTTGCCCGGAGCGGCCGAGGGCCTCGTCGTGGGTGACCACCACCAGGGTCTGCCCCGCAGCGTGGACCTCGTGCAACAGCTCCACGATCCCCCCCGCGGTGTGCGAGTCCAACGCACCCGTGGGCTCATCGGCCCACACGATCGCGGGCTCGGCCACCAGCGCCCGTGCCACGGTGACCCGCTGCTGCTCACCCCCCGACAGCTCCCCGGGCCGGTGCCCGGCACGATCGGCCAGCCCGACCCGCGCCAGCATCTGCTCGGCCCGCTGCCGGGCCGCCTTGGCAGGTGTGCCGGTGACCAGCAGCGGCAGCTCGACGTTCTCACGTGCACTGAGGACCGGGATCAGGTTGAAGGCCTGGAACACGAACCCCATGCGGGCGGCACGGTGGCGGGTGCGGTCACCGTCGGACATGCCGAACAGGTCGCGGCCGTCCACGGTGACCGTGCCGGTGTCGATGTCGTCCAGGCCGGACAGGCAGTTGAGCAGGGTGGTCTTGCCGTTGCCCGAGGGGCCCATGACCATCACCAGCTCACCGCTGTGCACGTCCAGGTCCACCCCACGCAGGGCGTGGACCTCGTGGCTGCCGGTGCGGTAGGTCTTGCTCACACCACGCGCGGACAGGATGGGGTCCATCGTCGTCGCGTCGGTGGGAGGCTCGGTCCGGTCTGGTCGGTGCATCGTCTGCGCTCCTCGGGGTGGCCGCGTCGATGGTCGAGCGACCTGCCACCACCGTCGCCGAGGTGGCAGCTGCGCACATCGGCGCAGTGGCTCGGATCGACCTGGCCGGAAGGCTGAGACGCAGCTCATCCTCGTGCCCGGTTCGGCAGGGCCTCCGCCTCCCTACGCTCCGTGGATGGTCATCGACGCCGTCCGCTCGCTGTGGACAGAACCCCGGGCACCCGACCCATCACCACGGTGGTGGTGGCGGGATCGCCTGCTGGCCGGGGTGCTGATCCTGGTCGCCCTCGTCGAGGGCGTGTTCCGCGAGGACCTGCCGTGGCGTCCGTTCACGGTC
The DNA here is from genome assembly GCF_000969705.1 of Nitriliruptor alkaliphilus DSM 45188. Classification (GTDB taxonomy): domain Bacteria; phylum Actinomycetota; class Nitriliruptoria; order Nitriliruptorales; family Nitriliruptoraceae; genus Nitriliruptor; species Nitriliruptor alkaliphilus. The sequence continues at coordinate 4,812,710 of NZ_KQ033901.1, forward strand.
GCGATCGGGGTGGCGCTCCTGCTGCTGCTGCCGATGCGGCGCACGCGTCCACTGCTGGTCGTGCTCGTGGTCTTCGGTGTCGTGACCGTGGTGGACACCGTCTCGGTCGCCGCCGGCGTCGATCCCGAGCAGACCACGCTGTGGACGACCGCCTGGGTCCTCGTGCTGCCCTACTCGTTGGCGCGCTGGGGTTCCGGCCGCGAGATCACGATCGGGTCGGCGATCGTGGTCCTCTTCCCGCTGCTGACCCACGCGCGCAACGGCCTCGGCGACACGCTGCTCGGGCTGCTGTTCTTCGCGCTGTCCGTGACGCTCGGGGCAGCGGCCCGGTACCGGGCCACGTCGCAGGTGCGCGCGCTCGAGCAGGTCCGGTCGCGCGAGCGCGAGCAGCTGGCCCGTGAGCTGCACGACACGGTCGCCCACCACGTCTCGGCCATCGCCATCCAGGCGCAGGCGGGTCGCACGTTGGCCGCCGAGCACCCGGGACGTGCCGCTGAAGCGCTCGCGAACATCGAGGAGGCCGCGTCTCGCACGCTCGCCGAGATGCGCGCCATGGTCGGGGTCCTGCGCGCGGGTGAGGAGCCGGACCTCGCCCCACAGCCCGGTCTCGCCGACATCGAGGGGCTCGCCCAGCGCAGCGGGGACGCGCCGCGCGTCGACGTCGAGCTGCAGGGCGACCTCGACGACCTCGGCCCTGGGCTCGCCACGGCGCTCTACCGTCTCGCCCAGGAGTCGGTGACCAACGCGCTGCGGCACGCGCGACACGCGACCTGCATCCAGGTCCAGATCACCGGCGACCGCGAGCACGTGCGGCTCACCGTCCACGACGACGGCCAGACAAGCGCGGCCGACCGCATCACGGAGGGGTACGGCATCGTGGGTATGACCGAACGAGCGACGCTCCTCGGGGGCACCCTCGAGGTGGGGCCGACCCCCGGCTCGGGGTGGTCGGTCGTCGCGCAGCTGCCGCGGACGGGGGCGGCCACGTGACCATCCGCGTGCTCGTCGCCGACGACCAGGACCTGGTGCGCACCGGTCTGGCGATGATCCTCGACGCCCAGCCGGACATCGATGTGGTCGGGCAGGCCGCCGACGGTCGCGAGGCGGTGGCCATGGCACGCCAGCTGCAGCCCGACGTGTGTCTGTTCGACATCCGCATGCCCCACCTCGACGGCATCGAGGCCACCCGCCAGCTCGCCGGACCGGACGTCGCCGATCCGGTGGCGGTGGTGGTGATCACCACCTTCGACCTCGACGAGTACGTGCACGGGGCCCTCAAGGCCGGTGCGCGGGGGTTCCTGCTCAAGGATGCCGGTCCGCCGCTGCTGGTCCAGGCGATCGAGGCGGCTGCCGCGGGGGACGCGCTCATCGCGCCGAGCGTCACCGTGCGCCTGCTCGCGGCGTTCGCGGACGCGCGCACGTCCCGCCCGGCGCAGCCGATCGAGCCGCTGACCGACCGCGAGGAGGAGGTGCTGGTCACCGTGGCGCGGGGGCGGACCAACGGCGAGATCGCCGAACAGCTCCACATCAGCCTCAGCACGGTCAAGACCCACCTCGCCGCACTGATGCGCAAGCTCGGGGTCCGCAACCGGGTGGAGCTGGCGATGTGGGCCCACGAGACGGGTCGGCTCGAGCGGTGACCGTGCGTGGTCTCCGGCAGGATGTCGGTCGCGGATGTCGAGGATCCGAGGCTGGCTCCGTCCCAGGGGTGAGCGCGGCCACGGGGTCGCGCCGGACCGAGAGGACCTGATGTGGCCAAGTACCTGCTGCTCAAGCACTACCGGGGTGCCCCCGCGCCGGTCAACGACGTGCCGATGGACCGGTGGACGCCCGACGAGGTCGGCGACCACATCCGGTTCATGAGCGACTTCGCCGCCCGGCTGGAGGAGACCGGTGAGTTCGTCGACGGGCAGGCCCTGGCGCCCGACGGTCTCTGGGTGCGCTACGACGGTGAGGGCCGACCCCCGGTCACCGACGGGCCGTTCGCCGAGACCAAGGACCTGATCGCCGGGTGGATGATCATCGACGTCGAGGATCAGGAGCGGGCGATCGAGCTGGCCGGGCAGCTGTCTTCGGCCCCCGCCGCGGGTGGGCGACCGCTCCACGAGTGGATCGAGCTGCGGCCGTTCCTCGACGCGGCCCCGACGGCCGATGCCTGACCGGCCGCTGCCCGATCACCTCGGCGAGCTGGTTCGTGACCTCGTCCCCGAGGTGATCGGGGTCCTCGTCCGCCGCGGAGCCGACTTCGCGGCGGCCGAGGATGCCGTCCAGGACGCGCTGCTCGCCGCGCTCGAGACCTGGCCGGCCGACCCGCCGAGGGACCCGAAGGGTTGGTTGGTCACCGCCGCCTGGCGCCGGTTCCTCGATGCCGTCCGTTCCGAGACCGCCCGAGCGGCACGCGAGCGACGCGTCCAGGCCGCGCCGGCGCCGGGTCCGGCGACCGACCGGGACGACACCCTGGAGCTCTACCTGCGGTGCGCCCACCCCGCGCTCACGTCCGCGTCGGCGGTGGCACTGACCTTGCGGGCCGTCGGCGGGCTCACGACCCGGCAGATCGCCGAGGCCTACCTGGTCCCCGAGGCCACGATGGCCCAGCGGATCAGCCGCGCGAAACGCACCGTCAGCGGGGCCACCTTCGACGAGTTCGGCTCGCTGGTCGCGGTGATGCGGGTCCTCTACCTGGTGTTCAACGCCGGCTACTCCGGGGACGTCGACCTGTCCGCCGAGGCGATCCGCCTGGCGCGACGGCTGCACGCGGTGACGGGGCACGAGGAGGCGGCCGGGCTGCTGGCGCTCATGCTCCTGCACCACGCCCGTCGGCCGGCCCGCACCCGGCCGGACGGCTCCCTGGTCCCGCTCGCCGCGCAGGACCGCTCGCTCTGGGACACCATGATGGTGGCCGAGGGCATCGCCATCCTGCGGGCGGCGCTCGCCCGGGATCGACTGGGCGAGTACCAGGCGCAGGCGGCGATCGCGGCGCTGCACTGCGACGCACGGAGCACCGCCGAGACCGACTGGGTCCAGGTGGTCGAGTGGTACGACGAGCTCGTCGCCCTGACGGACTCCCCGGTGCACCGGCTCAACCGAGCCGTCGCGGTCGGCGAGGCCGACGGCGCCCGAGCCGGCCTGGTCGCGTTGGCGCCGCTCGATCCCCAGCTGCCGCGCTACGCCGCCGTCGCCGCCCACCTGCACGAGAAGGACGGCGACCTCGCCCGCGCCGCGGACCTCTACGCCGAAGCGGCCCGGCGAGCCACCAACGTGCCCGAGCGCGATCACCTCGTCCGCGAGGCGGCCCGAGTGCGCCCCCCGTCGGTCTGAGCGCACGCTCGGCGCGACGAGGGGTCGCCCGGCCGTCGCTGGCGGTGATCCGGACGCGCAAGGTGGGCCCCCGCTCTGGACGGACCCTGCGGTGCCTGCCACCCTCACCCAGGGGGGCATGGTGGTACCGGCGGCGATCCGGACGTGGGGGTTCGGGACGCGGACGGCGGGGGTGGCCCGTGCGCTCCGTACCGACACCACCGCGCACGCCCGGGGACGGGGCGTGCCGTGACCACCACGAGAGGGAAGATCCATGCGAAGGAGACTGCTCACCGCAGCGACGCTCACCACCGTCACCTTGCTGACCCTGGGGACCGCTGCACACGCCGGAGAGATCACCGGCACGGGGGAGGACACCCCGATCCGCGACTACACCGCCAACTCGCTCTGCGCGTTCTCGGGGCTCAACGACCACACCGGGTTCTTCGAGGGCAAGACGCAGAACTGGGGCCAGATCCCGAAGGAGTTCCGGGACATCCTGCGGGCTGAAGGCGAGTCGCCGGGGGTCCTCTGCAACGCTCACCTGGTCCCGGTCAGGGGCGGCGGAGATCACTGACCTGTGACCGTCGAGGGCCCGCCCCGGTCCTGCCGGAACGGACCCTCGACGGGCGGCGTCGATCGACCACCCGACCGGCGAGCGATCCGGCTCCGTGGCGAGCCGAGCAGCTTCCGTGTCCGATCCAGTGACGTTCGACGGGCTCGCCGACGACGACCGCTTCCGCCCCCGTTACCTCGAGGTCGTGCTCGCTCGAGAGTGGTGTCAGTCTGCGCGCAGGTAGGTGAGGACCGCAAGGACGCGCCGGTGCTCGTCGGTTGCAGGGAGCAGGCCGAGTTTGAGGAAGATGTGGGCGACGTGGCTCTCGACGGTCTTGCCGCCGAGCGTCAACCGGTCGCAGATGGCGTGGTTGGTGAGGCCTTCGGCCATGAGCGCGAGGACCTCGCGTTCGCGGTTGGTGAGCTGGTCGAGACGGTCGTGTCGGCGGCGACGACCGAGCAGTGCCGCGACCACCTCGGGGTCGACGACCGAGCCACCCGACCCGACCCGCCTGACGGCGTCTGCGAAGTCGTCCAGGTCGGTGACGCGGTCCTTGAGGAGGTAGCCGATCCCGGCGGGGTCGTCGGCGAGCAGCGCTACGGCCTGGCGGGACCCGACATGGTGGGAGAGCACGAGGATCCCCAGGTCGGGGTGGCGGGCGCGCAGCTCGTTGGCGGCGACCAGGCCCTCGTTGGTGTGGCTCGGTGGCATACGGATGTCGATGATCGCAACGTCCGGGTCGTGAGCAGCGACAGCTGCCGCCAGCCCGTCCGCGTCACCGGCCTGTGCCACCACCTCGAAGCCGCCGCTGTCGAGGAGTCCGGCCAGCCCCTCGCGGAACAGCAGCGAGTCATCGGCGATCACGACCCGCATGGGATCTCGGCTCGCAGGCGAGTGCCGGCCCTTGCGGGGCTCTCGATCTCCAGGACGCCGCCCAGCGCCGCGATGCGGTCGGTGATCCCCACCAAACCTGAGCCAGCTGAGGGCATCGCGCCGCCGACACCGTCGTCGCCGATCTCGACCCGGAGACGGCCGTCCTCACGCGCGACGGTGACGGTCGCGCTGGCGGCGTCGGCGTGCTTGGCGACGTTGGTCAGCGCTTCCGCGACGAGGTAGTAGACCGTCACCTCGACGGAGATCGGCAGCCCCTCCACCTCGGCGAGCTGTAGCTCCACCGGAAGTGGCGCTCGCTCCACCACGGATTCGATGGCGGCGGCCAGCCCGCCCTCGGTCACGATCGAGGGATGGATGCCGCGGGCGAGGCGTCGCAGCTCGGCCAGGGTTGCGGTGGCCTCTTGCGCCGCGCCGCCGAGCGTCTCGTCGAGCCCATCCCGGTGCTGCGCTCCTGCGTCGGCTGCCGCCATCTTGAGTGTCAGCGCGAGCGTGACCAGCTGCTGCTGGACCCCGTCGTGGATGTCGCGTTCGATCCGGCGGCGCTCCTCGTCCTGGGCGGCCACCAGCCGCTGCCGTGACGCCTTGAGCTGCTCGAGCAGTCGCACGTTGGTGAGCACGAGTCCGGCCTGGGCGGCCACGTCGCGCAGCAGGCGGTCCTCGGTCGGGGTCAGGGACCGGCCCGGGGGGAGGGTGACGCTGATGGCGCCGAGCAGCTCGCCGCGGTCGCGGATCTCCACCGTCCGGTCCGCGTGCGGTAGCGGTGGCAGACCGTCGCCCGACAGCGCCACGACCGGTCGGGCTGGCTGTGCAGGCCAGGCGGCCAACCGGCGCACACCATCGCCGATGACCAGCCACACCTCCGCCACGGTCGCGCCCACACCCTCGCCCACGATCCGTGCCAGACGCGGCAGTGCAGCATCTGCCTCAAGGGTGTCGCCGAGCTGCTGCGCGAAGGCGGCCAGCACCTCGTAGGGCGTTGCCCGCGGCCCGTACACCAGCCGGTTCGCGAGCCGTCCGATGCGGGCGCGGGCGGGCTGGAACGCAACCGCGACCACCGCGGTGACCAGCACCGCCAGGGTCAGGCTCAGCTCACCGGCCGTGCCCGCGGCCACTCCGACCCCGGCCACCACGGCGACGTAGGACAGGGTGATGAGCGCGGCCAGGACCCCGACGGTGATGGTCTTGGAGATCACCAGGTCGAGGTCGTACAGGTCGTGCTTGAAGATCGCGACGAACACGGCGATCGGCACCCCGGCGATGGCCAGCGGGATCAGCACCTCGCCCGCCAGCTGGGCCGTCCGCACCCCTTCGGAACCGACCGTGACGGCCACTAGCGCCACCCCCACCAGGGCGGCGGCGTACGCCAGCCACCGGATCTGGCGGCGCGCCACTCCCGACGAGCGGACGTAGCGGACGACCAGCGAGATCGCCGAGGCCAGCACCGCCAGGACGAACAGTCCCCAGCCCAGCCCTTCGTCCATCCGTGCGAGGGCGGCAACCCCCACCGGATTGTCGACCTGCTCGAAGCCGGGGATCGGTCCCGGTGGGGTCGCCCACGTCACCGCCCACACGAGCAGGGCCACGCCGGTGAACCAGGCCACCGGGCGCCAGCGGCGTGACGGCAGCGATCCGTCCGGGAACAGCTGCAGCAGGAAGGTGAACGCCAGCCCGAACCCGGCGACGTGGATCCACAGCGACAGCCACGCCGCGACCGCCGCGCCGGGCAGCACGCCCGGCCACCCCAGCAGGCCGGCGGCGGCGTACCACCAGGCCAACACCCAGGTCTGGAACCCCAGCCCCGCCACCAGCAAGATCCAACCCACCGGATGGTCGGGCCGGCGCGCGGCGATCACGGCGCCGACCGTCGAGTAGGCCACGAACGCCACCGCGAACGCCGCGTCCAGCTGTCGGGAGCCGGCCAGGCTCGACTCGACCACGCCCGACGGTGTGGCGGCGATGAGCGTCAGCGCGGCCACCATCAGCATGGCCGCGACGCCCAGTCCGACCCACACCACGGTCACCCGCGCTCGCAGCGCCGTTCCCCGGATCGAGGCGTCCGTGGCGCGTCCCACCGGCTGGGCGTCCACCTCACCGCACTCCCAGCACCAGGTCGTGCACCCGCTGACCCGACAGGTCCACCTTCGAGATGAACCCTTGCGCGCCGCTGGCGGCCACACGCTGCCCGAACTCGGCCACCTCGCGGCTGGACACCAGCACGACCACGGGCGGGTCAGGCTGCGCGGCGATCCGACGCGCGATCTCGAAGCCGTCCACATCGGGTAGGTGGACGTCGAGCAGGACCACGTCCGGGCACAGCCGGCGGACGGCACCGATCGCCTCTGATCCGTCGGCGGCCTCACCCACAACCCGGTAGCCCTCGTCCGCGAGGAACGCCCGGGCCCAGGCTCGGAACCCACCGTGGTCATCCACGATCAGCACCGAACGGGAACCTTCCCGGATCGCCATAGCGCGAGTCTCGCACAGCCGTCCCGATCCGGCCTCCGGGCCTGCCCGGAGCTCGAGACCAGGGCCGGCCCGGGCGACCTGGCGAGCGTGACGCCACATGCTGGCGGTGTCGACCACCCGGCCCGACGCCCGCGAGACCCGCAGGCATCCCCGACCCCGGCGAGGACACCATGCGCGCCACATCCAACGAGACCACCGCGACCGGCACACCCGCGACCGGCACACCCGCGCCCTGGTCGGTCGGCCGTTGGGTCGCGGTCAACGCCATCGGGCTCGGCACCGCGTTCGGCCTGTTCGCGCTGCTCGGCGGCACGGTCGAGGCCCTCGGCGCCGACCATGACAGCCTCATCCGCGACCTGTCGCTGCTCGTCGCCTTCCTCGTCGGCGGCAGCCTCTGGGCCTACCTGCGCCAGCAGACGCTGTTGCCCGACGTCGAACGCGCCGGACGCGTCGGGACCGCGGCGGTCATCGCTCTGACGGCGGGGTTCGTCGGCGGGTTCGTGATCGGCGGACCACCCCTCGACTTCGTACTGAGCATCCTCGCGGTCGGAACGGTCGCCGGCGGCATCGAACGGCGCATCCTGCGCCGACACCTCCCACGACCCGGACGGCGCAGCGCCATCGCGCCAGCCGGATGGCTGGCCGCTGGGATCGTCGCCATCATCCCCGCGGCGCTCTTCGGCGACACCATCGACGCCGCCCTCGGTGACCTGGGCGGCTTCGTCGCGATCCTGCTCATGATCGGGCTCGTCGCCGGCGCGGTCGGCGGCGCGCTCGAGGCACTTGCGCTCGGCAACCGCATCGACCGCCCACCAACCCCATGAGCACCCGGCAGGAGCTGGACATGAACAGAACGGACCCGTTGCCGGATCTCGCCTGGACGCCCGAACGCGCCGGCGCCTTCGGTGCCATGGCGCTCGAGCTGTGGCAGGAGTACCTCACGCGGCTGCCTGAGCTCCCGGTGCGCCGTGCGGCCACCCCTGCCGAGGTCCGCGCCGCGGTCACCCGTCCCGTCCCTGATGATCCGCTGCCTGACGACGAGCTGTTCGCCCACCTGCGCACGTTGGCCCTCGAGAACTGCACCCACACCGGCCACAGCGGGTTCATGGCCTACATCACCGGTGCCGGCACGGTGCCGGGCGCGCCTGCGGCGCTGCTGGCCGCCGGCTTCAACCAGAACGCGGGCGGCTGGTTCATCAGCCCCGGAGCCACCGAGGTCGAGACCAACCTGCTGACGTGGTTCGCCGACCGGTTCGGACTGCCGGCCGGTGCGTCGGGCGCCTTCGTCGCTGGCGGTGCCACCGCGAACCTCATGGCGTTGACAGCGGCGCGCGACCACCTCGCCGACCACGACGTCCGCCGTGACGGCGTCGCCGCTGGTCGGCCGATGGCGATCTACGCCTCGGAGGACGCGCACGACACGATCGACCGGGCGGCTGACCTGCTCGGGCTCGGCACGGCCGCCGTGCGGCGCATCCCCACCGACCAGCGGTTGCGGATGCCCGCCTCCGCGGTGGCGGCCGCGATCGAGGCCGATCGTGCCGCCGGCGTTCAGCCGTTGGTCGTGGTCGGCACCGCGGGCACCACCGAGTTCGGGGCGATCGACCCGCTCGAGGAGCTCGCCGAGGTGGCCGCCACCCACGGCTGTTGGCTCCACGTCGACGCCGCCTACGGAGGACCAGCCGCCATGACCGCTGGTCTCCGCGGCCGGTTCACTGGCATCGAACGGGCCGACTCGATCACCTGCGACCCGCACAAGTGGCTCAACACCCCGATCAGCTCGAGCCTGGTGCTGTTCCGCGACCCGGAGACGCAGTACCGCGCGTTCACGCTGGAGACCGACTACACCAGCTACGACACCGAGGTGGTGCGCGACACGGTGCAGCGCTACCAGTGGACGCCGCAGTTCACCCGACCCTTCGATGCGCTACCGGTGTGGGTGTCCCTGCTCGCGCACGGTTGGGGCACGTTCGAGCGCCGTATCACCCACGACGTCGCGCTCGCCGGCTGGCTGCACCACCGTGTGATCCAGCACCCCGAACTCGAGCCGACCATCGCCCCGGAGCTGTCGATCGTCGGGTTCCGCTACGTCCCGCCCGACCTGCGCGACGACCCGGATGCCGCCGGTTACCTCGACGACCTCAACGAGCGGATCCTCTACGCGTTGCATGACGACGGGCGGGTGTTCCCGTCCAACGCGCGCCACCGCGGCCGCTACGTGCTGCGTGCATGCCTCCTGAGCTTCCGCACCGAGGCGGACGACGTCGACGCGCTGATCGAGCGCACCGTCGCGATCGGCCGCGACCTGCACCGCGCACGGTCGGGCGGTCGGCAGGCTGATCCTGCGACCGCCCCCCGACGTCGGGTGCCGTCGGTGTCGTCGAGCCCGATCCGAGTGGTCTCCGCAAGATCGCAGTGACGGTGTGCGGATGGCCGCTTCCCGCGCGTGCGCCACCGCGTTCATGCGCGAACTCGCCGACAAGGACCTCCCCTACGCGGGCGCCCGCGGCGCCGTGGACCGCACCCGCTTGGGGCCCGCCATCGTGGCGGGCCCCAGGCAGGTGCGCTCGGCCGATCAACACGTCCCGAAGTCGATCGGGTCAGCGTGCTCAACCGCGTTCCACGCGGTCGGCAGCGGGTCATCGGTCAAGCCTCCCACCAGTGGCGTGGCATCGACCAGGCCGGCGGCACCCGGGTGGCCCGCGACCGCGCTGTCCTCGCCGTCGACGCAGCCGAAGTGGTCCTGCGCGCCGTGGCCGGGCGGTTGCATGGCCATCGCGGGCCCTGCGGTCATCCCGACCGCCAGCAGCGTCGCGGCCAGCATCGTCATGATCCGTCGCATCACCTCTCCCGTCGTTGGGGTCATCGGATGGCAGGGCTCACCTTCTCCTGGCTGGGTCGAACGACCGTCCCCACCATGACTGAGGACGACTCCGACGTCGCATCCATTGCTCGACGGACCTAGCTGTCGGAACCTCGCGCCAGTCGCGAAGCCTCGAGGAACACCTCGTCGAGCATCGCCTCGGTCAGCCGGCCGGTGAAGGTGTTCTGCTGGCTGACGTGGTAGCTGCCGAGCAGCGTCCGACCGCCCGGCAGGGGGACCGAGACGCCGTGCCCGAAACGGGGCTTCTTGCCCTCCCAGCCGGTGAACGACAGCGCGGCCGCGAACCCGAACCCACCGAGCGCCACAACCACGCGCCAGGGCAGCAGGTCGAGCTCGGCGGCCAGGTACGGGGCGCAGGTGTCGCGCTCGATGACGGTGGGTCGGTTCTGCGGCGGAGCGCACTTGACCGGCGCGGTGATCCACACCCCGGACAGTTCGAGGCCGTCGTCGACGGACACGGAGGTCGGTTGGTTGGCGAACCCGGTGCGGTGCAGCGAGGCGAACAGCCAGTCGCCCGAGCGGTCCCCGGTGAACATCCGGCCGGTCCGGTTGGCGCCGTGCGCGGCTGGGGCGAGCCCGACGACGACGACCCGGGCGGCCGGGTCACCGAACCCGGGTACGGGTCGACCCCAGTAGGTCTGATCCGCGTAGGCGGCGCGCTTGGTCGCGGCGACCCCCTCGCGCCAGGTGACCAAGCGCGGGCACGCGCGGCAGTCCACCACCGTGCGTGCGACGTCGTCGAGGCTGTGGGCGCGCATCGGCGGCAGGGTAGGGCGCGGACCGCTGGTACCAGGCACCGCCCACGGCTTCGCGTACTGGGAGGTACCCGAGCCGCCGGTGTCGAAGTCCCTCCCGACCCGTCCGTCCCGGCCCCGCGCCGCCGTCCCGAGGAGCCAACCGTGGGCACACGTCCGACCGCCGTCCCCGCCGAGCAGCTGCGCTACCGCGTCCCGCCGACCTTCGACGACGTCGATGCCGAACGCACGCACCGCAAGCAGCGGCTGGCGGCGACCTTCCGGCTGTTCGCCGAGATGGGGTTCGACGAGGGTGTCGCCGGGCACGTGACCGCACGCGACCCCGAGTTCGACGACCTGTTCTGGGTCAACCCCTTCGCGATGCACTTCGGCCAGATCCGCGCCTCGGACCTGATCTGCGTCGACCACGACGGCAACGTGGTCGAGGGGGCGTACCCGGTCAACGCGGCCGCGTTCGCCATCCACTCGCAGATCCACGCCAACCGTCTCGACGCGGTCGCGGCGGCTCACACCCACTCGCCGGCCGGGCGTGCGTTCTCCACGCTCGGGAAGGTGCCCGACCCGCTGACGCAGGACAGCTGCGCCTTCGCCGGCGACACCGGCCTGTTCGACGACTACACGGGCGTGGTGCTCGAGCTCGACGAGTCGAAGCGCATCGCCGCCGCGCTCGGGGACCACAAGGCGTGCATCCTGCGCAACCACGGCCTGCTGACGGTCGGCACGACCGTGGACGCGGCCGCGTGGTGGTTCATCGCCATGGAGCGCAGCTGCGAGGTCCAGCTGCTGGCTGACGCGGCCGGCGACCCCGTGCACATCGACCCCGCCGAGGCCGACAAGACCCGCGGTCAGGTCGGCAACGAGTTCGTCGGGTGGCTGTCGTTCCAGCCGCTGTACGACCGCATCGTCAGCGAGCAGCCGGACCTGCTCGACTGACGAGACGCTCATCCGACAGCTGGTTTGGTGCGAACCGGCTCTGACGGAGGAGGCGGAGCGTGGCGATCTGGCAGGTGTGGGCAGGGGGCCTGGCCGCGGTCCTGGTGCTCATGACGGTGACCTGGGCCATCAGCGTGGTGCGCCACGACGCGTCGCTCGTCGACCGCGTGTGGGGCCTGTCGTTCGTGGTGCTGGCCGTCGTCTACGCCGTGCTCGGCGACGGGGCCGGCCCACGGACCGGCCTGGTCCTGATCCTCGTGGCCACCTGGGGCCTGCGGCTGTCGGTCTACATCACCAGGCGTAACTGGGGCGAGGGCGAGGACAAGCGCTACGTCGCCATGCGTGAGAAGCGCCCCGAGTCGTTCCCCGTCACCTCGCTGTTCACGGTCTTCTGGCTGCAGGCCGGGCTGGCGTGGGTCATCTCGTTGCCCCTGCTCGCCGCGCTGCACCGGTCGTCGCCCGAGACCCTGGGCTGGCTCGACGTGGCGGCCGTGCTGGTGTGGCTGGTGGGTCTCGTCTTCGAGGCCGGTGGGGACTGGCAGCTGTCGCGCTTCCTGGCCGACCCCGGCAGCCGCGGCAAGGTCATGGATCGGGGCCTGTGGCGTTACACCCGGCACCCCAACTACTTCGGGGACGCGACCGTCTGGTGGGCCTACTACCTCCTGGCGTTGGCGACCGGCGCGTGGTGGGCGGCCATCGGGTCGGCACTGATGACCCTGTTCATCGTGCAGGTGTCCGGGGTGGCGCTGACCGAACGCGGGATGTCGTCGGGTGGCAGCACGCGCCAGGGCTACGACGAGTACGTGCGGCGCACCAACACCTTCATCCCGGGCCCACGCAAGGGCTGAACGTCACCGTCGATCCGTCGTGGTCTCCTCGGGCGGCGACGGTCACGTTCTGTCATGCTGGGTGCCGCACGGGCGTGCGCGGGGTGGTGGAGCGGGGGCGGAACGTGGGATCGAGCAAGGTGGAGCACCGGCGGGTGCTGCCGTGGATCGTCGGCCTGTCGCTGGTCGTCCTCGGCGCTGGGGCCGCGGCGACCGCGACCGGCGTCCCGTCGCGGACCCCCGTGACCGCGGGCGAGGTGGAGGCTGAGGCGGCGCCGGCCGACCCGACCGAGGGCGACGCAGCCGCTGAGGAAGCGGAGCGGATCGCCGCCGACCGTCAGGCGGAGGAGGAGCGCGCGGCGGAGGAGGCCGAGCGGGCGGCAGCTGACCGGGCGGCAGCGGAACAGGCCGAAGCGGAGCGGGCGGCACGCGCGGCGGCGGAGGCGGCCCGCGTCGAGGAGGAGCGGCTGGAGGCCGAACGCCGGGCCGAGGAGGCACGAGCGGCCGAGGAGGCACGTCAGGCGCTGCTCGCCGCGCAGGAGCGGCTGGTCGAGCTCGGCTACCTGGTCGGCGCGGTCGACGGTGAGCAGGGCCAGCAGACCACGGCGGCGCTGATGGCGTTCCAGGCGGTCAACGGCATCCAGGTCGATGGCATCCTCGGCCCCGAGACCACCGCGACGCTGGCCGAGCCGCTGGCCGAGCCGGTGCTGCGTGACGGACCGGCGACGCGCTTGGAGGTCGACCTCGACCGGCAGGTCCTGCACCTGGTGGAGGGCGGCACCCGTGTGGTGACGCTGAAGGTCAGCTCCGGCAACGGCGCCGAGTACCCCACCCTCAGCGGTGGGACCGCGCGGGCCCGGACCCCCGTCGGCAGCTTCACCATCGAGCGCCGCATCGCGGGCCTGCGCGAGTCGTCGTCCGGCCTCGGGACCCTCTACGACCCCATGTACTACTACAAGGGCTTCGCGATCCACGGGTCGAACTCGGTACCGGCCGGACCCGCCAGCCACGGGTGCGTACGGGTGAGTCGCGCCGACGCGATCTGGCTGTTCGACCGCGTCCCGAACGGTACGTCGGTCGTGCTGTACGGCGGACAGCACACCTTCTCACCGAACTGACCGCGCTTCACGGTGCCGGTTCTGGCAGGCTGCTGCCCGATGGGCGAGCTTTCGGAGCGACGTTGTGAGCAGCGGTGACGCGGGTGGTGACATGCAGGACGGCACGGGGGTACGTCGTCGGTGGATGGTGGTGGCAGGCGCGGTCGCCGCGGTGACCGTGATCGCCACGGCGGCGGTGGTGCTCCAGGGCGGCGGGGACGTGGCCGCGGAACCGGCGGCCGCCGGGGCCCCGTCCGGCACGTCGTCCGACGCGGAGGCGGAACGACTCGCCGAGGCGGAGCGCCTGGTGGCCGAGGAGGCCGAGGCGGAGCGTCTGGCAGCGGAGGAGGCAGCGGCTGCGGCGGCGGCGGCCGAGGAGGCGGCGCGGCTCGCGGCCGAGGCAGAGGAGGCCGAACGCCTGGCCGAGGAGGAGCGCATCGCCGAGGAAGCCCGGCTCGCGGAGGAGGCGGCCCGCGAGGCCGAGCGTGCGGCGGCGGCGAAGAAGCAGGAGCTGGTCGACGCCCAGGAGCGGCTCATCGAGCTCGGCTACCTCGTCGGTTCGGCGGATGGCGCCCTCGGGCAGCAGACGGCCTCGGCGCTGATGGCGTTCCAGGCCGTGCAGGGCCTGAGCGTGGACGGCGCCCTCGGGCCGCAGACGCTGGCGGCCCTCGACGGTTCACCGAAGGAGCCCACGTTGCGGGGTGGTCCGTCCACCCGCATCGAGGTCGACATGGACCTCCAGGTGCTCCACCTGGTGGAGGGGGATCGACGGGTCACCACGATGAAGGCCAGCACCGGGCGCGGTGGCACGTTCGAGAGCCAGGACGGTCAGGTCCTGCGGGCCGAGACGCCCATCGGCACGTTCACCATCGGCCGCCGCATCGCGGGCGAGAAGCCGTCGAGCTACGGCATCGGTTCGATGTGGGACCCGATGTACTTCTACGGCCCGTGGGCGATCCACGGCTCGCCGAACGTGCCGGCTGGCCCGGCGAGCTCGGGGTGCGTACGGATCGCGATGGCCGACGGTCGCTGGCTGTTCCAGCGCGTCCCCAACGGCACCCAGGTCGTCCTCTACGGCGGCACCCACGTGTTCACACCCTGACGCCCGCGAGGCGCCGACGGGACCGCCCGTGGCTCAGCCAGCGCCCTCCGCCCCGAACACCGTGGACCCACCGTCGGCGAACCCGACCGTGACGGCCCGTGGCCCCCTGTGCCCCGGGCCGCAGCGCAGAGCCGGAGGGTGCCCTCCGCACCACGCCGCGATGTCGTCGGCCGGCCCGTCGACGTCCAGCCGTTGGATGCCGGTGGGGTGACGGCGGTGGTCGGCCGCGAGCGCTGCGGGCCGCTGAGCCGGTGGGACCGGCCAGTGGATCAGGGCCGGGAGCCAGGGGCGGTCGAAGGTCGCGCCGAAGCCCGCGAGCACGTAGGGCGGGAAGCCTGGCCCCTCGGCAGGTGACTCGTGGATGGGGGCGTCGTTGGTGGAGGCGAGGTCGCGCAGTTCGTCCTCCCGCTCGTAGGCCACGATCCAGGCGACCGGGACGAGCGGTTCTTCGGGGTCGGCCTCGAGCGCTGCTCGGTCGATCCGGAGCAGCGGGGGCGCTGCGGCGTCCGGGGTGCGCCCGTCGGGGTAATGCACCTCGAGCAAGGCGTCGCCGAGCGGGACCACCAGGTTGGACAGCCCGAGGCCGGGCAGCTCGCGACCCCGGGCGACGCCGAGCCCGGCCTCGGTCAGGGCCCGCTCGGCGTCGCGGCGCGAGCGCGCCGCGAGGACGACGTGGTCGATGTGCACGTGGGTCTCCTCTCCCGTCGGGGGCCCGTCTGTCAGCCGCCCAGCACGCCGAGGAACCCCGGCGTGAGGTCGAGCTCCAGTGTGCGCGTCACCGTCAGGTCCGCGGTCGCCACCTCGGTGACGGTGTCGGTCGTGGGGTCGGTCACGTAGAGGTGGTCACCGGAGCGCACCAGCCGGTGGAAGGGCCGTCCGGGATCGCCCTCCTCGAACGGCGGGATGACCTCACGCCGTGCGAGCACCGTGCCGTCCTCGGGGTCGAGGGCCTGCAGTGCTCCGTCGGTGGTGAGGACGATCAGGCGACCCTCGCCGTCGGCCGCCAACCCGAACATGGCGACGTCCTGGTCGAGATCGAAGGCCTCGGCGGTCCCCGCTGCTGGGTCGACCCGTAGGACGTGGCGTGCGCCGAGCGGCGCGGTCAGCCAGTCGACGCCGTCCGGCGCCGCCAGCACCCACGCGCGGGCAGGGCCGTACTCGTAGGGGTCGACGTCG
The DNA here is from genome assembly GCF_000969705.1 of Nitriliruptor alkaliphilus DSM 45188. Lineage (GTDB taxonomy): Bacteria > Actinomycetota > Nitriliruptoria > Nitriliruptorales > Nitriliruptoraceae > Nitriliruptor > Nitriliruptor alkaliphilus. Next base: position 4,828,697 of record NZ_KQ033901.1, read on the forward strand.
TCGACGTCGGGGTACGGGACGTGCGTCGCGTCCCAGCGCTCGCCGGCGGCCGTGACCATCAGGACGCCATCCTCACAGGCCGCTGCTGCGCCGCCGTCGAGCACCGCCTCGCCATGGGTCTTGGTGCAGGTGAACTCGTCGCTCACGATCCCGTCCTCGTCGGCGACACCGACGCGGTCGGGCATGTCGACCATGTCGGGTGTGGGGACGGTGACGAGCAACTCGTCCCCGAGAGGGATGGCGAAGCCGTGGTGCGGCTCGCCGGTGGTGACGGTCGCGACCGGTGCCGCATCCCCGTCCCGGAGCGCCTGGTCGTCGAGGAGGTGGGCCTCGCCGCTGCCGTCGAAGTACAGCGCGCTGCGCCCGCCGGCGCTGACGAGGTGGGAGGGCTTCGGTCCTTCGATCCGCCCGACGACCGTCGGATCGGCCGAGTAGTGGTGCGCGTGGTCGCCGTGGCGGGAGGACCACACGCCACCGTCGACGACGCTGACGGCGTCCTCGTGGGGGAGCAGGAGGAACCGGCGGTCCTCGGTCAGCGCGGCGCCGTGCGTCACCACGGGGCCGCCGAGGTCCAGGGTCGTGGTGACCTCCCACGCATCGAGGTCGACGAGGAGCACGCCGCCGGACTCGTCCTCGGCGACCACGAGGCGCCGCTGCGGGTCGTCGTGCTCCTGGCGATCGTCCTCGCCGACCTGCGCCTCCTCGTCCTCCGTGTCGTCCTCGGTGTCGTCCTCGGGGTCGCCGGTCGCAGCGGTCGCCGCGTCCTGCGCGGTGGCGCTGTCGGCGTCCGCGGTGTCGTCGCCGGCGCCGCACGCCGTCACCAGCATCGTGGCGGCGGTCAGCGCCAGCCACCGTGTCCTCGTCATGGTTCGCCTCCGCTCCACGGGTGAGACGGAGGAACGTAACACAGTTCTCGGAACGGTTCCTATTATCTTGGCTCCCCAGCGGTCGACCGCGTCGGGCAACGGCCTACGCTCCTGGTCATGGAGACCTCCGCGACGCCACGCCTGACCGCCTACAGCCACGGTGCCGGGTGCGCCTGCAAGCTCGGGCCGGGTGACCTCGCCTCGGTGCTGGGAGCGATCGCGCCGACCGGAGCAGCCGACCTCCTCGTGGGGCGTGAGCACGGCGACGACGCCATCGTGTGGCGCCGGCCGGACGGGCGGGCGTTGGTGGCCACCATCGACGTGTTCACGCCGATCGTCGACGATGCGGACACCTGGGGTCGCATCGCGGCCGTCAACGCGGGCAGCGACGTGCACGCGATGGGAGGGACCCCGCTGTTCGCGTTGGCGTTCGCGGCGTGGCCGGCCCAGCAGCTCGAACTCAGCCTCCTGGCGACCGTCCTGTCCGCCGGGCAGGCGGCAGCATCGGAGGGGGGATGGGTGGTCGCCGGCGGTCACACCATCGACGGTCCCGAGCCGCTCTACGGCCAAGCGGTGGTCGGCGAGGTCGACCCCGACCGGATGCTCACCAACGCCGGCGGCGTCCCCGGCGACGCGCTCGTGCTGACCAAACCGCTCGGCACCGGCCTGACCACCACGGCCGTCAAGCGCCGCGACCCGGACGCGACCGCCCCGGGCGGTGAGCTGGCCGAGCTCTACGCCGCCGCGGTGACCGAGATGACTCGGCCGAACGGGACCGCGGCCCAGCTCGCGCTCGACCTCGGCGGACGGTGCGGCACGGACGTGACCGGGTTCGGGCTGCTCAACCACCTGCGCGAGATCACCCGCGCTTCGGGGACCGGCGCCCGCCTCGAGGTGGCCGCCGTCCCGCGCCTCCCCGGACTCGATCCGCTCCTGCACGCCAAGGAGATCCCCGGCGGCACCCAGCGCAACCTGGCGCACGCCCGTGCGGACCTCGACGTCGGTCTCACCGTGGCCGAGGACGACCTGGTCGTCCTCGCCGATGCGCAGACCTCCGGCGGGCTGCTGCTCGCGCTGCCGGAAGCAGCGGCCGAGGAGCTGGTCGACGGCCTGCGCGCGGCCGGCCACGACGCTGCCCGCATCGGGCAGCTCACCGACGACCCGTCGGGTCGCACCGAGGTGCGGTAGGCGGCGTCAGCTGGAGGAGGTGGCTGGGGGCCGCAGCGCGAGGATCGTGTGGGCCGTGCGCCGCGCCAGCGCCATGCAGGTGAGCATGGGGTTGGACCCCACCGCGGTGGGGAAGGCGGAGGTGTCGCCGATCCACACGCCCGGGACGTCGTGGAGCTGCCCGGTCGGGTCCGCGACCGAGGTGGCCGGATCCGTACCCATCCGGGCCGACCCCATCTGGTGGGCGCTGAACAGCACCCGGCCTCCCGCACCGAACCCGGCCTCTTGCGAGCGGTGGACGAAGTCCTCCACGGACTCGCCCCGGCGCCACAGCAACAGGTCGCGGTGGGAGTCGATGATCACCTTCGCGCCAGCGGTGACGTGCAGCTCGATCAGGGACCGGATGGCGTGCCGCCGGACCCGTTCGTCGAGCGGGTCGTCGAGCGGGTAGTGGATCTCGGCCTGGCCCTGCGCGTCGAGGGTCACCGTGCCGGTGCCGTGGTCGCGCGTCACCGCGATGAACGTCCCGAGGTGCGCGAACCGACCCATGAGCAGCTTGTGGTCGCGGCCCGACCGCCACGGCAGCGTCACCGCGGTGATCGACAGGCTCAGGTGGGCGGTCTCGATGAGGTAGCCGTGGCCCTCGACCGCGGCCCGGTGCTCGGTGACGATGGTCGCCTGCGGCGGGCCCCACCACGCGCGCAGGTCCTCGTCGTAGACCCCGGTGAGCACCGGCACCGGGTGCAGGCGCAGGTGCTGGCCCACGGCGGGGCCCCCGATCCCCGATCGCAGCAGCAGCGCCGGGGTCTCGAGCGCGCCGCAGGCGACCACCACGTCCGTGGCCCGGACCCGCAGCGCGATGTGATCCCCGCTGGGCAGCGTCACATCCGCCTCGACACCCGCCGCCCTGCCCCCCGCGCGCAGCACCTGGGTGGCGGTCGCCCGGGTGATGATCCGTGCGCCGGCAGCCTCGGCATCACGCAGGTAGGTGCGCAGCGTCCCCTGCTTGCTGCCGGTCCGGTCGCCGAAGCCGACGTGTCCGGCCGTCGCCGGGTCGTAGGTCGCTGGGTCGGTGTTGCGGACCGCCTTCGACCACGCCCAGCCGTGCTGGTCCGCCGCGTCGGCGAGCCGCTGGTTGGTGGGGTTGAGGTCCGTGCAGCTGTCGGTGGCCGAGATGCGTGTCAGCACCGCGTCGAGGTGCTCGTCGAACGCCGGGCCGTCGAGCCCCGTCAGCCCGTGCTCCTGCGCCCAGGCGGTGCGGACCTCCTCGGGCGGTCGCACGCAGTTCTGCCAGTTGACGGTGGAGCCGCCCCCGAGGGTCGCGCCGGCCAGGATGGCGATGTTGCCCTCGGCGGTGAGGTTCAACCCGCCCCGCCAGTACAGCTCCCGCAGGGCGGACATCCCGTCGGCGGGGAAGTCGGCCTCCTCGTGGTGGCCCCCGGCTTCGAGCACCACCACGTCCAGACCCTGGCTGGCGAGCTCGCCAGCGATCACACCGCCCCCCGAGCCCGACCCGACGACCACCACGTCCGCTTCGAGCTCGACCGTGCCCGAGGCCGTGTCAGGGACGAACCCCCGCAGCGAGCGCGGCCCCGTGGCGACCTCGGGAGGACCCGGGTAGCCGAGGGCGGGCCAGTTGGGGTTGCTGCCGGTCACGTCGACGGCACCGTAGAACAGCTGCAGCGCCACCCCACGGATGCCGTCGAGCCCGAGCTTGGCCTCCGGGTTGACGGCCGACAGGGTCGCCAGGACCCGCTCACGTCCGCCCTGCGGCAGGCGGGCGAAGCCGGTGACGCGGAGAAGGTCGAGGAGCTTGCCGAGCTCAGCCAGCTCGTCGAGTGCGAGCAGCTCCTCGAGGCGGTCGGCCAGGAGCTGTCCCACGCCGACGTCGGCGGCGGTCCGCGCCCAGAAGCCGTGCGGATCGTCCCGCTCCGCCGCCGGCGGCCGGACGGCCGGGGCGAAGGTGTCGGCCAGCGCGGCCAGCACGACCCGCCTCCGATCGTCGAGCCCGGTCGCCTCGTCGCCCCGTGCTCCCACGGTCTCCACCACCCTCATGCCTCCCAGCCGGTGGGCGGCGACCGTAGCTCCGTCCGACGGGTCAGTACCCCCGCTTGTTGACCCGGTCCGGAGCGATCCGCAGGATGGCCCGTTCCGACTCGACCGCCCTCGGGTAGTCGCGGCCGAAGTACCGACGCGAACACGCGTCGATGTGGGCGCGCGCCTCGTCCCCCCGCGTGACCTCGACGACCCGGCCGCGGACCTCGATGTAGCGGTAGGGGTCCTCGTGGTCGATGATCGCGACGGTCACCCGCGGATCGGCCTCGACGTTCCGGAACTTCTGCCGGTGCACCTCGGTGTTGATGAGGACGTGGGTGTCGTCGGCGTCGACCCACATGACCTGCGTCTGCGGCGTTCCGTCCGTGAACAACGTGGTCAGGGCCGCGAAGTTGGGTCCGGTCGCGAGCGTGCGGAGGTCCTCGTCGAGTGCCATCGTCACCGTCTCCTGGTCGGGCAGACACCACGCGTTCCGTGGCTACGGTCGAACCGTATGAGTCCAGCCGACGCCGTGACCCACATCCAGCACTTCTGCCCGACGTGCCATCGGCCCGTGGACGGGTTCCGGCCCGGCGGTGTCCGATCCCGACCGAACGCACGGTGTCCGAGCTGCGGGGCGTTGGAGCGGCACCGGTTCCTGGCGGTGCTCCTCGACGGCCTCGGTCCGACGCTGGCGCACGCGGCCACGGTCGTCGACATCGCCCCGTCGCGGTACACCACCGCGCAGCTCGACCAGCTGAGGGTGGGCAGGTACGTCCGCGTCGATCTCGACCCGGACGCTGACGGGCGGGCCGTCGACGTCCGGGGATCGGTGACCCACCTCCCCTTCGCGTCCGACGCCGTCGACCTGCTGCTCTGCTACCACGTCCTCGAGCACGTCCCGGACGATCGCGCCGCGATGCGTGAGATCGCGCGCGTCCTGCGTCCTGGCGGTCGAGCGCTGGTCCAGGTCCCCTTCCGCGCCTCACGCGCCACCGACGAGGAGCCGGATGCGCCGGAGGAGGAGCGGATCGCCCGGTTCGGGCAGGCCGACCACGTCCGGTTGTACGGCGTCGACTTCGAGACGCGGCTGGCCGAGGCCGGTCTCAGCGGACCGCGCATCCACCCGGTCGACGTGCTCGGCGAGGAACTGGTGGCCGCGACCGGGGTGAAGGCGGCCGAGCCGGTCTGGGTCCTGCGGCGAGCGCCCCACGGCGAGGCACCGACCGTGGGGCGGGCGGCCGCCCCGCCCAACCACCTCCTGCGCGGCCTCCACGACCTCGCGCTCGCGGCGAGGTCAGATCGGGATGCCGAGCTGCGCGAGGCCGCCGCCGAGCTCGATCGCGTGAAGACCGAACGGGACCGGGTGAAGGCCGAGCGCGACCGGTGGCGTGCCCGGCACGAACGCATCACGGGCCACCCTCTCGTCCGGTTCGCCGCGGCCCCCTACCGCTGGCTCCAGCGGCGCTGAGACGTCCGGTACCGTCGAGCCGCCGCGTCGGCTGGTCGCCGGCGTCCGAGGAGGTTGCCGCCATCGACACCCCCCACGACGAGGTGTTCGAGCTCGATCCCGCGACCTGGGACCTGCTGGTCGAGCACTCGTGGTCGGACTTCCCCTACGAGGTGTGCGGGCTGCTCGGCGTCCGCGCCGACGGGAGTTGCGCCCACTACCCGATCGACAACGCCGAACGTTCCATGACCTACTACGTGATGGACGCCAAGCAGCTGCTGCGGGCGATGCGCGAGATCGAGGACGAGGGCTGGGGGCTCGCGATCTACCACTCGCACACCCACACCCAGGCCTACCCCTCGGCGACCGACATCCGCCTCGCGGCCTACCCCGAGGCGACCTACCTGATCGTGACGCTGCAGGACCGGGACCGGCCCGACGTCCGAGCGTTCTCGATCGTGGACGGCGAGGTGTCCGAGAAGCGCGTGCTGGTGCGCGACAGCGCGGCCTGACGGCTGCCCCGACGGGAGGACGAGACGTGGCGGTGTGGGTGCCGGTGGCGAAGGCGCTGCGACGCTACGGCCCCGTGGTGGGCCCGATCGTCCTGAACAAGCTGCGGCGTGAGGCCCAGCCGTACTGGCAGGCCTACCAGCACGCCCGCCGCGTGGACGGCTCCATCGGTGCGTGGGAGGACGAGGACGGCAAGCACTGGGTCGTGCTCGATGCGGCCCAGCGCGAGGTGGTCGGTTCGTTCCCACCCATGACGCGCTCGCAGCGCGAGCGCGCGCTCGAACACCTCGACCCGGCCCACCTCCAGCACCACTCCGACACGACCCTGGCCAAGCTCGGGCGCGCGCCGGCCCGGGCTCGCGAGGCGCTCCCGTCCCGTCGTGACGGCTCCGCCGACCGGTGAGCCGCGGGCACGGCTCCGTGGCGGGCGGGCTGGCACGTCAGGGGCGGAGGGCTGCGTAGCCACGGGCGACGCGGTCCCGGAGGACGGCCCGCTCGCCGTCCGGCAGGAACGCGACCTCGACGGCGGTCGCCGTCACCTCCTCGAGTTCGGCCAGACCCCAACCGAAGGCGTCGTGGACGGCCAGCGCCTCCGAGGTGAGGGTGACGTCGCTCATCAGGCGGTTGTCGGTGTTGAGCGTGATGCGGAACCCCGCGTCCCGCAGCCGTGCGATCGGGTGGCCGGCCACGTCCGCGGCCACGCCGGTGTGGACGTTGGAGGTCGGGCAGACCTCGAGGGGGATGCCGGCGCTCAGGACCCGGGCGGCGACGGGGCCGGGAGCACCGTCCTCGCCGAGGTCCTCGACGATCCGGACCCCGTGGCCGAGCCGCTGTGCACCGGCGTCGAGGGCGTCGGCGACCGAGGCGGGTCCGAACGCCTCGCCGGCGTGCAGGGTCACCCCGAGACCAGCCTCGCGGGCCAGGCCGATGGCCGCCGCGTGTGCCGTGGCGGGGAACCCGTCCTCCGGGCCGGCGAGGTCGACCGCGACGACCCCGCGGTCCACGAACCTCCCCGCCGCCGCGAAGGCCGCCGCGGCGTGGTCGAGGTGGCGCAGCGCACAGACGATGAGGCGCACCTCGACGTCCGCGGGCCCCTCGGCGAAGCCGGCGAGGATCGCGTCGATGACCTCGTCGTAGGTCAGGCCACCGGCGGTCGACAGCTCGGGGGCGTACCGCACCTCACCGTGGACGATGCCGTCGTCGGCGAGGTCCTCGGCGAACTCGCACGCGACGCGCCGGAGTGCGTCGGCGCGCTGGAGCACGGCGACGGTCTGGTCGAACGCCTCGAGGTAGCGGGGGAGGTCGGCGCCGCGACCACCCTGGAAGAACCAGGCGCGCAGGCTCTCCTCGTCGTCGGCCGGGAGCGGGTGGCCGATCCGACCGGCCAGGTCGCGGACGGTGGCTACGCGCAGCCCCCCGTCGAGGTGATCGTGCAGGGACACCTTGGGTGCGCGCCGTGCCAGCTGCGGGTCCACGTCACGTCCTGATCGGTGCATCGGCGTCGCGGGACGCTACCGAGCGCTGACGTACGACGACCCCGGTCAGCCGAGGGAGGCGGCCAGCGCATCGGCCAGGTCACCGTTGCGGGCGACGACCACCTCGGGGACCCCGAGCCAGGCGCCCAGCTCGCACAGCTCCTCGGCCAGCGCACGCCCGACGTACGCACGGTCGACGTGCGGCTCGGCGAAGGCCCCGCGCACCTGCAGCCGGCCACCGGCCCGGTCCGCCTTCAGGTCAACCCGCGCGACGAGCCGGTCACCGAGGAGGAACGGCAGCACGTAGTAGCCGTGGACGCGCTTGGCCTCGGGGACGTAGATCTCGATGCGGTAGCGGAAGCCGAACAGCGCCTCGGCCCGGCCGCGGTGCCACACCACCGGGTCGAACGGGGACAGGAGCGTGCGGGCCGGGATCGTGCGGGCGGCGCGGGCGCCCGGCAGCACGTAGCGGGGTTCGTGTTCCAGTCCTCGGACACGCACCTCGTCGAGCTCGCCGCGTGCCACGAGCGCTGCGAGCGCTGGTCGGGCCTCGGGGACCCGCAGCCGGTGGTGGTCGGCCAGCTCGGCCAGCGTGGCGATGCCGTGGGCTCGGGCGGCGCGCAGCAGCAGCCGCTGGTGGGCGACCTCGGTGGGCGGGACCTCGGACTCGCGGGCGTGCGCGGGGATGATGCGTTCGGCGAGGTCGTACACGGTCACGAAGTTGGCGGTCCGGGTGTGGACGGCCAGGTCCCCGCGCACGTGGAGGTAGTCGAGGGTGACCTTGCCCTTCGGGTTGCCCCACCACGGACCGCTGCGCGCACCCGGATCGGACAGGTCGGCCACGGACGTCGGACCGTTGGCAGCGACCTCGTCGAGCACCTTCTCGACGTAGCCCGGATCGTCCTCGACGACCTGCTGGAGGCTGGGCCACTTCAGCGGTGTGGCCCGTCGGTGGTGCAGCAGCGGCCAGACGTCGACGGAGGTGCACGACTGCACGTGGATCCACCCCTCGTACAGCTCGCGCGAGCCCCACAACCAGGCGTCGCGGGCGGCGCGATCGTGGGGGCCGATCCGGGACCAGAACGGCAGCTCGTGGGCCCGCGCCAGCACGTTGACCGAATCGAGCTGCACGATGTCGGTGGCGGCCGTGACGCGACGTAGGTGGCGTACGTCGCGTCGGGTCGTGGCCGGTGGCCGTGGGCGGTCGAGCCCCTGCGCGGTGAGCGCGAGGCGGCGGGCGACGGGCAGCGAGATCGTGCGCATGGCCGGGCACGCTAGTCGCCACGGGGCGACGACGAACGCACGTTCGGTCGTGCGGTTCGTGCCGCCGGGGCGCCGGGGCGCCGCGAGCGCGAGCGGGGCAGGAAGGTCGCGGGAGCTCGCCGCGTTCCCCCTGTGGCGTGGGGTCGCGTGGACCCTCGGCGGTACCCTCCGCAGCCGCACGGTGGGTCGGCGTCGACCCACCGCATCCCCGGCTCCGACGCATCGAGGTACCCCGTGGCCACCGTCCGGATCCCCACCGTCCTGCGCAAGCACACCGGCGGTGACGCCAAGGTCCAGGCCGACGGCGCGACGGTCGGCGAGGTCTTCGGCGGCCTCGTGTCCCAGCACCCCACCATCGAGGACTCGCTGTTCGAGGACGGGGCGCTGCGCGGGTTCATCAACGTCTACGTCGACGACGAGGACGTGCGCTACCTCGACGGGCTCGACTCGAAGGTCGAGCCGAACGCCGAGATCTCGATCATGCCCGCGGTCGCGGGTGGCGCGGAGCGGAGCGAGCACGCACCGCGCCACCTGTCAGCGGGTGGCGCGTCGTCCCGGGCTCGGGGCGCGAACGGTGCGTGGAGCGAGCACGCACCGCGCCACCTGTCCGCGGGTGGCGCTGGCGCCTGAGTTGCGCTTCGACGACATCGCGCAGGCGGTCGGCAACACCCCGCTCGTGGGGCTGCCGCGCCTGTCGCCGCCCGGCTACCACCTGTACCTCAAGCTCGAGGGCCACAACCCGACCGGGTCGGTCAAGGACCGGGTCGCCAAGTACCTGATCGAGGCCGGCGAGGCATCCGGTGAGCTGCAGCCCGGTGGCCGCGTGCTCGAGCCCACCTCCGGCAACACCGGGATCGGCCTGGCGGCGATCTGTCGTGTCAAGGGCTACGCGCTGACGTGCGTCATGCCGGAGAACACCTCCGAGGAACGCGCGCAGATCCTGTCGCTGTTCGGTGCCGACATCGTGCACTCGCCGGCCAGCGAGGGGTCCAACGGCTCGGTGCGGCTGGCGCGGGAGATGGCGGCCGCCGACCCGGACCTCTACATGCCGTTCCAGTACGGCAACGCGGCCAACGCGCTGGCCCACTACGAGACGACGGCACCCGAGATCATCGCCGACCTGCCGGACATCACCGCGTTCGTGGCGGGGCTCGGGACCGGCGGGACGGTCACGGGTGCGGGGCGGCGGCTCAAGCGCTGGGATCCGGCCATCAAGGTGTACGCCGCCGAGCCCGAGTACGGCGACCTGGTCTACGGGCTGCGCAACCTCGACGAGGGTTACGTACCGGAGGTGCTCGACCAGTCGGTGCTCGACGGGCGCATCAAGGTCGACTCCCGCAAGGCGCTCGAGTGGACCCGCCGCCTCGCCGAGGAGGAGGGCATCTTCGCCGGGGTCTCGACGGGGGCCAGCCTCGCGGTGGCCGCGCGGGTGTGCGGCCGGCTCCCGGAGGGCTCGAGGATCGTGGCGTTGTCGCCCGACGGCGGGTGGAAGTACCTGTCGACCGGTGCGTACGCCCCCGGCGACGTGGCCGAGATCGCCGCGCGTATCAGCGAGACGCTCTGGGCGTGATCCACGGGTCCGGTGGCTAGGCTCCTTCGGCCGTCTCCGTCCCGGGCGGCAGGCCCACGGGAGGGGACCGCGTGTCGTTCGACGTGACCGTGCTCGGTAGTTCCGGGTCGCACACCGGCCCGGGTCGGGCGTGCTCGGGGTACCTCGTGCGTGCCGACGGAGCGCAGCTGCTGGTCGACTGCGGGAACGGCTCCAGCGCCAACCTCCAGCGGGTGACGCGCCCGGAGGACCTCGACGCGATCTTGATCACCCACCGCCACGTGGACCACTGCGTGGACCTGATCGGGATGTTCTACGCGCTCCGCTTCCACCCCTCCGGCCCCCAGCCGATCGAGCTGTACGCCGCCCTCGAGGTGGTCGACACCCTGACGGGGCTGCTGTCGCACGATTCGGCGCTCGAGTTCCGCGAGGTCTTCCACGTCACCGAGGTCACCGGTGGCGACCGGTTCGACGTCGGGCCGATGCACGTCGAGCTCGCGGACGCGATCCACCCCGTACCCACCGTCAGCTGCCGCGTCGAGGTCGACGGGGTGAGCCTGGTGTACTCCTCGGACTCGGCGGGAGGTCCCGCCCTCGTCGAGCTCGCACGCGGCGCGGACCTGTTCCTGTGCGAGGCGACCTGGCAGGGCGACGGGGAGGGCTACCCCGACGGGATGCACCTGACGGCCCGCGAGGCGGGGCGCATCGCGACCGAGGCGGGCGCCCACCGGCTGGTGCTGACCCACGTGCTCGGGTCGCTCGACCGCAACCGCTCCCTCGCCGAGGCGCAGGAGACCTTCTCCGGTGACCTCGCCCTGGCCGACGATCTGCGCAGCTGGCTGCTGATCTGAGGCGGCTCGGACCGTCCGCGGGGGGAACCGGTCCGAGGCGCGGGTCGCGCATCGGTGGCGGAGAGCGGTCGCCGTGCTCACCGAGCGCAGCCAGGGCGGAGCCTGACGTGCGGGTTCCCGGCCGGACAGGGTCCGAACGGCGGTGCCTGCTCGAACTGGACCGGGTCCGCCGCCTACGGTCCGCGCGGCTCCCCACCCCTCCCGCGAGGTCCCGCCTTGTCCCACCCGCTCGCCGCGCTGCGCCCGTACGTCCTCACGGCGATGGCCCTCCTGACCGGTCTGCTCGTGCTGGTGGCGCCCTCCCCGGCGCTCGGCGCCGCCGGGTCGGGTCCTGGGGACACCGAGGCGGTCATCGCCCAGCGGTTCGCCGACGAGCGGGCGCGGGCGGGCCTGGCCGCGGTGCCGCGGTCCGCCGAGCTGGATGCGGTCGCGCGCGACTGGGCCCACCGCCAGGCGGCGGACGGGCAGATGAAGCACAACCCGAACCTGCGTGACCAGGTGCAACCGGCGAAGGCTTGGTACGAGAACGTCGGCTTCGTACGTGGCGTGCCGTCCTCGCTGTCGTACCGGGACGCGGGCGCCCGCCTGCACGAGATGTGGATGGGATCCGACGGCCACCGCGCCAACATCCTGCGGTCCCCGCTGACCGACGTCGGGTTCGGGGTCGCGTCGAACGGCGACGAGGTCTACGCGACCGTCGTCTTCCGCGACCAGGGTGCCCCGGCCCCGGCCCCTGAACCCTCCCCGTCGCCGTCCCCGTCCGAGACACCCGCTGAGTCGTCGCGTGCGACGACCTCGACCGCCAGCACGCAGGCGGCACCGGCCGCGAAGCCGGCCGCCACCGCGGAGCCGGCACCCGAGCGCGCCCCCGAGCCCGAACCCGAACCGGCGGCCGACGAGCCCGAGGAGCCCGAGGAGCTTCGGTCGATCGGGCCGCCGGGGGACCTCGCCGAGCGGCTCGAGCGTCGCGCTGGCGCCGATCGCCCGGCTGACGGTGACGGGGCGGCTCCGCAGGCCACGGCCACGCCCGGTGGCGACGACGAGCCGCCGCCTCCGATCGAGCTGCAGGTGCTGCCCGACGCCGGGGTGGGCCTCCCGGTCGGTGACGGTGGTCCCCGCTCCGTCCCGCTGATCCTCGGCCTGGCGACGATCGCTGGCGCGGTCGTGGTCGGTGCGGCCCGCCCGAGGCGCCCCGGTCGGTAGCGTCCCGGCTCCCGAGCCGAGAGGACCAGCGTGGCCCGCGCCGACGGTCGTGCCGACGACCAGCTCCGCCCCGTCGTGATCGAACCGGATGCCCAGCGTCAGCCGGCGGGCTCCGCCCTGATCCGCTCCGGGGACACCCGCGTGCTCTGCGCGGCCTCGCACGAGGAGGGTGCCCCCCGCTTCCGCGAGCGCCGCGGTTGGGTCACGGGCGAGTACGCGATGCTGCCCGGCGCCACCGACACCCGATCCCGCCGGGAGCGCAACGGTCCCGGCGGCCGCTCCAAGGAGATCGAGCGTCTCATCGGTCGGTCGCTGCGTGCCGTCGTCGACCTCGACGCACTGCCCGACGTGACCCTGACCGTCGACTGTGACGTGCTCGACGCCGACGGGGGGACGCGGACCGCGGCGATCACCGGTGGCTGGGTCGCCCTCGCTCGTGCCATGCGCCGCCACGGCCTCGATGCCGCGCTGACCGGCCAGATCGCGGCGGTCTCGGTCGGCATGGTCGACGGCCGCCCGGTCCTCGACCTTCCCTACGAGGAGGACCACCGCGCCGACGTGGACATGAACGTGGTCGCCACCGCCGCCGGGCAGCTCGTGGAGGTGCAGGGGACCGCCGAGGGCGCCCCCTTCGGCCGCACGGACCTCGACGCGCTGCTCGACCTCGCGTTGGCCGGCTGCGAGCAGCTGTTCGTCCTCCAGCGCGCTGCCGTTGCTGCGGAGGTCGCGCCGTGACCCCTCGGCTGGTGGTCGCGACGGGCAACCCGCACAAGCTCGACGAGATCGCCCGGTTGCTCGGTGGGTCCATCCCGGAGATCAGGAGCGGCAGCGTCGAGCTGGTGGCGATGACCGACCTCGGGGTTCCGCCCCCGGTCGAGGACGGCGACACCTTCGAGGCGAACGCCCTGATCAAGGCCCGTGCCGTGGCGGCGGCGACGGGTCTGCCGGCCCTGGCCGACGACTCGGGGCTGGAGGTGGACGCGCTCGACGGCGCACCGGGGGTCCGGTCCGCGCGGTACGCCGGTGACGACGCCTCCGATGCCGACAACAACGCCGCCCTCGTCGCGGCTCTGGCGGACGTGCCCGAGGACGAACGGACGGCACGGTTCGTGTGCGTGGCCGCGCTGGTCACCGTCGACGGACGCGAGGTGACCCGCCGCGGGACCATGGAGGGGCGCGTCGTCGACCAGCCTCGCGGCGACCAGGGGTTCGGCTACGACCCGTACTTCGTGGCCGATGCCACCGACGGCGGCCGCACCAACGGTCAGCTCGCGCCTGCGGAGAAGGACACCATCAGCCACCGGGGCGCGGCGTTCCGTGCCCTGGCCGAGGACGTCGCGCGGCTGCTCGACCCCGCGTGACCGTGCCGGGCGTCGATCGGCTGCCACCAGGAGGGGTACGTGCCCGAACCCGCTGCTGCCCGTCGGATCGGTGCGTTCCACCACCTGGCCGACCTCACCGAGGCACGGATCGCCGCGGCCGCCGATGCCTCACCGCCTTCGCCGGCCGAACAGCCCCCACCGCCGGCGGTCGACGTCCCGTTGCCGGACGTGCCGGACGCCGACGACGCCTCGGTGACCCTGGTCGACGCGCTCGCCCGACGCCGCACGAGCCGTGAACCCGCGGAGGCGCCGCTCGAGTTGGATCGGCTCGGTCGGCTGCTCGCACACGCGGCTCGGACGCACGCCGACGCCCGGCGTCCGCAGCCGTCCGCCGGTGCGGGCTACCCGCTGCGCATCGACGTCGTCGCCCTGCGGTGCACCGGCCTGGACGCCGGGGTGCACCGCTACGAGCCCGACGCCCACGGGCTGCGCACGACCTCGGTGGGGGACCCCACCGACGACCTCGAGGTGGTGTTCGGGCGCACGTGGGTGCGACGCGCCCGGGTCGCGGTCGTGCTCGGCGTCGACCTGCCCGCAGCGACCGCCCACCACGACGACCGTGGGTACCGGTACGCGCTGCTGGAGGCCGGCCACCTCGCGCAGAACCTGCTGCTGCTGGCTGCGGCGGCCGACCTGCCGGCGTGTCCGTTGGGCGGGTTCGCCGACCGGGCGCTGGCGACCCTCGTCGGCGGGTCACCGGACGAGGTGCCGCTCTACGCCGTGGTGCTGTGACGCGCCGAGGTCAGCCGCCGGAGGCCCCGACGCTGCGCACGTCGTCCTGCCGGACGGAGCGGTCCCACTCGAGGTGGTGGTCGTAGAGCCACGCCATCGATCGGTCGGTGACCAGGAACCTGAAGACGAGGGGCAGCAGCAGCCCGCGGAGCGCCCGCCCGACGGGGCCGGGGGTCTTGCTGCTGCTCGTGCGGGCCCCGTGGGCGACGACCCGTTCGACCCGGTCGCGGCGCAGGGCCTCGAAGGCGGCGAGGGCGACGGTGACGTCGGGGTGGTCCCGCAGGCACTGGGCCAGGACGACGGCGTCCTCGGCGGCCATGGACGCCCCCTGCCCCGAGGACGGCGCCGGCGCGTGCGCCGCGTCACCGATGATGACCATCGGACCACGACGCCACGTCGGCACCGAGGGGAGGTCGTAGGTGTTGGCGCCGGCGAACGTGAGCTGGCCCCGCTGGATCAGATCGGTCGCCGGACCGCGGTCCTCGGCGAAGACCTCGAGCAGGTGGCGCGACCACGACGCCGCCGAGGTGTCGGTCCGCTCCGCTGCCGTGGTGCGGTGCCGTGGGAGGTTGGCGAACCAGGCGGTCCCGCCCTTGGGTGCGACGACGTAGCCGAAGAACGCGCGCCGGCCGAAGATCATGTACCAGGTGCCGACTGCCGCGCCCTCCGGTCCGGGGCCGGGTGTGTGGCCCCCGAAGTTGAGCAACCCCGCGTACCGCGGCGCAGGAGCAGCCGGGTCGATGAGGCCGCGGACGGTCGAGTGCACCCCGTCCGCGCCGATCAACACGTCACCCGTGGTGCTCGTGCCGTCCGCGAACCTCGCCACGACGCCACCACCGCTGCGTGGCTCGGCTGCGACCAGTCGCTGACCGAACCGCACCGGGATGCCGCGGTCGAGCGCCGCCTGGTGCAACACCCCGTGCAGGCGTGAGCGCTCCACGGTGTGCGCGACGGTCCCGTCGGGGAGGCGCCCGCCGTTGGAGACCTCGCCGAGCCGTCGGCCGCGGTGGTCGAGCAGCACGTTGCTCGCGGTGGGGAAGCCCACGGCGGGTGCCACCTCGTGGAGGTCGATCGCCCGGAGGGCATCGAGGCCGTTGGTCGCGATGGTCAGGACGGAACCGACGTCGTCGGCGGGTCCTGGGTAGGCCTCGTGGACCACCGCTTCGATGCCTGCGCGCTGGAGGGCGATCGCCGTCGTCGGGCCGGCGATCCCGCCGCCGATGATGATGGCCTTGGTCACGTCTCGCTCCCGTCGACAAGTAGTTAGTTCGATCGAACGAAATAACTGTACGCCTAGGCTGTGGGTCATGGCAACCCCACCCCGCCACGATCCTGCGGCCGCACCGTCGGCGCGCCGACGCCAGCTGCTGGCGGAGCTGGAGCTCGCCGGCCGTGCCTCGAGCGCGGCGACGGTCCTCTTCCACGCCGTCGTCGCCGAGAAGCTCGGGCTCAGCGCCACGCAGGAGAAGATGCTCGACCTGGTGAGCCGGTTGGGTCCCCTCACCCCGCGTCAGCTCGCGGAGGCGTCGGGGCTCGCGCCCGCGTCCGTGACCGGTGTCCTCGACGCCCTGGGGGCCCGGGGTTTCATCCGCAGGGTCCCGAACCCCGACGATCGGCGCAGCGTCCTCATCGAGCTCGAGACCGACCGCGTGATGGAGGCCTTCACGCCGCTGTACACGGATTGGGTCGCCGAGCTCCAGGAGCTGTACGCCGGCTATCGCGATGACCAGCTCGAGACCATCGCCCACTTCCTGCGCGAGGCGGCTCGGCGTCAGCACCAGGTCGCGACCGCGTTGGCCAGCGACGACGGACATCGGGTCCAGCCGTGACCGGATCCCTGCCCCGCCCGTGGACGGGTCGCGCTACGTCACGCGACGGTGACGCTCCGTTGGTGACCGTGCGTTGTCGGCGCCTCGGGTTGCGGTCCCACCACAGGTGGACCGGACGGACGTGACCTCGGCAGGGGGGCCGTACGCTCACTGGCGGACGCGGCGTGGGGCGCCGGGTCCTGCGAGGTCGATGTGCGAGGGGTCGTTCCGGGGCGTGGAGCGGCAGCCGTGGCCGCCACCGCGGCTCGGCGGCCGGCGGTCGCGCGCGGCCGCCGTGGTTCGAGAGCCGCGGCCGTGCTCGTGCTCGGTGCGCTGCTGTGGGCCGACCTCCCGGGCTCGGTCGTCGCTGCCGGGCAGGCGCCCGACCTCGACGAGGGAGCCGAACAGGAGTCGTCGGCCGAGGAGCTCGCCGAAGCGGCGCGGGTCGCTGAACGCCAGACGGCGAGGCGTCGGCTGCGGGACGCCGAAGCGGTCCTGGCGGCCGCACGGGCCACCCTCCGGACCGCCCGCTCGAGCCTCCAGGCGGCCCGGGCGGCGGGGAGCAGGGCGGACGGGCAGGTGCGTCGGACGGAGGCCGTGCTGCCCCCGCTCGTGCTCGCCCGCCGGTCCGCGATCGCGGAGGTCGAGGCGGTGCTCCGCGACATCGAACGCGTCCGCCACGCACGGGTCGACGCGGAGCAGGAGCTGGAGGTCGCCACCGCCGCCCTCGCCCGTCAGGCGCTGCGGACGTTCAAGACCGGCAGCGCTGCCGACCTGACCGGACCCATCGCGATCGTGCGTGAGGCTCGTGATCCCGGTCAGCTCGCGCGTGGCCTGGCGGACCTTCGGGCCGTCACCCGCGACAACGCCCGCTCGGTCCGGGCCGTCGAGGCCGAACTGGTGGCGCTGGACGCCGAGCTGGCAGACCTGCGCCTGCATCGGGAGGTGCTGGTGGCGCAGGTCGCTGCGGCCGAGGAGACGCTGCTGCAGGGCGAGGACTCGGCGGCGTCAGCACGGGCTGCGGCCGGCGCCGAGGAGGCACGTGTCATCGCCGCGATGGAGGCGGAGCTCGCCGCCGACCGGGCGGTGCAGCGGGCCGAGGAGCGGCGTGACCGACGACGGGTCGAGCTCGCGGAACTCGACGTGGGGGAGGGGATCGGACCGCGGTCGCCGAACGGCGCTGTGGGGCCGGACCGCCCGAGCGATCGCCCCGGCGAGGCCGGTCCCGACGGAGCTGACGGTGTCGACGGGACCGAGGTCGAGGCCGACGACCTGGACGACCGGTCCGAGGCGGTGCTCGGTCGTCGCCGAGCCCTGCAGCGCGCCGACCGTCTCTCCCCGAGCCAGCGCCGGACCGCCGAGTCGTGGGTGTGCCCCCTGGACGGGGCCCGCTTCGTCAACGACTGGGCCTACCCGCGCAGCGGCGGTCGCCGCCACGAGGGGACCGATGTCTTCGCCCCGCGGGGGACGCCGATCGTCGCCGTCGCGGACGGCACGGTGGACACCGTCGTCACGTTCGACCGGCCCGGCAGCCTCGGTGGTCGCACCGTCACGGTCGTGGACGGTGCCGCACGCCAGTACTACGCCCACCTCGAGGGCGTCACTGCCGGCCTCCGGCGCGGGGACCTGGTGCGCGCCGGCGACCTGCTCGGGTGGGTCGGGACCTCCGGCAACGCCCGGGGGACGCCACCCCACCTGCACCTCGGCTGGTACGTCGAGGACGTCGCGGTCAACCCGTTCGCGTCGCTCGCGGTGGCCTGCGACGAGGTTCGGGGGGACGACGGCGACGTCCGGGCTCGGCGGGGCGACGGCGACGGCCGGGCTCAGGGGTGGCGGGTGCCCTCGCCGGCGAGGATCGCCTGGTAGCCCTCGCGGTAGGTCGGGTACCGGAACGTGAACCCCGTGTCGCGCAGCCGGTCGCCGCAGCACCGCTTCGCGCCGCTGCGCCGGCCGGTGGTGTCACCTTCGTCCGCGGGCGGCGGTTCAGGCACGCCGAGCTCGGCGGCCAGGAACCGCTGCACGTCGGCGAGCTGGGCCTGGTCGTGGTCGACGCCGACGTAGACCTCGTCCGGATCGTCCACCTCGGTGAGCAGGTGCACGATGGCTGCCGCAGCGTCGTCACGGTGGATGCGGTTGGTGGGGTGATCGCCGACGGGCTGCCGGGCGGTGCCGTCCCGCACCGTGTCGATCAGGCGGGTCCGCCCCGGCCCGTAGACCCCTGCGAGCCGCACGCTGGTGCCGGGCAGTGCCGAGGCGGCCAGCAGCTGCTCGGCCTCGACCAGGACGCGCCCCGTCGCGCGTGATGGCTCGGTCGGCGTGTCCTCGTCGACCTCCGACCCGTCGTCGACCCCGTAGACCGAGGTCGCCGAGACGAAGACCACCCGCCGTGGCGCCTGCCCGTCGTCATCGAGGCGCTGCAGCAGACGGCCGAGCCCGTCGCGGTACACCGCCTCGTACCCGGTGACGCCGCGACCGCCTGCGGCAGCCGCGTGCACGACGACGTCGAGGTCCGGGGGCAACGCACCGAGATCGCCCTCGAGGTCGCTGCGGACGCCGATGATCGGCGCGGGCAGGACCTCGGGGGAGCGGCGGCCACCGAAGACCTCCCACCCCCGGGCAGCCAGGCGCAGGCCCAGCTCGGTGCCGAGGTCGCCGCAGCCGGCGATCAGGACGCGCTCGCTCACGCGTCACCGGCCGTGGCTGCGGCGACGATCCGGTCGTTGAACCCGGGCCACGCGTCGATGGCCCAGCGGTCGAAGTCCCGGTCGGCGAGCTCGGCGGCCGCCAGCCCCCGGGTCGCGTCGATCCACAGGAACGAGCCGCTGCGTCCGAAGTGCCCGAACGTGGACGGTGCCAGGGCGTCGCCGGTCCAGTGCGGCGACTTGTCCCCCTTGATCTCGAACCCGAGCCCCCAGCCGCACGGCGACTGGCGCCCGTAGCCCGGGACGACCCCGTCGAGATCGGGGAAGACCACCGACGTGGCGGCAGCGTGCAGGTCCTCGTCGAGCAACGTCGGGTCGAGCAACTCGCGGGCGAAGCGCAACAGGTCGGCGACCGTCCCACGAGCGTCGGCGGCGGGGGACCCGTCGAGCACCGTGTCGTGCATGCCGAGCGGCTCGAGGACCTCGTGCTCGAGGTGCTCGGCGAAGGGGTGGTGGACGCGCTCGGCGATCAGGGCACCCAGCACGTCGTAGCCCCAGTTGGAGTAGATGCGGCGCGTGCCCGGTGCCGTGCTCATCACCCCGCCGTCGTCCGGTGGGAGCCCGCTGGCGTGGGCGAGCAGGTGGCGGACCGTGGCCCCCTCGTCGGCCTTCGGGCCGGCCGGCTCGTCGAGGTGGAGCGCCCCGTCACGCACCGCGACCAGCACCGCGTAGGCCGCCAACGGCTTGGTCAGCGACGCGAAGGGCAGCACCGCGTCGGTCGGCCCGTGCTCGGCGAGCGTGTCGTCCGCATCGGTGACGCCGACCGCGACGGTGGTCGGCTCCCACCCGTCGATCTCGGCGAGGACGTCGGTCAGGGCGGGCACGCGGACCTCGGGTTCATGGCGGTCACCGGACAGCGGGGAGCCTACGGAACGCGCGGGGGACCGCGGCACGGGGCTAGCGTTGCCGGGCCGCCACCAGAGGGAGCCCCGGTGAACAAGCGTGCGACCCACACCTTCGACGCACCGATCGAGGACGTGTGGGCGATGCTCAACGACCCCGCGTCGCACGTGGCGAAGGCCGAACGGGCGGGCCACGAGAACGTCGAGATCGTCGAGGAGCAGATCGACGAGACCGGGATCCTCGTCAAGCTCGCGCGTGACGTGACCTTGGAGCTGCCCGGGTTCGCCAAGAAGGTGCTCAGCCCCCGCAACCACATCGTCTCCATCGACGAGTGGCGCGACCAGGGGGACGGCACCTACGGCGGCACGTTCACCAGCGACTTCAAGGGCGCGCCGATCGACCTGCAGGGCCGGACCCGCATCGCACCGGACGGCCCCGACCGCACCACCTACGAGGTCGAGATCGACGTCAAGGTGAAGGTGCCGGTGGTCGGCAAGAAGATCGAGAGTTGGGCCGAGGGTGACGTCGAGGAGCAGATGCAGAACGAGTTCGCCGCCGGTGACGAGTGGCTCGCCAGCCACTGACCCCTCGCCACGGCGACACGCCACACCGTTAGGCTCGGTCGGGGAGCGGACCGAGGGTCCCGGACATGACCGACACGTTGGCCGCAGCACGCGAGGCCTACCGGCAGCGTGACTGGCGTGGTGCGCGAGACGGGCTGCTGGCCGCCGATGCCGCTGGTGGTTTGACGGCGGACGACGTGTTCATCCTCGCGGACGCGGCGTGGTGGCTCGGTCGGGTCGAGGAATCCCTGGCCGCCGGCGAGCGGGCCTACCGGCTGTACCTGGACGGTGACCGGCCGGCACGGGCGGCGATGGCGGCGATCCACATCGCGGTCGACCTGTTCCTGCGCGGGGACGAGGTGATCGGGTCGGGGTGGATCCGCCGCGCGCAGCGCCTGCTCCGGGACGAGCCCGAGGGGCCCGAGCACGGCTACCTGCGCTACCTGGTCGAGGTCGAGGCGTCGCTCGGTGGCCCGAACCTCGACGCCGTGATCGCCAGCGCGGAGCGGGTCGAGGCGCTCGGACGCGCGCACGACGATCCGAACCTGGTCGCGCTCGGCATCCTCGGCCACGGACGAGCCCTGGTGAAGCAGGCACGGACCGCCGAGGGGATGGCGCTGCTCGACGAGGCGATGGTGGCCGTGCTCACCGAGGACATGGCCCCCGAGTGGTCCGGCAACGTCTACTGCCACCTGATGGCGGCGTGCCACGAGGTCGGGGACATCCGCCGCGCCGTCGCGTGGACCGAGGCGACGACTCGCTGGCTGCAGACGTTGCCCGACGCGGTGCTGTTCACCGGGATCTGTCGGGTCCACCGGTCCCAGGTGCTCCAGGCGTCGGGCGGGTGGGACCAGGCCGAACGCGAGGCCGAGCAGGTGTGTCGGGACCTCGCGCACCTGCACGTGGCCAGCGTGGCGGAGGGGTACTACCAGGTGGGTGAGCTGCGTCGCTTGCGCGGCGACCTGGTGGGCGCCGAGGAGGCCTACGAGCAGGCACGCCAGCGTGGTCGCGAGCCGCAACCGGGCCTCGCCCTGCTCCAGCTCGCCCGCGGGCGGACCCAGGCAGCCGCCGCTGCCATCGCGACGGCGTTGGCCGGTGCGTTGGACCCGCTCGCACGCTTCCGGCTGTGCGCCGCCCGGGTCGAGATCGCGTTGGCCGCGGGCGACCTCGATGCCGCCGAGGAGGCGTGCAGCGAGGTGGAGGCCACCGCCGAGCGCTACGGCAGCTCAGGCCTCGACGCGACCGCCCGGGCCGCGCGGGGGGCGGTCCTGGTGGGCCGGGGCCGTCCCGAGGAGGCGTTGGCGGCCCTGCGCTCGGCCTGTCAGCGCTGGCGGGAGCTCGGCATCCCCTACGACGCCGCCAGGGTCGGGGTGCTGCTCGCGCAGGCGTGCGCTGCACTCGGGGACGCCGACGGTGCCGAGCGTGAGCTCGATGTGGCCGTCGACGTCTTCGACCGGCTCGGTGCCGTCACCGACGCCGACGGCGTCGCGACGCGACGTGGGGCGCGGCGGTCGACGGACGGCCTGACTGCCCGTGAGCTCGAGGTGCTCATCGAGGTCGCCTCCGGCAGCAGCAACCGTGCCATCGCCGAGAAGCTCGTGATCAGCGAGAAGACGGTCGCCCGGCACCTGTCGAACATCTTCGTGAAGCTCGGCTGTTCCTCGCGCACCGCCGCCGCTTCGTACGCGTTCGAGCACGGCCTGCTGGCGCCGCGTGGGTAGAACCACCCATCGGCTCCCCGCACGGTTGGGTGCTGTGCCCGAAGAGGGCGCCCGCCCCCCTCCGTAGCGTCGGTGGTCCGACGACGAGGGAGCCAGCACCGTGACAGCTGTCCTGCACGAGCGCCTGCGGGGTGACGTCATCGACGTCACCGACGACCGCTACGACGAGGCACGCAAGCTCTACAACGGCATGATCGACAAGCGGCCCCGCGTGGTCGCCCGCTGCACCGACGTCGCCGACGTGATGGCGGCTGTGGCGTTCGGACGGGACGAGGGTCTGCCGATCGCGGTGCGCGGCGGCGGGCACAACGGCGCCGGGTTCGGCAGCTGCGACGAGGGCCTCGTCATCGACCTGTCCCCGATGAAGGGCGTCCGGGTCGATCCGGCGCAGCGGACGGTGCGTGCCGAACCGGGCTGCACCCAGGGTGACGTCGACCACGCGACCCACGCGTTCGGTCTGGCCGTCCCGGCCGGCATCGTGTCCAGCACGGGTATCGCCGGGCTCACGCTCGGGGGCGGTCACGGCTACCTGTCGCGGCAGTACGGCCTGACCATCGACAACCTCCTCGAGGTCGACGTGGTGCTGGCCGACGGCCGCCTCGTCACCGCGAGCGAGTCCGAGCACGCCGATCTCTTCTGGGCCCTGCGCGGCGGCGGGGGCAACTTCGGGATCGTCACCAGCTTCCGCTACCGGGCACACCCGGTCGACACCGTCCACGGCGGACCGATCTTCTTCGCCTTCGAGCACGCGGCCGAGGTGATGCGCTGGTACCGCGAGTTCCTGCCCAACGCTCCCGAGAAGCTGTCGCCGTTCCTCGGCCTCAAGTCCGTCCCGTCGACCGATCCCTTCCCCCGCGAGCTGTGGGGCTCGCGGATCTGCGCACTGGTGTCCTGCTACGACGGTCCCGCCGAGGAGGCCGAGGTGGCGATGAAGCCGATCCGGTCCGAGCTGCCGCCGCCGCTCCTCGACGGGTGCGCGCAGATGCCGTACCCGGCGCTGCAGGCGCTGTTCGATCCGCTCCTGCCACCCGGCCTCCAGTGGTACTGGAAGGGCGACTTCGTACGCGACCTGCCCGACGCCGCCATCGATGTCCACCTCGACCACGCGGCGCAGGCCCCGACCGAGCTGTCGCTCATGCACCTCTACCCGATCGACGGCGCGGTGCAGCGCGTCGGCGCCGACGAGACGGCGTTCCGTCACCGCGACGCGACCTGGTCGATGGTCATCGCCGGGATCGATCCCGACCCCACCGGGGCCGACGCCATCACCCGCTGGGCGAGGTCCTACTGGGAGGGCGTGCACCCCTTCACGATGGGGGGCGCCTACGTCAACTTCATGATGGAGGAGGGACAGGATCGGGTGCGGGCCACCTACGGCGACAACTACGACCGGCTCGCCGCCATCAAGGGCACCTACGACCCGTCGAACCTGTTCCGCGTCAACCAGAACATCGTGGTGGCGTAGCGGCCGCCCCCCGAGGACGCACGAGGAGGCACGGCATGACGAGCACGATGACCCCGCCCGACACCGACCGGCTGCAGGCGTTCGTGGAGCGGTTCGCCGCCGACCAGGCCGCCACGATGCACGCGGCGACCGTCGTGGTCGGCGACCAGCTCGGGTTGTACCGGGCGCTGGCCGACGGCGGGCCGCAGACGGCGCCCGAGCTGGCCGATCGCAGCGGCTGCCACCCGCGGTTGGTACGCGAGTGGCTCGCTGCCCAGGCGGTGAGCGGCTACTGCGAACACGACCCCGCCACCGACCGGTTCTGGCTCACCACCGAGCAGGCGGCGTGCCTGGCCGATCAGGGCAGCCCGACCTTCCTCGCCGGTGGCGCCCTCGCGGCGAGCTCGACCCACAAGGACACCGAACGCGTCGTCCGTGCCTTCAACGAGGACGGCGGTATCGGCTGGGACGAGCACCACACCGACCTGTTCACCGGCACGGAGCGGTTCTTCGGCCCCGTCTACCGGGGCAACCTGGTGGACAGCTGGATCCCCGCGCTCGACGGGGTCGCCGACCGACTGACCTCCGGCGGTCGCGTCGCCGACGTCGGTTGTGGGCGCGGTACGGCGCTGATCCTGCTGGCCGAGGCCTTCCCCGCTGCGACGTTCGCGGGCTTCGACTACCACGCGGGTTCGATCGAGGCGGCACGGCGGGCTGCGGCGCAGGCGGGGGTCAGCGATCGTGTGACGTTCGAGGTCGCGGGCGCCGACGGGTTCGCGGGGGAGGACTACGACCTCATCTGCGTCTTCAACGCGCTCCACGAGTGGGGCGACCCCGTCCGCGCCGCACGCCGGATCCACCGAGCGCTCGCGCCCGACGGCACCTGGATGTTCACCGAGCCCCGCACCGACGACGGTCTCGTCGAGAGCGTCCGGGCCCGCACGTTCTTCTCGGTGTCGACCTTCGTGTGCACGCCGAGCGCCTTGTCCCAGGAGGGGGGTGAGGCGCTCGGTGCCCAGGCGGGCGAACCCGAGCTGCAGCGCGTGGTCGAGCAGGCGGGCTTCACCCGGTTCCGACGAGCCGCGGAGACGCCGTCGTTCATGGTCCTCGAGGCGCGCCCCTGACCCACGAGGCTGGTGCACCGAGGACGCCGATCACTCCTTCGCCTCGATGGTGGTCACCGGGACGTCGGTGAGGCGCCCGATCCGGTTCGGCAGATCCATCTTCAGCCAGCGTGACAGGAAGGCTGGCAGCGTGGAGACGATGATCTCGTCGAACTCGGTCCCCGCCTCCAGGGCCTCCTTGGCCGCGGCGAACGGGTCGTCGCCGCCGATCTCTCCGGTGGCGTCGCCACCGAGGGCGTCGATCCGCTCGACCATGAGCGCGAGCCGGTGCTCGGCTCGTACCCGTGCGTCCTCGAGCTCGGCTTCGCGGAGGCGGGCCTTCTCCTCGACCGCCTGACGGACCATCTCGGGCGAGACCCCCTCGCCGAGGGCGAACCCGCCGGTCCAACTGATCGCCTCCAGGTCGATCCGGGTCATCGGGACGACCACGTGGAAGCGCGTCACGCCCCGGTCGATGCAGCGCTGGACGGCCTCCTCGAGGGCGACGCCGCCGAGGGTCTGGTTGGCGACGATCAGGCACCGACCCGCCACGGGGGACCACCTCCTCCGGCTCCTCCGGCCGCTGCCACCAGTCTTCTGTCTCGAGCGGCAGCGGGCAACGGCCGTCCGTCGCGCTTGCGCCGGGCCTCCCGGACCCGTATGCATGGGAGGCGGGAGGCACGTGCTAGGACGCGGGAGGGAGCGACGTGGTTGACAGCGAGGCTGGTGAGCGCCTCCCGGTGTCCGACGAGGACGCGGACGCCTACCGGGCGCGACGCGAAGCGCTGCTCACGGCGGTGACCGAGCTCGACCAGGAGCTGGACGCTCTCGAGAGCCAGGAGGCCCCGGACCCCGACCGCTTCCGTGCTGCTGTGCGGCAGGTGCTGGCCACCGTGCAGCGGCACATCGAGGAGGCGGACGCGCCCGACGGTCTGCTCGCCCAGGTCCGCGAGGCAGCGCCCTGGTTCGCCTCCCGGGTCGAGCAGCTCCGGGGCGAGCACGACGACCTCATCGCACGGACCCGGGCGCTCCTCGAACGACCGGACGACGACGTGCGCCGCTCGCTGACCGAGGCGCGTGACCTGTCGGCACGCCTGTCGCGGCACCGGCACCGTGGCACGAAGCTGCTGCTCGACGCCTACATGCTCGACGTCTCCGCCGGCGACTGACCGCGCCCTCGCCGGCGGGTACGTCACGCCAGCAGGACGGCGACCCCCACGACGGCCGTGTAGGTGTGCGCCCAGAGCGGGGGGTTGAACAGCCCGGCGGCACGCGTCACGGCGAAGCCCGCCAGGAACGTCACACCCCACCCGACGCCGAGCCAGCCGACCCACGTCGGCAGCTGGTCGGACGCGAGCGACGCTGCGCCGATGAACGCGTACGCCACGTAGGCCGCTGCCATGTGGATCACGTACAGCGAGCCGGCCCACGCGTCGAGCGGCCGGAAGCCATCGGGGACCCGGTCGTCGGCGACCATCCGCTCGGCGGCCCACGGCACCACCGTCAGCCGGAACGCGAGCGACGCGATCCAGCACACCGCGCCGAGGGCGTAGAGGCTGGCAGCCATCACGGCCAGGGTCGTGGCGTCCGGGCCGTCGAGCCACGCGGCGAGACCGGCCGTGCCGGCGGTGGTGATGAACATCGCCGGGATCATCCACAGGTGGATCCACGCCCGCCGTCGCCGGTCGTCGTGGATGACGCGCAGCGCGTCCGGCAGCGGCTGTTCGTAGCTGAGGCGCCACGCGCCTGCGCCCACCATGAACACCACGAGCCCGGCGACCAGGGCCCAGCCGACCGCCGCCGTCGCCAGGTCCACCGTGCCCCTCCCATCCCCGGAAGCAGCCTGCGGGAGCCCGCGGCGGACGTCAACGCGCGGTGACAGCACACCCGGTGGCGGGATCCCAACAGCTGGCTCGGTCGTCCGTCTCTCCAGGTGTGGACCGACGGGCGAGGCGATGATGTGGACCGACTTCGAACAGGCGCGACAGCGCCACCAGGAACGTTGTCGGCGAGCGGCGGGGCGCCGGCGAGCACGGTCGTGCCGGACACGGCCGTACGGCGACGCAGCCCGGGTGGACGCGAACGCTCGCGACCACGGGCGCCGGTCGAGCCTGCTAGGCAGGGCTCGACACCTCCTCACCACCGTGACCGGGAGCGCGTGACCGTGACCTCGACCGCTGGTGTCATCACCGACGTCCCCGTGCTGGACCTGACCGGGATGGCCACCGCCGAGGAGTTGGCGCGTGTGCGCGAGATCCGCGACGTCGCTGTGGTGCTCGTCCCCGAGTCGCTGGCCACCGCGCTGATGGCCATCCCGATGACGGACGTGGCGGACATCGTCGCGGTCCCCGACGGTGGTCAAGCGCAGGTGCACACGGGGTCGCTGGTCACGAGCGGCGAGGGGATGGGCGACCCGTCCGCGGAGGACACGGTCCTCGTGGTCACCGGGACGCTGACGATCACGTCGCCGGTCCAGCGCGTCGCCTACCGGCGGCTGATCGTCACGGGGCTGGTGCTCGCCCCCGAGGGCAGCGAGGGCGCGCTCGGGGGGGCGATGACGCGGCTGACCGGCTCGGTGGAGTACTACCGGTACGCCGAGGGGCAACGGGTCGTCGCGCTCTCGGGCGAGGTGGACCTCGGCGCCGAGACCCTGGCGAACCGCGGTGGGCGCGCCGACGACGTGCTGCTGGTCACGGGGCGGGTCGTGGTCACCGGACCGGTCCGCGAGGTGGGGTTCCAGCGCGTCATCGCCCGTGGGCAGATCCTCGTCCCACGTGAGGACGAGGCACAGCTCGCACCCGTCCTGTCCGCACAGGGGCAGCTCGCCTGGTACGGCGGACGTCCGCGCGTGTTCACAGGTGACCACCGGTTCGGTCGCGCGTTCTTCGAACTGTTCGACGAGCCGATCGGTGTGGCGCTGCTCGGGGACGTGGTCGTCGACGACGACGTCCCGCCGGAGCTGGTCCGCGACGCCGTCACCGAGATCGCGTTGATCGGGACGCTGTCGGCCTCGCCGGAGGTGGTCCCGGTGCTGCAGTACCTGACCACGGTGAAGCACGGGACCATCGAGGTGCGACGGGGTCACGGTGACGACACGTGACGAGGACGGCTTCACCACGCTCTACGAGACCCACCGGGCTCCGATCCACGCCTTCCTGCTCGGGCGGACCAGCGACCGCGGCGTCGCCAGCGACCTGCTGCAGGAGACGTTCCTGCGCGCCTGGCGTCGGTGGAACGACCTCGACGGGTTCGATGATGATCGGCGACGCGCCTGGCTGTTCACCGTGGCGCGCAACCTCGTGGTCGACCACCACCGCTCCCGTGCGACCCGCACGGCCCGCGACGAGGCCCTGGCCCGCGAGCAGCGACCGCCCGATGGCCACGACCCCGGGGCGGCCGAGCAGGTGGCGCTGGCCGAGCAGGTCGACCGGCTCCACGAGGCCATCGCCGGCCTCCCCGAGGAGCAACGCGAGGTGTTGGCCATGTCGGTGGTGGCGGGGATGACCAGCGGCGACATCGCCAGCGCCACGGGTGTCCCCGCGGGAACGGTCCGCTACCGCCTCCACCAGGCACGCCGTCAGCTCGCCCGCACGCTCGACCTGGAGGCCTGATCGTGTCCCAGCCACCGCACGACCTCGACCAGCTCCTGCACGCCTGGGCTGGACGGCAGCGTCTGGACCACCGCGAAGCCGCGTCGATCAGGGCCGCGATCGTCGCGTCCCCCGGCGGCGCCGTGCAGCCGTCGAACCCGCCCGCGACGTGGTGGGCCGACCTGAGCGCCCGCGTGACCGCGACCGTGGTCCAGGCGACGACCCAGCCGCCGCCGGTGGTGCCGTCACCGGTCTGACGCACCCTCCCGCGGCCTCTCACCGAGCTCCCAGCCCCCGTCGCTCGGCCTCCATCGCGCGAAGGGCGCATCCGCGCGACCCGCACGCCGCAGGGGGCTGGACAAGGTCCGGGGATGCGCGGAGCGTCGGCGGCAGCAGTCACCAGGACGAGGAGACGTCCCGTGAAGCGTTCGCTCACCACCCTCGTGTTGCTCATCGTCGCGTTGCTCGCGTTGTCGCTGCCCGCTGCCGGCGACGGTCACGAGCGTGTCTTCAAGGCCCCCCTGTCCGGCGCCGAGGAGGTCCCGCCCAACGACTCCACCGCGACGGGTCAGACGATCTTCAAGCTCAGCCGCGATGGCCAGACGCTCGAATACCGCCTCATCACCGCCAACATCGAGAACGTCACGCAGGCCCACATCCACCTCGCCCCCGCCGGTGTGAACGGTCCGGTCGTCGCGTGGCTGTACCCCGACGCACCACCCGCTGAGCTCATCCCCGGCCGGAGCGACGGCGTCCTCGCCACCGGGACGATCACCGCCGCCGATCTGGTCGGCCAGCTCGCCGGCGCGGACCTCGACGATCTCGTCGACGCCATGCGCGCCGGCGACACCTACGTCAACGTCCACACCTCGCAGTTCCCGGCTGGTGAGATCAGGGGGCAGATCCGCTGACCCGAGACGTCGGATCCGGTGAGGGAAGGTCGCGTCAGCGCAGGCCGAGGTCCTTGGCGATGATGGTCTTCATGATCTCGGTGGTCCCGCCGTAGATCGTGGTGATCCGCGCGTCCGCGTACAGGCGTGCGATCGGGTACTCGGTGACGTAGCCGTAACCGCCGAACAGCTGCAGGCACCGGTCGGTGACCCGCTTCTGCAGCTCGGTCGCCCACCACTTGGCCTTGGCCGCGTCGGCGGCGGTCAGCTCGCCGGCCGCGAGCGCCAGGACGCATCGGTCGATGTAGTGCTGGGTGACCTCGACCTCGGTCTCGCACTCGGCCAGCACGAACTGGGTGTTCTGGAAGCGTGCGATCGGCTGCCCGAACGCCTCGCGTTCGGTGACGTACCGCAGCGTGAGGTCGACGGCGGTCCGGGCGGCCGCGATGCCGGCGATGGCGATCGACAGGCGCTCCTGGGCGAGGTTGGCGGTCAGGTAGCCGAAGCCTTCGCCCTCCTCGCCGAGGAGGTTGTCGACGGGCACCTCGGCGTCGGTGAAGTGCAGCTCGGCGGTGTCCTGGGCGTGCAGGCCGACCTTGTGCAGGTTGCGGCCACGTTCGAAACCCGGGGTGTCACGTTCGACGACCACCAGCGACATTCCCCGGTGACGCTGCGACGGGTCGGTCTTGACCGCGACGACCACCAGGTCGGCGTTGATGCCGTTGGTGATGAAGGTCTTGGAGCCGTTGAGCACGTACACGTCACCGCGCCGTTCGGCGGTGGTGCGGATACCCGCCAGGTCCGACCCGGCGCCCGGCTCGGTCATCGCGACCGCTGTGATCAGCTCACCCGAGGCGATGCCCGGCAGCCAGCGCTCCTTCTGGGCGTCATGGGTCTGCTCGGTGAAGTACGGGAGGCAGATGTCGTTGTGTAGCGACAGCGACAGGCCGGCGCTGGACACGACGGCGTGCTGGGCTTCCTCGACCATGATCGCGTTGAAGCGGAAGTCGTCCACACCGGCGCCGCCGAACCGTTCCGGCGCCTGGAAGGCCAGCAGGCCCTGCGCTCCGGCGGCGGTGAACAGCGAGCGGTCCACGATGCCTTCGTCGTCCCACCGTTCGTGGTGCGGGACGACCTCCTTGGCGTAGAACGCCCGAGCCGTCTGCCGGAACAGGTCGTGTTCCTCGGTGTACAGGTCGCGACGCATCGTCGCCTCCTCGGGTCCACGGTGTGGTGCGGGGTGGTGTTGTGGTCGGTCAGCGTGTCCGGGCGCGCCGCACCCCAGCGGTCCGCCGACGGCGGTCGGTGCGCACGGCGTCGAGGGCGAACGCGACGTGCCGCGCCGCGATCTCCTCGGGGGTGAGCGGGCCGTCGGCCCGGTACCAGGTCGCGATCGACTGGAACGTGCCGAGCAGCGCCCGGGTGGTGTCGACCGGGTGTTCCACGTCGAAGGTGCCCGCTGCGTCGCCGGCACGCACGACGGCGAGGAGCCGTTCCTCGACCAGCTTGCGCGGCGCGGCGTAGATCGTCCGGGCGTCGTCGTCGAGGTAGCGGGCCTCCGGGTCGAGCCAGGCCAGCCGCTGGCGGTGGCACATGAACCGGACGGTGCAGTCCACGAGGTCGACGAAGCGGTGCAGCGGGTGGTCACCGGCCTCCTCGAGCGCGACCGACGTGCGTGCCACGAGGTCACCCATCGACGCCTGGAGCAGCGCGAGGAGCATGCCCTGCTTGCTGCCGTGGTGGTAGTAGAGGGTCGGGACGGTCACCCCGACCCGACCGGCGATGTCGCGGACCGCGGCACCGTTGTAGCCCCGTTCGTTGAAGGCCGCGAGGGCCGCCTCGAGGATCGGGGTGAGCGGGACCGGGGCGAACTCCTGCCACGACCCCACCAGCGGGGCCGCGTCAGGGACGGCGTGCTCGGCGGGGTCAGGCACCGGCGTGTCCGAACCGGGGGGCGCGTCGCTCCAGGAACGCGGCGACCCCCTCCCGTCCGTCCGGGCCGGCGGCCGCGGCGGCGATGGCGTCGGTCTCGGCGTCGAGGTGCGACGACAGGTCGCCGTCGGTCGCCTGGCGCAGGAGGCGCTTGACGGCCACGGCGGCCGGTCGCGACCGACCCGCGATGCCGATGGCCAGCGCACGGGCCTCGTCCGCCAGCGCGTCGTCTGGCACGACCCTCGCGGCCAGCCCGAGGTGCAACGCCTCGTCGGCGGTCAGGACCCGGTCGGTCAGCAGGAGGTCGGCGGCCACCGTGGCCGGGACACGCCGCGGCAGGTACCAGGTCATGCCGCCATCGGCGGTCAACCCGAGGGCGTTGTAGGCGGTCTTGAACCGCGCGCCCTCGCCGACGAGCAGGATGTCGCTGGTGAGGGCCAGGCTCATGCCGGCGGCGGTGGCCCACCCCTGCACCGCGGTCACGACGGGCACCTCGACGGCGTCGAGCAGTCGGATGGAGACGTGCAGCCGGTCGGCCAGCGAGCGGATCAGCGCACCCGGATCGTCGCCGACGAAGGTGCCGACATCGCCACCGAAGCAGAAGTCCGGACCGTGGGCACGGAGCAGGACGCACCGGTCCTCGGAGGCGATGGAGGCGACGGCGGCCTCGAACGCATCGGCCCAGGAGAGATCGATCGGGTTGCCGCGACCGCCTGCCAGCACGATCTCGGCGACGCCGTCGGTGCGGTCGAAACGGACGGGAGAGGGCGAGGGCGTGCTCACCGCGGTGCCATGCGGATCGCCCCGTCGAGGCGGACGGTCTCGCCGTTGAGCATCGGGTTCTCGACGATGGCCTGGACGAACTGCGCGTACTCGCTCGGGTCCCCGAGGCGCGAGGGGTGGGGGACCTGGGCGCCGAGGGAGTCGAGCGCATCCTGCGGCAGTCCCATCAGGAGCGGGGTCATGAACAGCCCGGGCGCGATCGTCACGACCCGGATGCGCTTGTCGGCCAGGTCACGCGCGATGGGCAGGGTCATGCCGACGATGCCGCCCTTGGACGCGCTGTACGCGGCCTGCCCGATCTGACCGTCGAACGCGGCGGCGGACGCGGTGTTGATGATGACCCCGCGTTCCTCCCCGGCGGGGTCGTGCTTGACCATCTCGGCGGCGCCGAGGCGCAGCACGTTGAAGGTGCCGACGAGGTTGACCTCGATGACCTTGCGGAACCCGTCGAGCGGCGCCGCCGAGCCATCGCGGCCGACGACCCGCTGCGGGGGGCCGATGCCCGCGCAGTTGACGACGACGTTGAGGCGACCGAGTTCGGACGCGACCCCGACGGCCTCGGCGACCGCGTCCTCGTCGGTGACGTCGGCGGGGGAGAACACGACCCCCTCGCCGAGTTCGTCGGCGATCGCGGCACCGTCCGACCCGGGGAGGTCGAGGATGACGACCTTGGCACCACCTTCGGACAGGCGACGGGCGGTGGCGAGGCCGAGCCCCGAGGCACCTCCTGAGACGAGCGCGACGGACGAGTCGACCTGCACGGTGGCTCCCATGGTTCGGTGGCGAAGGACGGCACGGTCGACTCTAGCGAGCGGTAGATAGGTTCGCGGGGTCGCGCGTCATACGTCCGGAGGTGCGGCTCGGGGCCTCGCTGGCCGAGGCCCGTCGCGGCACACGTGTGTCCGTTCCGGCCGACCGGTTCGGTCGTCGGCTGGTGTCCGGGGGGTCAGCTGGTGTCGGGGGGGCGGCCGCGTGCGGGTCCGGCGCGGATGCTGCGGCCGCCGGGTCGGGTGAAGGTGGCGTCGGTGCCATCGATGGTGATGGTCCAGCGGCCGAGGTCGAGCTTGCGGTGGTGGTGGCGGCACAGCAGGAGGGCGTTGTGGATGGTCAGCGGGCCGCGGTGGCGTCGGGCGGTGGCGTGGGCGACGTCGCACCAGGCCGGTGGGGCGTCGCAGCCGGGGTAGCGGCAGCCGCCGTCGCGGGCCACGAGGGCGAGGTAGAGCGCGGCGGTGGGCTGGGTGACCGTCTGGGACATCGCGATGGGTACGCCCTGGAGGTCGATGCCGAGCAGACGGATGTGGGCGTCGGCCAGCAGCCGGCGGATCTGGCGGGTGGGGATGGGGCCGGTCCAGCCAAGCTCGGCCACCGGTCCCAGGTGGTCATCGGCCGGGAGGTCGGCCTGGCCGTCGGCCACACCTACCTCGGCGTCCTGACCGGGGCCGTCGGCGGTGTCGACGCCGGTGGTCTCGTGGCCGGGCGAGGTCTCGGTACCGGGGCCGGTGGTGTCGTGGCCGGGCGAGGTGTCGGTACCGGGGCCGTCGGCGGTGTCTGTGTCGGTGTCGCCGGGGCCGGGCGAGGTGTCGGTGGCGGGGCCGGCGTCGTCCGCCGGCTCGGGTAGGTCGCCGAGCGGCACGAGGACGACCACGTGGGGCTTGACCCCACGGTCGGCCGGCGCTGAACCGCTGTCTAACGCGGCACGCAGCGCGGCGACCAGTCCGTCGGCGGTGCGTTGTTCGGGGGTGCGGGGCGTCTCGCCGGGCAGGTCGGGAGTGGTGAACGCTGCGGGTGCGGCGTTGACCACCTCGGCATCCAGGCCGGCGAACTCACCCGAGATGCGCGTCATCCCATCAGCGGTCTGCACGATCGAGCACCTGCGACGGCGGTGGCGGCGTTCCTCGGCAGCGTTGGCCGCATCGGCATCGAGGCGGGCAAGCAGCCGCCGTGCCGTGCGTCCCAACTCGACCGCGTGCTGGGTCCGGGCGGCGGCGAGCAGTTCGGCCTCGACCCGTCCGGCGTGTTCGAGCGGGACCTCGGCCAGGATCCGGCCGATCACCGCGATCTGCTCGGGCCGCAACCCACGCCCCTCGGTCCCCGCACGATCACCTTGGCCGATCGACGCGCCGGTGGTGGCCGACGCCAGGTGGGGACGGTCCTGGAGCACCTTGCCGCGCTGGGAGGCCTGCTTGGCCTCCGAGGGTGACAGCCCCAGCCGGTCACCCAGCTGCCGGGTGGCTTGGCGGACCGCTTGCCGTTCCCTGCCCGGACCGGCCTCGATGACCGCGCGACGCCGCAGCGTCCCCGCGATCCGGTCACGCACCACCGTCAGAGCATCGATCTGGACCTGCACCGCAGCGGCGAGCTCACCCAGCTCCTCAGCGCTGTAGCTGTCGACGTCCAGCCCCGACAGACCGGTGACCCCCGAAGCGATCGCCGCCAGGTGCCCACCCCCAGCGACCGACCCTGCCACGAGGTTCGCCGCCGATCCGGACGTGCGGTAGCTCGCGCCCGGTTCGGCCGCCAGCCACCGCGTGTCGCCCCGACGTCCACGCCGGTACCCCTGATGCACCCGGCGTGACACCGGGTGCGAGGCAGCGGCTGGGGCGGACAACGGGCAGCTCCGTGAGTCGGTCCGAGGATCCATCTCGAGGACGTTCCCTATCGAACGTGAGTGCGAGTGGGTCCGTCAACCGCGTGTGCTGACACCGTTCCACAGCCCCCCGACAACGCTCCACAGGCCACCACCGACCGACCAGGAACCGACGGACCGGTTGTGCTATCGGCGCCCGATGGCCTCGCCGTCGCGGGGCTAGGCTCCGCACGCCTCGAGGACAGGGAGCCGAGTGCTGTTGCAGGAACGCGTCGCCATCGTGACCGGAGGGGCACGAGGGCTCGGCCTCGCCATCGCCGAGCGCTACGTCGAGCAGGGCGCCCGCGTCGTCCTGGCCGATCTCGATGGCGATGTCGCGGACGGGGCGGCGACGGCCCTGTCCGACGAGCGCGCCCACGGGGCGGCGTGCGACGTCACCTCGGAGGAGGACGTCCAACGGCTGTTCGACGAGACGATCGAGCGCCATGGGCGTGTCGATGTGCTGGTCAACAACGCGGGCATCACCCGCGACGCGATGGCGCACCGGATGAGCCTCGCGGACTTCCGCCAGGTCGTCGACGTGCACCTGCAGGGCACGTGGCTCGGGACCCGGGCGGCGTTGACGCACATGCGTGGCCGCGAGGGCGGCGGGGCGATCGTCAACCTCTCGTCGCTCAGCGGCAAGATCGGCAACATGGGCCAGACCAACTACAGCGCCGCGAAGGCGGGCATCGTCGGTCTGACCAAGGCCGCCGCCAAGGAGGGCGCGCGCTTCGGTATCCGCGCCAACGCCATCCAGCCCGGGCTCATCCGCACGGCGATGACCGAGGCGATGCCGGAGGATGTGCTGGCCGAGCGGATCGGCGGGATCCCGCTCGGTCGGATGGGGGAACCGGCCGAGATCGCTGACGTCGCGCTCTTCCTCGCCAGCGATCTGTCGAGCTACGTGACGGGTGCGGTCATCGAGGTGACCGGCGGCCGCGGGATGTGACCTACCGGTCGGCGACGAGGACGTGAGCGACGTCCCCGGTCGGCAGGTCGTGGGTGCGGTGCAGACGGAGCCCGGCCGCTGAGGCCAACGCCGCGAACTGGTCGGTGGTGCGTTCACGCCCGCCGGGTGTCAGCGCCAACATCAGCAGGTCGGCACGCGTCGCCAGGTCGTCGCGAGGACGGTCCTGTGCCTCGCTGTCGACGATCACGATGCGGGGGTCGGTGGCGGAAGGCTCCGCCGCGGCGGCCTCGGCGGCCCGCCGCAGCAGCCGGACGGCTGCCTCGTCGTCCCAGTCGTGGAGGACGTTGACCAGCAGGTAGGTGTCGCACCCCGGCGGGACGGTGTCGAAGGCGTCCCCGGCGACGGCGGTCACGTTCGGCCGCTCCGGCGCTCGATCGACGACCTCGGGCAGTTCGAGCAGGACGCCTTCGAGGTGGGGGTGCTGTGCCAGCAGCACCCCGAGCAACGCGCCGTCCCCACCGCCGATGTCGCAGACCCGTCGGCTGGCCGACCAGTCGAGGGCGTGGGCGACGATCAGACCGTGCATCCGTCCGCCCGCCGCCATCGCGGCGTCGAAGGCGGTGTGGCGGTCGGGGTGGTCCTGCATCCAGGCGAAGAAGGAGGTCCCGTTCGCCGTGGCGAAGGCGTCGCCGTCGGCGGGGAGCCCCGCATCGAGGCGACCGATGGCCGCGGTCACCTCGTCGCCTGCGGCGAACTCGACCCAGGCCCGCCAGCCGCCGGGGTGGTCGCGGCGCAGGAAGGCGGTCACCCGCGTCGGACGGACGCGGCCACGCCGGTCGATGCGCACCCAGCCACGTGCGGCGGCGTACCGCAGCAGCCGGGCCAGCCGGGAGGCATCGACGCCGAGCTCGGACGCGAGGTCGGCGCACGCGGTCGGTCGCACGAGGCGATCGGGGACGTCGAGGCGGCACAGCGCCGCCAGCGCGGCCGGGTCGAGACCTCCGAGCACGGCCTCCATCACGCGAGCGGGCGGCGGGGCGGTCGCGCGGTGGGCGCGAGCCAGGCCGGCTCGCGCACGGTTGCCGAGGACCGCGACCCGACCGGGGGGCAGCGCCGGAACACCAAGCACGTCGGCCGGTCCGATGCGGCCCGGCGGCGTGCGACGGGTGCGGTGATCCGGCTCGTCCGCTCCGGTGCCGGGCATCGGTGGCTCCTCGTCGGGTGGCGCCCCGTGGCGACCGGGGCTCGAGGAGTTCGACGCGGGACCCAGGGCTGCGGATGAGGCTACGTCGGCGGGGCCCATGCCGAGACGAGCTGCAGCGACGATGTGCACCGGCGGCCCGGTTCTGACCGCGCCGTTCGAACGCGTCAGCTGACGCCGCCCTCGGACCCGGCCAGCGGATGACGCTCGTCGAGCTCGCGGACGATCCGCGTGAGGATCGCACCGAGCTCCTCGGGACGGCCGAGCATCGGGAGGTGGCCGCTCGCGAGGTCGTGGACCATCACGTCGGGACCGAGCCGATCGATGCTGCGCTGCTGATCGGAGGCCGACACGATGCGGTCGTCGGCGAGACGGACGTAGTGGCGGGGCAGCCACGTCGGGAGCGGCGACGCGGGCGGTGCTTCGAGCAGCGGGCGCGGTGGTTCCGGTACGCGCTGGGTCAGCACCGTGTCGGTCACTACCTCGTCGAGGTCGTGGCACAGCAGTTCACGGGTCTGCCCGGCCGGTGACAGCATCCCGTCCGGACGCAGGCGGTACAGCGTCCGCAGCAGGAGGCGCTGGTGCACGGGTCGGTCGTCGATCCACGCCTCGCCGTCCGCGGGCACGCTCGCCCCGACGAGGACGACCGCGGCCACCTGGCTGCCCAGGCGTGCGACCGCTCCGGCCGCCAGCGCACCGCTGAAGGAGTGCAGGACGAGCACCACGCGTGGCGTCCCGCACCGCTCGACGGCGTCGACGATGGCGTCGACGGCGTCCGACGGGGTCACGTCACGGCCCCGGGCGGGGTGTGCCCCGCGCCCCGGCAGGTCGACGGCCACGGCTGGGCTTCGCAGCACCGCGAGCGTGCGCTCCCAGAGCCACGCGCCGAGCTCCGCGCCGTGGACCAGCACCAGGCCCACCTCGCCCGTTGCGGCCTGTTCGTTCGATGTGTCCACGTCCGTCCACCTCGTCGCCGACGCCCGTGTGGCGTCGGCAGCGACGGTAGGTGCGCCCGCGGACAGCCCCGGTCCGCGGTGGACCGATGCGCGTGTCAGGCGAGCAGCAGGCGGGAGACCACCTCGGTCATGATCTCGTTGGTGCCGCCGCCGATGCCGAGGATGCGGGCATCGCGGTAGTGGCGCTCGACCTCGGTCTCGCGCATGTAGCCCATCCCGCCGTGCAGTTGGACGGCGTCGTCGACGACGCGGTCGCAGGCGAACACGGCGGTGTTCTTGGCCATGGCGACCTCGGCGATCACGTCGTCGCCCGCCTGCCACCGGTCGATGACCGCCCGGGTGTAGGTGCGGGCGACGTCGGTCTGCCGCGCCATCTCGGCGAGGCGGTGACGCACGACCTGGCGCGTCGCGATCGGCCGCCCGAACGTCTCACGCTCGCGGGCGTAGCGGATGGTCAGGTCGAGGCACCGCTGCGCGGTGGCGTAGGCCTGCACGGCCAGCGAGAGCCGTTCCGCAGCGAACTGCTGCATGATCTGCCCGAAGCCGCCGTCCTCCGGTCCGACGAGGTCGGCGACGGGGACGCGAACCCGGTCGAACCGGATCTCACCGGTGTCCGAGCACCACCAGCCCATCTTCTTCAGCGGTGGGGACACCTCGACGCCTGGGCTGTCGCGGTCGATGACCAGCAGCGAGATCCCACCGGCGCCCTCGCCGCCGGTGCGCACGGCGGTGGTCAGGAAGTCGGCGCGGGTCGCCGAGGTGATGAACAGCTTCGAGCCGGTGACCACGTAGTGGTCGCCGGCTCGTTCCGCACGGGTGCGCAGGCCCGCCACGTCCGACCCGGCGTCGGGTTCGGTGATGGCCAGCGACACGATGCGCTCGCCCGCGAGCACCGGGCGGGCGATGCGGTCGATCTGCTCCGGGTCACCCGCAGCGACCAGGTGAGGCAGGCCGATGCCGTGGGTGAAGAGGCTGGCGACGAGCCCCGACGAGCCGCCGGCGAGGATCATCTCCTCGGCGACCACCAGCGCATCGATCGGCGTGCCACCGACGCCGCCGGCCTCCTCGGGGAACCCGATGCCGAGCAGCCCGGCGTCGGCGGTCGCCCGGTGCAGGTCGAGCGGGAGCTGGCCGGCCTCCTCCCAGGCGGCCATGTTCGGGACGATCTCGCGCTCGGTGAACCGTCGCGTCGTCTCGCGCAGGGCCTGGCGCTCGGGGGTGTCCCAGGTGCGGTGGTGCACGACGGTCCTCGGCTCGGGTGGTGTGAGAAGGAGGCTGCCCCGCCGAACGGTAGTGCCGTCACAGGACCAGGAGAACCGAGCAGCAGCGCCACCACCGAGGCAGCGGTGCCTCGGCCACGGTCACGGTCGCGGCGCGCGGTGGTGGTCATGCTCGAGGGGTCAGAGCCCGAGTCGTGTTCGGTCAGCCCGAAGCCGCCGATGAGTTCGCCCGCGGCCATGCCCGGCAGCCAGCGCTGCCTCACCGATCGTCGATCACTCCGGGTGTCGTTGCCGTCACGCCCAGCGCGGTCAGGTCGCCAGGCTCTCGGCGCGGTGGCGCAGCGGAGGTAGCTGGTCGATCGTGCGGTAACCGGGTCCGGCGCTGATGACGTCCGGTATGCGGTTCACGAGCGTCGCGCATGTGGTGAGGTGTGTGGGCAGGGCGTCGTTGACGAGCGTGAGATCGGGCTCGCCGGAGATCTCCCAGCGGTTGTGATCCGACTCGCCGGGCGCGTAGACCTTGCCGGTCATCTCCAGCACCAGCGTCACGCCTTGGTCGGTCTCGACGGTGTCGACGTCGGTGAACCCGATCACGCAGCCCGGCTCGACCGTCACCTGCAACGCCTGACAGGAGACCTGCCCCTGCGCGAACTCCGGACGGGTCTCGGTCTTCGAGACGCTGACGGTGAGGCCGGCCGCGGCCGCCAGGGCGTGCAGGCTGGGGCGGCCGAACGTCGGCGGGCGCTGCGCCGTCGCGTTCCACTCCTCGAACTGCTCGCGTGTCGTGCCGACCTGCTGGTCCCGGGCGAGTTCCGGGCCGAAGTCGTCCACGTTCCAGCAAGCACGCCCACGGACCTCATCGATCGAATGCGCCGTGCCCATGAACGCACTGACGAGCGATACCCAGTAGCCATCCTGGTGTCCGGTCGCCGTGATCGTGACGTCGTTGGACCGCGCCAGCTCGTCGAGTGCGGCCGTCTCCTCGGGGCTGGTGGTCCAGGAGTGGAGGAGTTCCTCGGACAGGGTGATGACGTTGGCGCCGGCCTCGACGCACGTGCGGATGTGAGCGTGGTTGTCCTCCATGTAGCTGGCGACCGCGAGCACGACGACATCGGGTCGTGTGCGCTCCAGCACGCGTGCGGCGTCCCCATCGAGGACGACGCCCGTCTCGAAGCCGAGGTCGGCGACGTCACCGAGATCGCGCCCGAGCTTCTCCGGGCTGCGGCCGATCGCGCCCACGATCTGCCCGCCCTTGTCCAGGATCATCCGTGTTGCCAGCGACCCCATCGCGCCGACGCCGTAGATGACGATGCGGGGTGCGTTCATCGTGGTGTTCCTCTCCCTCGGGCCGCCAGCGGCCTGCGCCCCCATCGGCCTTGGTTCCATCCGCTCGGTTGGCGGTGGATCGCATCTGGGGAGGGCACCCGGGCGGGTGCCCTCCCCAGACGGTGATGCTCACGGAGCAGGTGCGAGCGGGAGCTCCTCGAGGTCCTCCTCGTCAGCCGCCTCGACCCCGTCGCGCCAGGGAAGGATCCACAGGCGCATGATCACGGCGTAGAGGACGAAGGAGAGGACGAACGAGGGGATGCCGGCGGTGATGTACGGGAACCAGCCGTTGGCGCTGGTCCAGTGCAGGGGGTCGAGCGTCCAGAGGTAGAACGCAGCCCCGGCGACCGTGGCGATCAACGCGGCGGGGTTGAAGCCACCCATGTACCAGTAGCGGCTGGCTGGACCCTCGACGTACAGGTCCCGCAGTCGCCACGCGTGCCGACCGCGGCTCACGAGCAGGTAGTCGCCCATCATGATGCCGCCGTAGGTGCCGGTCAGGAGGGCGATGTAGGCCAGGTAGGTGCCGAAGTTCGCGAACACCCGCTCGTTCTCCAGCACGATGGCAGGCAGCGAGCAGATCGCGATGACGACGCCCCAGTTGAGCCTCGGGAACCGGGTCCGCAGCGTGATCGCGAGGGGGTAGATGACCGCCGCGATCGACGACAGGTTCGCGATGGCGAAGAGCAGCAGGCCCAAGGCCGCCAGGCCACCGCCCAGGGTCACGATCCAGTCGGTCGGGTCGTAGAGCCCGAGGGCGAGCGCCACGAACGCGGAGAAGACGCCCGCGGTCGCGGCGAGGATGCCCCAGCCCCACAGGCAGCCGTGGAACGCGCCGCGCTCGGTCTTGGACAGCCTGGTCCACTGGCCGTACCAGAAGGCCCACGAGAAGCCGAGGCCCACGTTGAACTCGATCGCCGATGCCCGGCTCCAGGCGACGGACTCCATGGGCTCGGCCGGTTCGGCGGCCAGGATCTCGGTGAGGCCGAAGCGGGTGAGCACGACCCAGGTGAAGACGCCGAGGAGCACCAGCAGGAGCAGCGCGGCGCCACGGGTGAACCACTTGAGGGCCTGCGGGCCGAGGTAGGCGATGAACGCCCCTGCCACGGTGGCGACGACCGCGAACCCGATGGCACCGCCTTCCGCGGTCGCCGTGCCGGCTGCACCGAACGAATCGAGGAACTTGGTGGCGCTCTGACCGAAGAGGTACGCGGCGTAGGCGATCCATCCGAAGCTGGACGTGACGTAGATGATCAGCCACACGTCCTTCAGGCGGTGGCCGAAGACGGCGCTGGTTCCCTGCCAGTGCTCGACCCCGTACCGCGCGAAGATCGCCGCGAGGCCGGCGACCAGGAACAGCGGGAGCGAGTTGCCCACGAGGATGACCGGGATCGCCTCGCGCGCGGGCAGGGTGAGACCCGTCAAGCTCCCGGTGAGGAAGAACCACGCGGCGATACCGAAGCAGATCTGGACCGCGAGGAAGTCCCAGCCGCCGTAGAGGCGGTCGCGTGCCCGCAGCGGCAGGAGGTTGAAGTACATCTCCTCGCGGAGGAAGGAACGCTGCTTACGCATTGGCGCCACCTCCTACGAAGGCGATGACGAGCCAGAGCACGAGCGCGAGGTTCACCACGGAGGCGATGACGATGTCGGATCGCCGCAGTCGCGGCACCCAACCCGGTCCCCCCTGCATCACGTTCGCCTCGTGCTCCTGCTCGAACTCCGTGACGATCTCCTCGATGGCTGCCGTCAGTTCGGGTGTGGCTCTCGGCTTGAGTTCGATACGCGGTCGGTCCGCCATTCCCTCTCCCACCTCTCTGGCCCCCGTGCCGTTGAACACGCACCCGGAGCGGTGAAGCACCGATGCGCCGCCGCCACATTAAACAATAGTTTCATATGTTTCAAGCATGGGTTCGGCCCATCAGCCGGCGGTGGCTTCCAGCGCTCGATCGAGCGCCGAGAGCGCCCGATCCACCTCGTCCCGTGTCACCACCAACGGCGGGATCCACCGCAGGGTCGAGCCGAACGGTCCGCAGCTCATCGCGACCACGCGCTCCTCGTGGAGCAGGTGCTGCAGGATCGCGGCGGTCCGTGCGGGATCGGGACGACCGTGGTCGTCGACCACCTCCGTGGCGAGCATCAACCCGAGACCACGGTTCTCGCCGATGGCGCGGTGCCGTCCTCGCCGCTCCTGGAGTCCCGCGAGGAACTGGTCGCCTCGCTCGCGGGCATGGTCGAGGAACCCCGGCCCCGTCAGCACATCGATCGTGGCGAGCGCCGCCGCGCAGCCCATCGGGTTGCCGCCGTAGGTACCGCCGTGCGAACCGACGGGCCAGCGGCTCATCAGCTCGGCCGACGCGCCGATGGCCGACATGGGGAACCCGGAGGCGATGCCCTTGGCCATGACCAGCACGTCCGGTTGCAGTTCAGCGTGGTCGATCGCGAACAGCTCACCGGTGCGGCCGAAACCGGATTGGACCTCGTCGGCCACGAAGAGGATGCCGTTCGCCCGACACCGTTCCAGCAGGCCTTCCAGGAAGGCCCGTGGGGCCGGGACGTAGCCACCCTCGCCCAGCACGGGCTCGATCACCACGGCGGCCACCTCGGCCGGGGACGTCTGCGTGGTCAGCAGCAGGTCGAAGGCCGCGAGGCAACGCGCGACGGCGGTCGCCTCGTCCTCGCCGGTCAGGAAGGTGTACGGGAACGGTGCGACCAGCACGCCGGACGGCAGTGGCGCGTAGCCCGCCCGGTAGACCGCCTTGGAGGTCGTCATCGCCATCGTCAGGTGTGAGCGGCCGTGGAAGCTGCCCTGGAACACGATGATGTTCGGCTTGCCGGTGGCCTGCTTCGCCAGCTTCACGGCCGCCTCGGTGGCCTCCGCGCCTGAGTTGGCGTAGAAGAAGCGCTCGATGCCGTCCGGGGTCACCTCGGCCAGTCGTGTCGCGAGCGGCTCGAGCTGGTCGTGCTGGTAGCAGTTCACCTGGGCGTGCAGGAACCGGCCCGCCTGTTCCCGCACCGCCTCGACGACCTTCGGGTGGCAGTGCCCGGTGTTGACCACGCCGATCCCCGAGGTCAGATCGAGGTAGTCGGTCCCGTCGTTCGTCGTGATCGTGGCGGCCGACGCCGACACCACCTGCAGGTCGGTCACCTTGAACCACACATCCGCGAGGTGCTGATCCATGTTGCGCTCCATCGTCATCTCGATCGGGTGAGACCTCGCAGCCAGCGCTGCAGCAGACGCTCGCCCTCGCGGAGGACGACCGACTCGTGGCGCGCGGCGTCCCGCAGGACATCATCGCGTTCGAGGCCGGTCCGCTCGAGCTGGGCACGCAGGCTGTCGAGGTCCAACCAGGACGCGAGCTGCTCGGTGGGCACCTCGGGGTGGAACTGGACCGCGTGCGCCGACCCGAGGGACCACGCGGGGACCCCATCGCTCCCGTGCAGCAGGGGCACCGAACCGGGTGGGAGCTCGGTCACCTCGTCCTCGTGGATGAGGAGGGCCGGACTGTCGTCCGTCCACCGCTCGAACACTGGATCGGCGCACGCCGCAGCCGTCCGGCGCAGCGGCAGGAGTCCGATCTCGGGCACGCGTCGCCTGGCGACCTCCCCGCCGAGGGCGAGACCGAGCAGCTGCGCGCCGAGGCACACGCCGAGGACCGGGATGCCGGCTTCGACCGCTCGCGTCAGGTGCTTCATCTCGTCGACGAGCTCGGGGTGGCGTTCGAGGTCGGTGGTCGACTGCGGTCCGCCCATGACGAGCAGACCGGCGACGTCGTCGAGGTCGGTGGGCAGGGCGTCGTCGCCGACGTCGATCTGCTCCCACGGGATGCTGTGGCGATGCGCGTCGAGGACGGGCGTGAACGCGGAGGGCCCGGTGAGATCGTGGTGCGACAGCAGGAGGAGACGGCGCACGCGTGGGCTCCAGTCGAGGGATGGAGGGGACCGGTCGGTGAGGCGGATGATCACACCGCGACGGGCGCCGCGGCGACCGTCGGTGACCGCCCGACGAGCGCGTGCAGCTGTCGCAGGAGCGAGCTCGGAACCACCCCGTCGCCGAGCAGTGCCGCAACCACCGTGCGGCCGTCGTGGGTGCCGACGACGCCGCTCAGACCCTCCGGCAGCGGCTCATCCAGCGGCGCGAACGCGGTCGCCAAGGCCGGGATGCCGACACCCTGGATGCGTAGCGATCCCTGGTCGCTCCAGAAGGTCGGCAACGGCGTGAACGGCGCCGGATCGAGCTCGCCACCGGTGAGCTGGGCGGCCAGGGTCCGACCAGCGCGCCGCGCGGTGTCCATCACGTTCGTCCAGTGCTCGATCCGTCGTGGCACGGGGTCGAAGGCGAGGTTCGGGAACCGAGCCACGTCACCGACCGCGACGACGGCATCGGTGCCTTCGGCACGCAGGTGCTCGTCGCACAGCACGCCGTCGCGCAGGTCGAGTGCGTTGCCTTCCAACCAGTCGGTGGCGGGAGCGGCGCCGATGGCC
Organism: Nitriliruptor alkaliphilus DSM 45188; assembly: GCF_000969705.1. Lineage (GTDB taxonomy): Bacteria > Actinomycetota > Nitriliruptoria > Nitriliruptorales > Nitriliruptoraceae > Nitriliruptor > Nitriliruptor alkaliphilus. The sequence goes on from NZ_KQ033901.1 coordinate 4,873,282, forward strand.
TCGACGAGGAGGTCGGCGACGACCGCGGTGCCGTCATCGAGTTCGACGCCGGAGATCCGCTCGTCGCCGAGGAGCCGGATGATGCGGCGTCCGAGGTGGAACCGGACACCCCGGCCCTCGTGGTGGCGCTGCACCAACTGCCCGCCGTGCTGACCGAGCACGCCGGCCAGCGGGACGTCGAGCGTGTCGACCAGGACGACCTCGGCCCCGAGCCCCACGAGCGTGCCGGCGAGTTCACAGCCGATCAGGCCGGCACCCGCGATGGCTACCCGTGCGCCCGGGCGGAGCTCCTCCGCCAGCGAGCGCGCGTCGTTCAGCGTGCGCAGGCGGTGGCGGCCTCGCTCGGGGCCCACGAGGGGCAGTCTCCGCGCCCGCAGGCCGGTCGCGACGACGAGGCCGTCGAAGGGCAGGCGGGTGCCATCGTCGAGCCCCACCTCACCTCGACGCAGATCGCAGCTGACGACCCGCGTCCCGAGGCGCCAGTCGACCCGTGCCGTCCCGGCGCGCGGACGGAGGATCAGCGGATCGGCGGCTGCGTCACGTCGTCCGCCCACGGCCGCCTCGTGGAGGAAGTCCTTCGACAGCGGTGGCCGCTGGTACGGCGGATGGCTCTCGTCACCGACGACGGTGATCGCGCCCCTCCAGCCGGCGACGCGCGGCTGCTCGCTGGTACGCAGCCCGGCGGCCGACGCACCGACGACGACGACATGCCCGGCGTCCACGTCAGCCCTCCAGCGCGATGGCCTGCATGGGGCAGACGTCGGCCGCGTCCTGCGCGAGCGCCTCCTGACCCTCGGGGACGTGCTCGAGGTGATGCAGGTCGCCGTTGCCGTCCAGTTCGAACAGGTCCGGGGCAGCGATGGCGCACTGCCCGTGCTGCTCGCAGCGGCCACGGTCGACGATGATGCGCATGGTGTCGTTCCTCCCTCGCTCCGCCGATGGGATGGTCAGGCGGTGGTGAAGCGGATCGGCAGCTCGATCGGGCCGGTGTTCCCGCTCGGTGCGAGGCTGCGCACCGGACCGTCCAGAGCGGGATCACGCAGTCGCTGCGCCAGGATCGGCAATGCCTCCTTCATGTCCAGGCGTGCCAGGAAGTGCCCGAGGCAGTAGTGGACGCCACCGCCGAAGCCGAAGTGCGAGGGACGTTCTTGCGTGATGTCGAAGGTCGGGTCGGCGATCTTGGCCGGGTCGGTCCCCGACGATTCCGAGAGGAGGTGCAGCGTCGTGCCCGCTGGGATCAGCACGCCGCGGTACTCGAGGTCCGTCGTGGCGGCACGCGTCACCCAGGTGATCGTGGGCCGGTTGCGCATGACCTCCTCGACCGCGTGGCCGCCGAGCTCGGGACGCTCGGCCAGCAGTCTCCACTGGTCGGGGTGATCGACGAACGTCTGCATCGCCAGGCCGAGCTGGTTCCGGGTGGTGTCCATGCCGCCGAAGATCAGCAGCACGAGCATGGTGCGCAGCTCCTCGTCGGAGAGCTTGTCTCCGGCCTGGGCGGCGACGAGGTTGGAGATGAAGTCGTCGCCCGTGAACCGCCGGCGCTCGGTGACGATCTCGTCGACGACGTCGTAGAGTCCGCGCAACGCGTCCTCGATCTGGTCCTGGTCCTGCGCGATCGTGATCCCGAACGCCAGACCGAGGGTCGTCGAGTAGTCGACGATGCGCTTCCAGTCGCGCTCGTCGATCCGGAGGAGCTTGGTCAGGACGCGGGCCGCGTACGGCTCGGCGAAGGCGGTCATGAACTCGCAGCGACCGTCGTCGACGAACGCATCGACCAGCTCGTTGGCGAGCTCGCGGAAGTCCGGCGCCATGTGCTTGATGACCCGCGGAGAGAAGGCGGGGTTGACGAGGCGTCGGAGCCGGCCGTGCTCGTCCCCCTCCTTGCTGAGCAGCATGCCGCTCCACCAGTCGGCCAGGAGGCCGTCGGTGATGCCGTGGTGGCTCGGCCACGCGTAGCTGCCCTGTCGCAGGCGCCGATCCTTGATCAGCTCGCTGACCGCGTCGTACCGCAGGACGGCGACGCCGAGGTTGGTGCGCGCGAACCAGCTGCGCTCCCGCGCTCGGTGGACCTCCTCCGAGGCGACGTCGAACGTCGGGTCGGAGAGGTCGAAGAACGGCGCCTCCACGTCGGCGAGTGCGGTCGGCGTCATCTCGTCTCCCTCCGGAAGGCGCGTCCGGGGAAAACCTATAACACCATAGGTATCGCGTCAAGGCGGCGGTGCATCACTCCTGCACGATGCGCATCGGCAGCTCGCCGCAGCGGACCGCCCCCGGCGGTGGCCGGTGCGGGTCGGCGCCGTCGGCGGCCAGGCGTGCACCCGTTCGATGTCGGGGATCGGTCGAAGCGATGACGCGGCCGCGGTCGTTGACGAGCGTGGCTGGCGCGGGGAGGCGCAGGAGCAGCGGCAGGACGCGGCGCTCGAACCTGCTCAGGTACAGGTCGCTCGCGGCGACACCGAGGAAGCGACCGCCGGCAACGACGGGGACGGACGTGGTGATCGTGTACGTGTTGGCTCCCAGGTGATCGACGTAGGGGCCGTCGAAGGCGCGCTCCGCCGCGTCCGCAGCGAGCTGGAACCAGGGCCGGCGCGTGTAGTCGTAGAAGTCGGCGGCGGCCGGATCGGTGCCCAGGTGCATCTGCTCCAGCTGGCCCCCGTCGTCGACCGTCCAGAACTCGAGCCAGTACTCGACGTCCTGCAGGGCTCCCGGGGCGGCCACGAAGCCGGTGCCCGAGAGCAGGTCCGCGTGCTGCTGCAGCTGCCCGTGGATCCTCGGTCGCAGCGCGACGAGGCCACCGGAGGTCAGTGCCGCCGTGCCCGCCGTCGCCAGCTCGGCCACCTGCGTGCCGATCTCGTCGAGCATCTCGTACACGTGGTCCACCAACGCGGCGACCTGTGCCGCCACGGTGGTCGTGTCTGGGGGGGAGGACGCCTCCCGTGACATGGTTCCTCCAGCGGTGGGACGCCTCAGGCTCGCAACAGCTGTAGCCGGAGTTCGGCGACGAGCGTGATGGCGTCGGTGATGTGCTGCTCGGCGAGGTCACGGGCTCGTCGCCCATCCGCGGCGTGGATCGCCTCGATGATGGCCCCGTGATCCTCGGCTGCCTTCGCGGCCTCGTCACGGGCTCGTTCGGGAAGCCAGAGCAGCCCACCGATATCGGCCTGACAGCCGACCTCGGCCTGCGTGAGACGGACCGACTGTGATGCCACGGCGACCTCGATGTGGAACCACCCGTCGGCACGTCGGAACTCCGGCAGGCTGCGTGCTCCCTCGAAGGCCTCGGCTGCCTCCCGCATCCGCTGGACGTCCTCGGGTGCCGCTCGCTCGGCGGCGAGCCGAGCGGTCGCCCCAGCGATGGCGGTGTAGTGGTCCTGTGCCTCGCGCAGGTCCTCGAGCGACAACGACCGGACCCGCGCGGCGAGCTCCGTCTTCAACGCGTCGGGAGGGGACAGCACGAAGGTGCCGCCGCCTCGACCGCGGCGCGTCTCGACCAGACCCTGCTGGCGCAACGCCATGAGCGCCTCGCGCAGGGAGACGGTGGAGACGCCGAGCTGCGCGGCGAGTTGGGACTCGCTGGGCAGCCGCTCGCCGTCCCGCAACACGCCGAGCGCGATCGCCTCCGTCAGTCGTTCGACGATGCTGTCGACGCGTCCGAGCCGCTCGACCGGAGCGAACACGGCGGCACGGACACCGTCCCACGAACCGCTCGGAAGTTCCGACACGTCCCCTCCCGCTCGACCTGGCTCGCGTCGCTGCTGGCCGCGACGGTAGCAACGTGACCGTCTTGGTTGAAACATATGGAACCATAGGTTAATGTCTGGGCGAGCGGGCGTGGGCGGTGCCGAGCGGTCGGTACCGCCGCGCCGATGGGATGGGAGTGACGCATGAGCAACGCCTTCGATGAGCACGTCGAGCGCAACACCCAGCGAGCGGCGGTCGCTGCGGTCCGAGAGCGGATCGACGACGCGGGCGTCAAGTACCTCTACTACCAGTCGATCAGCCTCAACGGCCGCGTCCTGACCAAGATGGTCCCGGCCGCGCACCTCGAGCGGAACCTCGAGCGAGGCGTCAACTTCCACCGGACCGCGATCTCCGATCTCCAGGCGGATCGGCACGGCAACTACCTCGGTGGCGGTGCCGAGGCACCCGAGTTCACCTCCTTGCCCGACATCGATTCGTTCCAGGTGCTGCCGTGGGACACGTCCGTCGGCCTGTTCCTGTGTCGCGTCTACGAGCCGCGCCACACGCCCGAGATCGGTGGCGAGCCCTTCGCTGCGGACTGTCGGGGCAACCTGCTCCGGCTCCACGAGCGGTTCACCGACCGCACCGGGCTGCGACTGCGCAGCGGCTGCGAACCGGAGATGACCTGGGAGGGCGATGGCCTCGAGGTCCACGTGCGCGAGGGCGCCTCGCCCGCCTACCACGCCGGCTCCCTGGAGATCATGCGGCCCATCTACCAGCGCGTGGTCAGCTACGCCCAGGCGCTCGGGCTCGACATGATCGAGGGCGACTACGAGGACGCGGGGCAGCTCGAACTCAACTGGATGTTCGACGACTGCCACCTGACCGCCGATCGGCTGATCCTGTACCGGCAGATATGTCGTCAGGTCGCCAGGGAGTTCGGCGTCATCGCGAGCTTCATGCCGAAGCCCTACGCCGGTGTGATGGGGAACGGCTGCCACCACAACCTCAGCCTGTGGCGTGGTGACGACAACGTGCTCGTCGAGCCCGGGCGCCGCGACATCCACCTCAGCGAGACCGGTCGCCACATGCTGGGCGGCATCCTCGAACACTGCGCGGGTGCGATGGCGTTCGTGGCGGGAACCGTGAACTCCTACAAGCGGTACTGGGACTCGGGCCTGTTCGCGCCGACGAAGGTCAACTGGGGGATGGACAACCGGACCTGCACCGTCCGACTGAGCACCAGCGGCCGCCTCGAGTACAAGGCTCCGGACGCCAGCACGAACCCCTACCTGTCGCATGCGGTGCTGCTCACCGCCATCGAGGACGGACTCGACCGCGAGCTCGATCCTGGCGAACCCCTGGTCGGCAGCGGCTACGACAGCGACAGCCCCTTCCCGGCACTGCCGCTCTCGCTGGGCGAGGCGCTCGACGCGGTGAAGGACGACGACGTGGTCCGTGGCGCCTTCCCGCCGGGCCTGGTGGATCTCTACCTCGAGCTCAAGGCGGACGAGTGGGCGAGGTACTGCGGCGCCGTGACGGATTGGGAGCGGCGCTGGTACCTGGAGTACCTGCCGTGACCGCGCCGCTGCGCGTGGTCTGCGCCGACCTCGAGGCACCGCCGCTGTTCTGGACGGCCGGCGACGGTGACCGAGCCGGGCTGGAGCCGGCGATCACCCGGCTGGTCGCGGCGCGCCTCGAACGCGAGGTCGAGTGGGTGTACACCCCGTGGTCGGCGTTCTACCCCGCGATCGACGCTGGACGTGGTGACGTGGTGTGGTGCGGGCAGGGCATCACCGAGGAACGCCAACGACTGGTCGACTTCACCGAGCCGTACGCGATCTTCAACGAATCCGTCCTGACCCGGCCAGGTGCCGGCGTCGCGGGGCCCGAGGACCTCGTCGGTCGGCGGGTCGCGGCGATCGCCGGCAGCGCGAACATGCTGCTGGCTCGGACCTTCACCGGCGCCGAGATCGTCGGGTTCGACGGCGCCAGCGACGACGTGTTCGGCGACATGCTCGGTGCACTTCGGGACCACGTGGTCGATGCGGTGGTCGACGACGACGTGGTGTTGGTGCCGTTGGATGCGGATCCCGCCTACGAGCTCGCCTTCACCGTCGAGACCCGCAACCCCTGGGGGGTGGCGCTCCCGAAGGGATCGTCCCTGCGCCAGCCGCTGGACGACGCGCTCCGGGCGGTCAAGGCGGACGGCAGCCTGCAAGCCCTGTGGGAGCGAGAGCTGCCGAGCCTGCCGTACCCGTTCCAGGTGTCGGCGTGACGAGCGACGACGTCGCTGACAGCACCCGACGCCCGCTGATCGCGGTCGCCGGGCTGTACGCCAGCCAGGCGAGCTGCCTGCGCTTCGAGGCGGTCGTCGCGGCCCGTCGGCTGCTCGACGCCGTCCAACGCGCGGGGGGTGACCCGGTCGTCCTGTACCCGGTGCCCGACGGCTATCCGATCGAGCAGCTCGCACGCTTCGACGGCGTGCTGCTCCCCGGCGGCGCGGACGTGGACCCCTCGTCGTACGGTTCGACGAGCCGCCACGTGGCGCTCGATGGCGGCGATCCGGCGCAGGACGCTGCCGACTGCAGCGTCGCCCTGGCGGCGCTCGACCTCGGCAGGCCGCTGCTCGCCGTCTGCCGTGGCACGCAGATCCTGAACGTCGCGCTCGGCGGCACCCTCGTGCAGCACCTCGAACCGGACGCCGTCGGCCATCGCGACGGCCGCCACGAGGTGATCCTGCGCGAGCGCAGCGTCGTGGCACGGACGATGGGCACCAGGACGCCGACGGTCTCCTCCTACCACCACCAGGCGATCGCTCGCCTCGGTGCGGACCTCGTCGTGACCGGGCGGGCCCCGGACGGCGTCATCGAGGCGATCGAGCACACCAGGGGCGATGTCATCGGCGTGCAGTGGCACCCGGAGGACGACGCAGACGAGGCGCCGGCGCAGCAGGCGCTGTTCGACTGGCTCGTGGCCGCCTCACGCCGGACTCGCCGAACGGCGACGGCGACGGAGGAGCTCGTCACCGTCCCGCGCGTACCGGCCGTCGTGACCGCCCAGGACCCAGGAGCACGCGCATGACCACGGCCACAGCGGACTGGACGACGCGTCTCGCTGGTCTACGGCCCCCGGCCGGTCTCCACATCGACGGGCGGTCGGTGGCGGCCGCCACCGGTCGCACCTTCCCGTGCATCTCGCCCCGCGACGGTCGGGTGGTGGCCGAGGTCGCCGAAGGTGGTGCCGAGGACGTGGATCGGGCCGTCGCGTCCGCACGGTCGGCGTTCCAGGACGGGCGGTGGGCGCGGCGGTCACCCCGGGAACGGCGTGAGACGCTCCTCCGCCTCGCCGATCTCATCGAGGAGCACCGCGAGGAGCTCGCGCTGCTCGAATCGGTCGACATGGGGAAGCCCATCAGCGACTCCCTCGCCGTCGACCTGCGCGTCACGCTCCAGACGTTCCGGTTCTACGCCGAGGCGATCGACAAGCTCTACGGCGAGGTGGCGCCGACGGCGGAGGATCAGCTCGCGACCATCACCCGTGAACCGGTGGGTGTCGTCGGTGCCGTCGTGCCCTGGAACTTCCCGCTCATGATGGCGGCGTGGAAGCTCGCGCCCGCGCTCGCCGTCGGCAACTCGGTCGTCCTCAAGCCGGCCGAGCAGTCACCGCTGACGGCCCTTCGGTTGGCGGAGCTCGCAGCAGAAGCGGGGCTGCCGCCCGGTGTGCTCAACGTCGTCCCCGGGTTCGGACCGACGGCGGGGGCAGCGCTCGGTCGTCACCCGGACGTCGATGCGCTGGGCTTCACGGGCTCGGGCGAGGTCGGTCGAGCGTTCCTCATCTACGCCGGCGAATCCAACATGAAGAAGGTCATGTTGGAGTGCGGCGGCAAAAGCCCACAGATCGTGCTGCCGGATGCCCCCGATCTCGATCGCGTCGCCGACGCGATCGTCAGCGGCATCTACTTCAACCAGGGCGAGGCGTGCAGCGCCGGCTCACGGTTGCTCGTCCACGACGACATCAAGGACCAGGTGCTCGAGCGTGTCGTCGAGCGCTCTGAGCAGTGGCACCCAGGAGATCCGCTCGATCCGTCGACGCGCATCGGTGCCGTGGTCGAGCAACGACACCTCCAGCGCGTGCTCGAGTACGTGGCCGTCGGCCAGGCTGAGGGCGCGAGCCTGATCACCGGTGGTCGCCGTGCTCGTGAGGAGACCGGGGGCTTCTACGTCGAGCCCACCGTCTTCGACGCCGTGCGTCCCGAGATGCGTATCGCGCAGGAGGAGATCTTCGGGCCCGTGCTCTCGGTCCTGACGTTCCGGACGCTCGAGGAGGCCATCGACATCGCCAACGCGACCTCGTACGGGCTGGCCGCTGCGGTGTGGACGACCGACGTGTCGGCGGCCCACCGCACCGCTCGCGATCTGCGCGCCGGCACCGTCTGGATCAACTGCTTCGACGCGAGCGACATCACCGTGCCGTTCGGGGGCTCCGGTGAGTCCGGCTACGGCCGGGACAAGTCCCTGCATGCGGTCGACAACTACACCCACCGCAAGACCACCTGGTTGCACATCGGCGCCTGAGGCCCGGCGTTCGAGGTCTGGGGGATCCTCATCCGCGTGCTGTCGCTGCTCCTCGTGGTCGCGCTGGTCACCCTGCTGCTGGGGTGCCCGCCGCCGCTGAGGGCCGTCAGGTCGCTCAGCGGTGGAGCACGTCTTCGTTTCGCTTGACGGCTATATAGATGTATGCGACAGTACGGCCATGGACGTCTTCCAGGCCGTGGCCGATCCGGTGCGCCGCACCCTCGTCGAGCGACTCGCTCGCGACGGTGCGGTCGCCGCGGGTGCGCTCGCGACCGAGGCCAACGAGCGGTTCGGCATCAGCCAACCCACCACGTCCAAGCACCTGAAGGTGCTCCGCGAAGCCGGGGTCGTCACCCGGACGGTGGACGCCCAACGCCGCGTCTACCGCCTGGAGCCCGCGGCCCTGGACGACCTGGCCAGCTGGGCAGCCTTGCAGACGCGGCGGTGGAACCAGCGGCTCGACGCACTCGAGGAGCACCTGCTCGATCACCCCGATCAGGAGACCACCACGTGAACCGACCACTGCTCGGAACCGTCGACCGGGACGCTGGCGCCGTGCACCTCGAACGGGTGCTGTCGGTGCCGCCGCACGAGGTCTGGGCCGCCCTCACCGATCCGGCCCGCCTGCGCGCCTGGCTCGGTCACGTGATCGAGGGGCGCCCCGGACCGGCCGCACGGTTCGTGCTGCGCATGGACGACCAGGAGACCGCGACCTGCACGGTGACCACCTGGGACCCGCCACGCGAGCTCGGGTTGACCTGGGACTACACCGGCGAAGGTCCGTCGGTGCTGCGGCTCGGGCTCGTCGACATCGGAGGTGGCACGCGTCTCACACTCGATCACGAGCGGCTCCCCGTCGACCCGGTGCAGTACGGCGCGGGCTGGCACGCCCACCTCGATGCGCTCGACGGCCACCTGACGGGCGCGGCCGCGTTCGAGGAGGGCTGCGAGGGGGCGGACTTCGCCGCCGCGTTCGACGACCTGATGCCGCGGTACGCCGCGGTCGCGGTGGGCGGGGCGTCGCACGAGAGGACCGGCGGATGACGGGACCAGCCTTCGGTGGCGGCGTCGACATCGCGATCAAGATCCCGCGGGCCGACTACGACGCGACCGTCGCCTTCTACCGCGACACCCTCGGGCTCCCGCTCGAAGCGAGGGACGCCGCCGACGCCCCGACGGTGGCCCGGACCCATGCGCTGCCGTTCGGCCCGAACACCCTGTGGCTCGACCGGGTGGACACCTACAGCCGGATGGACGTCTGGCTGGAGCTGCGCACCGACGACCTCGATGCCGCGCTGCAGCGACTGGCCGACGACGGGGTGCACCCGTGCGACGAGATCGAGCCGCTCGATGCGCCCGGCGCCCGGACCCGCTGGATCAAGGACCCGGCCGGGGTCGTGCACCTCCTGGTCGAAGACGCGAACACGACGCGGTCTGCACCGGCCGGCGGGCTCGACCAGTAGTCCGTCGGGTCACCTGGCCGCTGGACGCAGCTGCCACACGCAGGCCAGCAACCACACGGTGCCGATGGCCAGACCCACCAGGACGTCGGTCGGCCAGTGCACCCCCAGGACGACGCGGGCGAGGCCGTTGGCCACGATCAGCAGCGCCCCCAGCGGCACCACGGTGGCTCGGGTGAATGGGTGGCGCGACCAGACCCGGATGATCCAGGCGATGAGGCCGAGCACCGCGGCCGCGCGGACGGTGTGGCCCGACGGGAACGCTGCGCTCAGCGCGTCGACCGTTGCACCGTCGGGCCGGGCACGGTCGACGATCGTCTTGACCAGCCCGGTGACGACGGTGGCGCCGCCGAGGACGGCGGCCAGCAGCAGCGCCACGTCCCAGCGCCCCGAGCGCCACCGGGCGAGAAGGGCGACGGCGGCGGCGATGAGGCTCACCACCAACAGGTGACCGACGTCGGACAGCACACCGGCCACCGCGGCTGCTGCGGTGCCTGGCTCGGCCGTCGCCCGCGCCGACAGTTCGGCGTCGAACCCGGGGGGAGCACCGTCCGCGAGGGGAAGCCCCAGGAGCGTCCCCATGCCCACCAGCACGGCCGCGACGACGGCCAGCCGCACGATGACGCCCACCTCGAAGGGGGAGCGTTGCAGGTGCAGGGTGCGCCGTGCCTCGATCGGGTGGTCCACGCGTCGCTCCGCGTCGCTCGTTGGAACGACGATCGAACCACGTCCGCCGTGGCCGGTCGGACGAGCCCGCTCAAGCACCGTGGCCGACGTGCCGATGGCCCGGTGGACCGTGGGTTCCGGGGGGATGGCCATGTCCGAGCACGACCAGCACCACCCTGCGCCGGGCTGGCCGCCGCCAGCTCCACCGGCGGCCTCACCTCCGATGTCGACGCCATCGCCGCCGCGTGCGCTCCCCGATGACGTGGCGGCCTTCGCCGTCACCCTGCCGTCGCTCCGGGAGCCGGGCCCGACTTGGTCGGCGGCACCGCCCCGGACCGGTGAGGACACGAGCGACGCGGTGGTCTGGAGCGCGGTCGGTGTCGCGGGGCTGGGGGTCGCCGGGATGCTGTGGCTCCCGCCCCGTGCCCTGTTCGTGCTCGGGCCGTTGGCCGGGGTCGTCGTGGTGGCGCTGCTGCTGATCGATCGGGTCGCGCTCCATGAGGCCGGGTGCCCGCAGGCGCCGGGGTGGGGTTGGGCGTTGCTTCCACCCGCGTACCTGCTGCGTCGTTCCCGGGCGCTCGGGCGCCAGCCGTGGTCCGCCTACGCGCTCGTGGCCGTCGGGATCGGCGCCCGGGTCGGCATCGTGGTCCTCGGGGTCGGCGGTGGGGATCTCGCGGGGATGGCTGCGTTCGAGACGCACCTGGCGGCGGATCTCAGCGAGCGGTGGGAGCAGGAGTGGACCGCGGACTGCCCGCGCTGGGTCGTGATCCAGCGTGACGCCGAGTTCGTCTGCGTCCTGACCGGCACCGACGGCGACTCGCGTCTGGAACTGACCTTGCGGGTGGTCGACGACGAGGGGGGCGCCGAGGTCGTCCGCAGCAGCTTCTCCGGCGGCGGGTCGCGCTCCGAGCCCACGTACGACATCGCCCCCTGAGGTGCGGCGGCTCGGCACCGGGGGTGGCTGCGCGCCGTCCCGGGTGCAACCTCCGGGGGTCGTGGCGCGTCGGACAGGGTGCGGCGACGACCCACGTCGCCAGCTCCCGAACGGCACCACGATGCGCTCGCGCTCCCGCCTCGTGGCCACCACGCTGGTGGCCATCAGCAGCCTCCTGCTGACCGCCTGCGGTGGTAACGCCACCCCCTCGACGACGGACCCGGCCACCGCGCCCGACAGCACGGTCGACGTCGAGCCCGCCACCGCCACCGACCCCGAGCCGGCCCCCGCCGCCGACCCCGACCTCGACTGCTCCGCGCAGGGAGCCGACCTCGCACCGCGTCCCGTCGACGGGATGCCGGCCGAGGTCGCCGCGCTTCGCGACCTCCTCCTCGACGCGGCGCTCCGCTGCGACGAGCAGCTGCTGTTCACCGCCACCGAGGAGTCCGACGAGTTCACCGTCTCCTTCGGGGACGGCACCGACCCGATCGGCTACTGGTGGGACCTGGAGGCAGCGGGGGAGGCCCCCTTCCTGCGTCTCGCCCAGGTGCTGTCCACGACGCCCGCGCTGTCGGCCGGCGGCGACGTCTGGGTCTGGCCCCAGGTCACCACCGGTCGCTCCGAGCACACGGCCGAGGCGGCCTGGGCCGAGCTCGTCTGGCTGGAAGACCCGGCTGCGATGCGGGCCGCCGGGGACGGGTACCTGGACTGGCGCGTCGGCATCAGCGTCGACGGCCAGTGGCGCTTCTTCGTCGCGGGCGACTGAACGGTCCGTGCCGACGGCCGGCCGCCGCCCCGCTCCCGGGGCGGCGGCCGCACCCAGGGGTGGGTCTGCCCCATCGACGCTCGCGCTGCCCTCCGGGTCGCATCAGGGCGTGTGGCCCGGAGGTCCGAGGTCGTCCAGCTGGTCGTCGATGAACCGGCGCTCGGCCTCGTTGTCGGTCAGCTCGCGGGCCCTCCGGTACGCCGCGGCCGCCGCGTCGTGCCGGCCGAGGCGGCCGAGCAGGTCGGCTCGTGTCGCGTGCAGCAGGTGCGAGCGTTCCAGGGCGAGTCCCTCGAGCTGCGCCAGGGCTGCCTCGGGTCCCTCGACCTCGGCGACGGCGACGGCCCGGTTGAGCGTGACGACCGGCGACCGCGCCAGTGCCGCGAGCTGGTCGTAGAGCGTCAGGATCTGGCGCCAGTCCGTGGCCTCCCACGCTGGCGCGTCGCTGTGCACCGCGTTGATCGCGGCCTGGAGCTGGTAGGGACCCGGCGTGTTCCGGCGGAGGCACCGTCGCACCAGCTCCTGCCCCTCCGCGATCAGCTCCCGGTCCCACCTCGAGCGATCCTGGTCCGGCAGGGTGACGAGCGCACCCGCGGACGCGCGAGCGCGTCGTCGGGCCTCGGTCAGGAGCAGGAGCGCCAACAGTCCGAGGACCTCCGGTTCGTCCGGCATGAGCGCCGCGAGGAGCCGCGCCAGCCGGATGGCTTCGGTGCACAGGTCCGCTCGTGCGACCTCGCCGCCGGCGGTCGGGAGGTAGCCCTCGTTGAACACCAGGTAGACCACGGCGAGGACGCCGCGCAGCCGCTCGGGGAGCTCGTGCTCCTCCGGGACCCGGTAGGGCAGGTGGGTCGCCCGGATCTTGCGTTTGGCGCGCACGAGTCGCTGCTCCATGGCGCTGTCGGAGACGAGGAACGCCCGCGCGATCTCGGCGGTGGTCAGGCCGCCGAGCAACCGCAGGGTCAAGGCCACGCGCGTCTCGACGGCGAGGGCGGGGTGGCAGCACGTGAAGATCAGCCGCAGCTGGTCGTCGCTCACCGGCCCCACCTCCTCTCGCCCCGTCGTCTGCTCCTGGAGGAGCGCTGCCTGCGCCTGCCGGTCGTCGCGCTGGGCCTCGCGCCGGAGCCGGTCGATCGCGCGTCGCCGAGCGGTCGTGGTGATCCACCCACCTGGGTTCGGTGGTAGGCCACGGCTCGGCCAGGTCCGGGCGGCCACGACGAACGCTTCCTGGACCGCGTCCTCGGCGAGGTCGATGTCGCCGAACACGCGGATGAGCGTCGCGACCGCCTGACCGAACTCGGCACGGAAGATCCGGTCGAGCTCCTCGGGCATCAGGACGCCGTCGGTCACCCGGCGTCGTCCACGAACGGTCGGACCTCGATCGGCACCGTCGTGGCGAGAGCCGCCTTCTCGGCCCACCGCAGTGCCTCGTCGAGGTCGGCAGCCCGGATGATCGACAAGCCGCCGACGACCTCCTTGGTCTCAGCGAACGGTCCATCGGTGATCAAGGTCTCACCGTCGCCGGGGTGGACCACCGTCGCGGTCGAGGGGTCGTGCAGCCCGCCGCCGAAGACCCACGCTCCCGCGGCTTGGACCTCCGCGTGGAACGCATCCACCCGGGCGGTGATCTCCTCGAGCTCGGACGGTGTCGGTGGGACGGCGTCGGGTGGGTAGACGACGGACAGCAGGTAGTCGGGCATCTGGGTACCTCCGTGGGGCTCAGGGACCGACCGGTTCGCCGGTCCTCACCTTCCCTACGAACGGGCACCCCGTCGAGCCGACATTGGCCGGGCCATCGACCACCGTCGAACGGTCCGACCGTCAGAAGAACCGGCGGGCGAGTGCGGCGATCTCGGTCGGGTCCGAGAGTTCGTCCTTGAGCCGGAAGAACTCGTCGAGGTGTCCTGGGGTGACGAGGAACAGGATCGTCGCCGGGCCCTCCACGGACCGGAACGTGTGGGTCAGTCCGCGCGGGAGGAAGAACGTGGCACCGGGCCCACCGGTCCACGTGTCGTTCCCGCACTCGACCTGCATCGTGCCCTCGAGCACGACGATGGTCTCGTCCTCGTGGGTGTGGCGGTGGGGCGGTGGGCCCGGTCCGTCGACGACGGTGCGGTAGAGGGCGAGGCTGCCGCCCGTGCTGTGCGCTGAGCACTTGACGTCGGTGCCGCGGCCCGGGACGCCCTCGTCGGGTCCGAGGACGTAGCCACGGACCGGCATGGCCGGTCCGGGCGGTTCGAGGTCGTGCTGGTCGGTGGCTGCGTCGCGTGCGTGGTCGGAGCGTGGTGATGACATGGAAGGTCCGAGCGTCGGGAGGATGGCTCGACGGACGACGCCCGGCGAGCCGCGGAGGGTCAGGCGCGTGCGGTGCGTGCGACCACGGGTTGACCTCCTGGCTCGGGTACCGCGGACCGACCCTCGCTGCGGGTTCGATTCGGTGCGCGACACGGTCGGAGTACACCGGGGCGCCCGTCGGCTGTCAACGGTGGACCGGCGGGGCGGCGCGGGCGTGCACGTCACCGCCCGTGTTCGGCGCTCCCGGGGGTGGTGTCGCACGTTCGGGCCACCGACGCGGCCCATGCGCGGACCGTCGCCACGTACGCCTCGGCGCTGGCCACGTCCACGTCGGCGACGTTGTGCTGCCAGGCCACGGGGGCTGCGCCGGGTCCACGTGCACGGACGCGTGTCGCGCCGTCGGTCAGGCGGCGGATCTCCCGGCGGTCGTGGTCGGTCGGTTCGCGGTCGAGGTGATCGAGGACGAACTCGACGAGCCGGGGTGCGGCCTGCTCCGTGTACCAGCCGTGCTGCAGACCGTAGGTGGGTACGACCAGGTGGTGCACGACCCCATAGGCGGGATCGGAGAAGTCCGCGGCGAGGCAGGCGTGGAACCTCGCTTCGCAGTCGACGGCTGCACAGCGGTCGCAGGCGGTCGGGGTCTCCATGCGGGCATCTTGCCCCACGTCCTGACGACGTGGTTCTTCCCACCACGTGCGCTGCGGTCTGGGTGTTCGTCCCGTTGCCGTCAGCCGGCCGTTCGGTCACCGTGGAGTTCTTCATGGACGGCCGGACCCGTCGTCGACCGAGAGGAGCTCCACCGTGACCGCCGACGTGCCGCTCGACCCCGACCGCTTCTACACCCCCGAACAGCGCGTGCTGCAGGACGCGACCGACAACCGGGCACTCGCTGACCGGCTGGTGGGCGCGATCGTCACCCCCCAGCTGCCGCCGGAGCACGCCGCGTTCATCGCCTCGCGTGACTTCTTCTTCCTCGCCACCGTCGATGCGGCTGGGCAGCCCACCGTGTCCTACAAGGGAGGCGCGCCCGGGTTCGTCCACGTGCCCGACCCGTCCACCGTGGTGTTCCCCGACTACGACGGCAACGGGATGTTCCTCTCCCTCGGCAACGTGCAGGCCACCGCGCGCATCGGGATGCTGTTCCTCGACCTGGAGACGCCACACCGTCTGCGGGTGCAGGCCGACGCGTCGGTCCACGACGACGATCCGGCGTTGGAGCGGTTCCCCGGCGCGAACGTGATCGTGCGCGCGCAGGTGACCGCGGTCTTCGTGAACTGCGGGCGCTACATCCACCCCCACCGGCGGGTGGGCTCGTCGAGGTTCGTCCCCGACACCCTCGGCGCGCAGCCTTACCCGGCCTGGAAACGCATCGACGCATTCCAGGACGTCCTCCCCGCTGCGGACCGTGGACGGGCCGCCGACGAGGGAGGCACCATCACGCCCGACGAGTACCACGCCCGTGTGCGTGCCGGAGAGCCGTGAGCACGGTCGATGCCGTCCTGGTCCTCGGCGTCACACGCCGATGGGCGCTGGGGTCTCGCCGTTCTTCGGCCGTTAGCTGGCGACGATCACGCCCGCGCGGTCGGGGCGCCGCGCGGTCGGGGCGCCGCGGTGTCGGGGCGCCGCGGTGTCAGGACGCCGCGGTCGCCGTGTCCGCCCCGGTGCCGGCGGTCGTGCGGCCGGCGACGGTCAGGAGAGCGACGCTGTCCTCGTCGGCGACGAGCCCGTGGACCTCGTCCGGGATCGGTGCCCAGTGGCCGGCGCTCAGCGCGAGCTCGTCGGCGTCGGTGGTCAGGCGCACGCGGCCGACGAGTACCTCGAGGGTGGCCTGGCCGGGGGCGCGGTGGTCCTGGAGGCGGTGGCCGGCTCGCAGCGCGAGCAGCGTCTGTTTCAGCGGCGCGTGCGCGCCCGGGGTCAGCGTCCGCGCCGCTCGGCCGGACGTCTCGTCCGCCAGCGAGGCGAGCAGCTCCGCCGCGGCGGTCGGCAGGTGCAGGGTCGATGGCACGAGCTGGTCCTCATCCGTGGGGTGTGCTCACCGTCCTCCATCTGTCACGATGGTCGTAGGGTGAAACGTCCCGACATCTGATCACGCTGCCCGGCACCGCCCGGAGCCGGGACCTCGGCGTCATCGACACGCGAGGCCCTTGACCTCGCGTGCCCTTCGAGACGTAGCTTGTGGCTGCCCGGCACACCTCGTCGGGTCGTGCCTGCCCCGAGGATCCGTCGTGATCGCCTCCCTGCCGCCACGGGACGTCGACCGGTACCTGGCCCGCATCGGCCAGCCCCGCCCCGACGCCCTGACGCTCGCGTCGCTGGCCCGCCTCCAGGATGCCCACGTGCGGACCGTGCCGTTCGAGAACCTCGACATCCACCTCGGACGGCCGCTGTCGCTGGGCACCGGGGATCTGGTCCGCAAGATCATCGACGACCGCCGGGGCGGGTTCTGCTTCGAGCTCAACGGCCTGTTCGCCTCGCTGCTGAGCACGCTCGGCTACGAGGTCGTCCTGGTCGCCGCCCGCCACCGGCTCGAGGACGGCACGCTCGGTCCGGCGTTCGACCACACGCGGATCCTGGTGACCGTCGACGGGCACCAGGTGGTCGTGGACGTGGGGACCGGCGCATCGCCGCGCGGCCCTGTCCCGCTCGACGGGTCCGTGGCCGAGCTCCCCGACGGCAGCCGCCACCGCGTCGTGGCACGGGACGGCCGGCTCGACTCCCAGGTCCAGGAGGGCGACGACTGGACCGACGGCTGGTCGTTCGACCGGCACGCTCAGCCGCTGGAGGCGTTCGCCGATCGCTGCCGCTTCCACCAGGTCGACCCGTCCTCGCACTTCACGCGGAAGCCGGTCTGCACGTTGGTGACCACCGATGGGCACGTGACGTTGTCCGACCGACGCCTGATCACGACGTCCGGTGACCAGCGCACGGAGGTCGACGTCGACGATCCACGACGGGTCCTGGCCGACACGTTCGGTGTGCGGATCCCGACCTGGCCGGGCGGAACTGTGGAGAGCAGTTCGACGTCCCACCGGTGACGCTGCTGTCGAGGACGGGAACACCAGATGCGGGGATCCGGGCTGACTGGCCAGCCATCGTGCCCACGTGGGGCACGGGCGCGCAGGATCGGGACGGCGCTCGGCGGTGTGGCGATCGTGCTGGCCGCCTGCGGGCGGACGCCGGGGCCGGAGGTGAGCCCCCGGGATCCATCGCAGGCTGGGGAGATCGCGCCGGAGTGCCACGAGGCGGAGCGGCTGCGGGCGGCGCTGCCGGAGGGGGTCGAACCGACGGGTACGACGGCCGAGCCCATCGAGGACGGGTCGGTGCCCGGTTCGGCGTCGGAGGGTGATGACGCCCTGCCGGATGCGCTGTCGCTCGGCCCGGAGATCGAGCAGTGGGCGCAGCGTGAGGCGCCGGACAGCTTCGCCGGGGTGTGGCTCGACCAGGAGCTGGGCGGGTTCGCGGTCGCGTTCGCCGACGAGGTCGACCGCTACGCCGCCGAGGTCCGCGAGCGCATCCACCCGGGGCTGGCCGTCGCCGAGGCGGACCACTCCTACGCCGAGCTGCGCGACATCCAGGACCGGGTCACCGAGGAGCAGATGGGGCAGCCCGATCACGAGCCCGGCGCGGTCAGGTCGACCGGTGTGGACGTGCTGGCCAACCGCACCTCGCTCGGCGTCTTCGACCCCGATGCCGATCGGCTGTCCGAGCTGTCCGAGATCTACGGCGCCACGGCGATCTGTTTCGAGATCGAGGCCGCACCCGGACCGCCTGTCGAAGCGATCGACACGCTGGCGAAGGCGCAGGGCTGGCGCGACGGCCTGACCGAGGAGGTCGAGACGATGTTCGCGGTGTTCGAGGTGGCCTACGACCGAGAGACGGCGGAGGTCGCGTGGCGCGACAACGTCGCGGACGACCTCGAGCCGCGCGACGACGACCTGCCCGCCGAGCCGGGCCTGTACGGCACCCTCGACGAGGTCGACTTCGATCGGCAGGCGGTGGTGGTGTGGTCGTCGGGCGAGTCAGGCAGCTGCCCCGAGTGGCTGACCAACATCGACGGCGCCGGCGGCACCATCCGGGTGCAGCGCGAGGCGACCGCGGAGATGTGCACCGACGACTTCAACCCCTACCGGCTGGTGCTGGCGGTCGACCGGGACCGCCTCCCAGCACCCGAGGAGCTGGCGGCCGCTCAGCTCGAAGGCGTCCCGGACGGGACGGTCCGCAGCTACCCGATCGGCGACGGATGAGGCAGCGGGGCTGACGAGGACAACGAGCAGGGCCCGTGGTGCCGTCCGTGCAGGAGCTGGACCGCCCCGAACGAGCGTGCCGCGACGAGACTCACGCGTCGTGGGCCATGCGGTCCCAGCCGGCCATGGCGTGGTCGACGATGGCGTGGGCCTTGGCGCGGGTGCAGCCGTCGCGTGCTTGGACGGCCAGGCCTTGCAGGACGGTGAGCACGTAGGCCGCGAGGGCGTCGACGTCGGCGGCTGGGGACAGTTGGCCCTCGTCTGCGGCGCGCTGGATCCGCTGGCGGAGCTTGTCCTCGTCGGCGTGGCGGAGTTCGGTCAGGTGCCGGCCGATCCGGGCGTTGTCGGTGGTGAGGTTCGTCCCGGCCAGCACGACCATGCACCCCCGGGGTGTGGCGGGGTCGACGTAGGCGTCGGCGTTGTCACGGAGCACGGCGCGGATGGCGTCCCGGACGTGGGTGTCGGCGGCGAGGGCGCGGTCGGTGGGGGAGGTGTCGGCGGCGTTGTAGCGCGCGACCGCCTCACGGAAGAGCGCTTCCTTGGATCCGAAGGCGGCGTACAGGCTCGTGGGAGTGATGGCCATCGCCGTCGTGAGGTCGCTGATCGAGGTGCCTTCGTAGCCGCGTTCCCAGAAGTGCTCCATCGCGATCGCGAGGGCGGCGTCGCGATCGAAGGTGCGGGGACGTCCTCGAGCGGCCAACGGGGCTCCGTGTTGACGGGAGTGCGACGCTAGCAATAATGTAGCGGTCGTTACATAAAACGTCGTGGAGTGGAGGGTGTGTGAGCGATCTGGAGGGACGCGTCGCCGTCGTGACGGGTGGGAGCCGGGGGATCGGCGCGGCCGTCGTTCGGCGGTTGGCTGCCGATGGCGCCGACGTGGTGCTGACCTACCGCGATGCTGCCGACCGGGCGACGGCGGTGGTCGACGAGGTCGAGCGGCTCGGCCGCCGAGGCCTGGCGGTCCAGGCCGACGTGCGTGATCCAGCCGCGGTCGAGGCGGCGATGGAGGCCGCTGCGGCCCGCTTCGGGTGCATCGATCTGCTCGTCAACAACGCGGGGGTCTTCCCGGTGGCCACCATCGAGGAGTTGACCCTCGAGGACTACCAGGAGGCCACCGAGATCCACGTCCGGGGCGTCTTCGCCGGGGTGCGAGCGGCCCTGGTCCACATGCCCGACGGTGGCCGGATCGTGACGATCGGTAGCAGCCTGGCGGAGCGTGTGCCCGACGCCGGTCTGAGCTTGTACTCGTTGACCAAGGCTGCGCTGGTCGGGTTCACCAAGGGCCTCGCGCGAGACCTCGGTCCCCGCGGCATCTGCGCGACCGTCGTGCACCCTGGCTCGATCGACACGGAGATGAACCCGGCTGACGGTCCCCACGCGGACGGCGAGCGCGCCCTGACCGCGCTCGGCCGGTACGGGCGTCCCGACGAGATCGCGGCGATGGTCGCCCACCTGTGCGGGCCCGGCGGCGGCTACGTCACCGGTGTCGCCCTCACCGTGGACGGAGGTGCGACCGCATGACCGCCTGGGGTGTGCTCTTCCTGGCTGGCCTGCTGGAGATCGTCTGGTCCCTCGCGCTGGACCGCGCCGACGGGCTGACCCGGCCGGGCTGGGCCGCCTTCGGCATGGTCACCGCGACCGCCAGCCTGCTCCTGCTCTCCTTCTCGCTGCGGGAGATCCCGCTCGGCACGGCCTACGCCGTCTGGGTCGCCATCGGCACCGTCGGGGTCGCGACCGTCGGGATGGTCGCCCTCGACGAACCGGCAACGCTCGCACGGCTGGCCGCGATCAGCCTCATCGTCGTCGGTGTCGTCGGCCTCCACGCGACCGAGACCTGAGCCAGGGACCGTCGTGCCACCACGAGCCGACGGCCGACCGCCGAGCCCCCACCACCGGCGCGACTGCTCGCAGCTCTAGGTCTGGCGTGGCCGACCCACCCGTTCGCCGTCGCGGACGGCGCGGACCCGGTCAGCGAGTCGGGTGTCCGGGAGCTCCTCCGCGCACACGCGGTCGCTCGTTCGCCCGTCGGCTCCTCACGCTACGGGCGCGCGGAGCTTGAAGCGCTGGATCTTGCCGGTGGCGGTGCGGGGCAGGTCCTCGACGTAGTCGACGAGGTGGGGGAACTGGTAGCGCTGCAGCGCGTCTTTGCACCAGTCCTGGAGCTCGTGGGTCAGGCCCCCGTCGGCCTCGTGTCCGTCCCGCAGGATCACGAACGCGCGGATCTTGGTCAGCGCATCGACCTCGGCGGCCACCACGGCACACTCGAGCACCGCCGCGTGCTCCATCAGACGGTTCTCGATCTCGATCGGGCTCACCCACAACCCGCCGACCTTCATCATGTCGTCGACGCGGCCCTCGTAGACGTAGGCCCCCGCCTCGTCACGCCGGTAGCGGTCACCGGTCCGGAACCAGCGGCCCACCACCTGGTGTTGCGTCTTCTCACGCTGGTGGTGGTAGTAGGCGAGCGCGCTGCCGCCGCTGGCCCACAGCTCGCCGGCCTCGGTGCCTCGGATGACCTCGTCGGATTCCGGGTCGCGGATCTCGAGCTCGTAGCCGGGAACGGGGGTGCCCGAGGTGCCGGGGCGGCACTCACCGGTGCGGTTCGAGCAGTAGATGTGCAGCAGCTCCGTGGAGCCGACACCGTCGAGGATCTCGGTCCCGGTGACCTCCTTCCACCGTCGCCACACCTCGGGCGGCAGTGCCTCCGCAGCCGACGCACCGGTGCGGAGCGACGACAGGTCGCGGCTCTGCACATCGGGCTGGTTGAGCATCGCGTTGTAGAGCGTCGGCACGGAGAACAGCACCTGCGGTCGGTGCTGCTCGATGCGATCGAGCGCCCGGTCGGGAGCGGGTCGGCCGGCCAGCTGCACGGCGGTCGCGCCCGCCCACATCGGGAAGGTCAGGCCGTTGCCGAGCCCGTACGCGTGGAACAGCTTGGTGGTCGAGAAGGTGATGTCGTGCTCGCGGAGGTGGAGCACCGTCCCCGCGTAGTTCTCGCACGTGAACAGCACGTCCTGCTGCAGGTGCACCACGCCCTTCGGCCTGCCGGTGGACCCCGAACTGTAGAGCCAGAACGCTGGGTCGGCCGGGTGGGTCACGACCGGGTCGAGCTCGTCCGGACCCTCCTCCAGCCAGGCGTCGAGGTGGTGGGCACCGTCGGGCGCAGCACCGTTCGCGACGACCAGCGTCACGTGCGGTCGGACGGCGATGTGCGGCTGGACCTTCTCGAGGAACGCGCCGTCGACGATCGCGACGCCGGCGTAGCTGTCGTCGAGGTAGTACGCGTAGTCCTGCGAACGGGCGAGGATGTTGAGCGGCACCGGTACCGCGCCGATGCGGATGGCGCCGAGGAACGCGGCGTGGAACGCCGGCGTGTCGTCGAGCATGAGCAGTACCCGCTCCTCGCGCCGTACGCCGAGGTCGCGGAGGTGCGTCCCGACGCGACAGGCGTCAGCATGCAGCTGCCGATAGGTGCGCTCGTGGTCGTCGTCGGTGATCAGCGCCACCTTGTCACCGCGTCCCGCCTCGAGGTTGTGCTCGAGCAGCAGGCTCACGTTCGCACGCAGGTCGACCGCCATCGTCTCCCTCTCCCGTCGCTCCGTCGGCCTCGCCGCGCTCAGCGTCGCTGAGGGCTCGTCGACCGCGTCGGTGATGCAGCACCGGGCGACTAGACTAACCGGTCAGTCAGTTGAAGGTCAACGGGTCGGGTCGATCCCTCGGACCCCCCAGCACGCGCCGTGCACGCCAGCTGCACGCGGCGACGGGGAGGGTGTGGCTCCCGAACCGAACTCGAGGAGCCCACCGATGACCGTGCAGACCACCCCCTCACTCCTGGAAGCGGACCTGACCGCCACCGCGGACCGGGATGCCGCGGAGTTGCAGGCCGCCGTCGAGGCGCTCGGGGAGCGCATCTTCGGTGGCGCCCTCGCTTCGATGGAGCTCGCCACCGTGCACCTCGGCCTCCGTCTCGGGATCTACCAGGCCCTGCAGGAACTCGGCCCCGCGACGTCGGAGGCGTTGGCGGCCAGCGTCGGTCTCGACGAGCGCTACCTCCGCGAGTGGCTCGAGCAGCAGGCCGTGGCCGAGATCCTGACGTGCGCGAACGACGGCGCTGCTCCGGAGGACCGCCGCTACGAGGTCCCGGCGGCGACCGCGGCGGTGCTGCTCGATGTGGGGACACCCGCCTACCTCGGTCCGCTCGCGCACCTGGCGGTCGGCATCGGCGTGGCCGTTCCGGCCGTCGAGGAGAGTTTCCGTGCCGGGGGAGGGGTGCCCTTCCACGCCTACGGCGCCGAGGTCCGTCACGGGCTCGGGCTGCTCAACGGGGCCACCTTCGACCGCGACCTGGCCGCGTGGATCGCGACGATGCCCGACATCGACCAGCGCTTGCGGTCCGGTCGTCGGCCGGCGGTCCTCGACCTCGGGTGCGGTGTCGGACGCTCGACCCTCGCGCTGGCGCGCGCGTACCCGAACGCGGTGATCCACGGCATCGACCTCGACGCCGCGTCGGTCGAGGAAGCACGCGCCGCCGCGGCCCAGGCGGGGCTCGCCGACCGGGTGACGTTCGCCGTCGCGGACGCCGCGGAGCTCAGCGTCGCCGGTGAGGGGCGCTTCGACCTCGTCACCGTCCTCGAGGCGCTCCACGACATGGGCGACCCCGTGGGAGCCCTGACCTCAGCGCGCCGCCACCTGCGCGAGGGCGGGGCCGTCCTGGTGGCTGATCAGCTCACCCGCGACGCCTACGCCGCCGATGGCGATCCGCTGGAGCGCTTCCAGTACGGCTGCAGCGTCCTGCACTGCCTACCGGCCACACGTGCCGAGGATCACCTGGTCGCGCACGGGACGGTGATCCGCGCGGAGCACGTGACCGCGTGGGCGCGTGACGCGGGCTTCCCGAAGGTGGAGATCCTCGCCATCGAGGACCCCTTCTGGCGCTTCTACCGGCTGTGACGGTGGCCCGGATACATCCACCAGCCG
Organism: Nitriliruptor alkaliphilus DSM 45188; assembly: GCF_000969705.1. GTDB lineage: Bacteria > Actinomycetota > Nitriliruptoria > Nitriliruptorales > Nitriliruptoraceae > Nitriliruptor > Nitriliruptor alkaliphilus. The sequence continues at coordinate 4,896,876 of NZ_KQ033901.1, forward strand.
AGGGTGAGCTCCACAGGACCGGACCGCGAGCCCGCGCGGCCGCGCCGATCGGCCCCCTGGTGGGCGACGACCCACCCGGACACCTGGCGACCGGGTGGGAGGCGCACCGGCCGCTGTCGGACGGGCTGGTGCGCCGGTTCGTGTACGCCTACGCGAGCTCGTTCACCACCCCCGTCGCGCTGATGGGCGGCAGGGTGGTGCGCCGCCAGCCGTACGTGCTCTGGGACTGCGGGGCGCCGGCGGGCCTCTACAACGGGGCGATGCTGCTCGAGCCCCTCCCGCACGTCGGCTGGGAACCGGTGGTCGACGAGCTCGGCTCCGAGCTGGACCGCGGTGCGGGGGAGGTGATGCTGTTCAGCCCGTGGCCGACGCCCGACCTCGCCGATCGGGGGTGGCGCCTGAGCGGTCACCCGCCGCTCCTGGTGCGACCGACGGGTGAGCCGGACCTGCCACCCCCTCCGTGGCTCGAGGTCCGCGAGGTCGACGGTGCCCGGTCGCTGGCCGACTGGGAACGGGTGGCGATCGAGGGCTACCCGCTCGAGGAACTGCGACCGGCGAGGCGCGGCACCTTCGTCGACGAGCGCATCCTGGCCGATCCGCACCTGCACGCGTGGGTCGCGTACGTCGAGGGGCACCCGATCGCGATCGGTACCTCGTACGTGGTCCACGGCCTCCACGTCCCCACGCTCGGGGTCACGCTCCCGGCGCAACGGGGCCGTGGCGCCTGGCACGTGCTGATGCGGCGCCGGCTGGCCACCTTCGGGTCGCTCCCGGCGATGGCGCTGTTCTCCGATCACAGCCGCCCGCTCGCCGAGGGGATCGGCTTCCTGCCGCTGGCCAGGTGGACGGTCTGGCTCCGTGCGCGCGGGGGAGCGGTGTCGCGGGCGCACCTGGCGGCGCCGACCGCGTCACGGGCCACGCCCGAGCAGCCATACTCACCGCCATGACCCTCGCGCCGCACATCCTGGTCCTGGGGCCGCTGGAGGTCCGCCAGGGGGAGCAGCGGCGCGCCATCAGCTCGCCGCTCCAGCGTCGCTTGCTGACCGCACTGACGATCGCAGCGGGTGCGACCCTCTCGAGCGAGCAGCTGATCGATCGGCTCTGGGGTCAGGAGCCACCGCCGGCGGCGCGCAACTCCCTGCAGTCTCACGTCGCTCGTCTCCGGGCGTCACTCGGCGGCAGCGCGATCCTCACGCGACCACCGGGGTACGCCCTCGACACGTCGGCGGTGACGGTCGATGCGGTCGAGTTCGAGCGGGCCGTCACGACCGCACGCGCCCGCATCCCCGACGCGCCGGCCGACGCGGCCGCCGTCCTCAGCGAGGCGCTCGGCGTCTGGCGGGGCGCCGCGCACGCCGAGTTCGTCGCCGACCTCGCGCGGGACGAGGCCCTGCGGCTCGAGAACCTGCGCGTCGACGCGCGAGGCATGTTGGCCGATGCTCAGGCGAGGGCGGGCGACCACGCGGCGGCGATCGACACGTTGCTGCGGCTACGGGAGGACGTCGCGCTGGCCACGGCGAGAGCGCTGGGCTCGGTCGACCGGACGACCGAAGCGCTCGACCTGCTGCGCTCCTACCGAGCCCGGCTCAGCGACGAGCTCGGGCTGGATCCGGGCGTCGCGATCACCGACCTCGAGCAGCAGCTCCTACGGGGGGAGCGCACGGAAGCGCAGGGGGCGGTGCTCGCCACCACGAGCCATCGGTCCTCCGGGGACGGCGGGCGGCGCTCGGGTCGTGTGACGTCGACGTCGACTCCGACACCGCCGCCGCACGCCGGGACGCAGACCCTCGGTCGCGAGGACGATCTGAGGACCATCGCAGGTGCGTTCGCCCGCGCGCGGCTGGTCACGCTGGTCGGGCCGGGCGGGGTCGGCAAGACGCGTCTGGCCACCGTGGCGGCGCTGGAAGGGATCACGGGATCCGACGGCCCGGTCGCCTGGGTGGACCTGGCGACCGTGACCGAGCCCGCGGACGTGCCGCCGCTGATCATCGATGCCCTCGGCCTCGCCGTTCCGGATCGAGCCAGCGTCGGGTCGGCGGTGCTCGCGCTCGCACGCGCGCCCGGGACCGTCGTCCTCGACAACTGCGAGCACCTGCTCGACGTGGTCGCCACGATCGTCGAGGGTGCCCTCGCACTGGACGGGCCCTCACGGCTGGTGGCCACGAGCCGCGAGCGCCTCGACGTGGCGGGCGAGCAGGTCGTGCTCGTCGATCCGCTCCCGGTGCCCGACCCCGCCACCGCGTCCGACCGCGACCCCGCCGTGCAGCTCTTCCGGGTCCGGCTCGCGGCGACGGGTCGGGCACCGGTCACCGCCGCCGAGGCGGCGCGGGTCGTGGCGGCAGTCGACGGGTTGCCGCTGGGTATCGAGCTCGCTGCCGCCAGGGCGGCGACCCTCCGGGTCGACGACCTGCTCGACCGGTTACGCCAGCACCTCGATGTCCTCGCTGGCTCGTCCCGCCGTCACGGGGAACGCCACCGGACGCTGTCCAACGTCATCGGGTGGTCCTACGACCTCCTCACCGATCCCGACGAACGCGTGCTGCGAAGGGCCTCGGTCTTCGCCTCGACCTTCCGGCTCGCCGACGCCGAACAGATCTGTGCGGCACCGGACCTGTCGCCGGCCGACGTCGTCGACGCGGTGGCCCGGCTGGTCGAGGCTTCCCTGATCACGCGCGTCAGCAGCGGGCGGTACCGGCTCCTGGCGCCGATCCGGCTGTTCGCCGCGGCGCAACTGGAACGGTCGGCGGATGCCGACACGACGCTGTCGCGACACCGCGCCGTGATCCTGGGGCTGATCGATCGTGCCGACGCGGAGATGACCGGTCCCGACGAAGCCGCGACGATCGCGGAGATCGAGGCGGCGTTGCCCGATCTGCGGGCGGTCCACGCCCGGGCGGTCGCCGATGGTGACCTCGGCACGGTGGCGCGGATGACCGGCGGACTCCACCGCTTCGCCTACGCCCAGGCGCGGGGCGACATCCTCGCGTGGGGCGACCACCTCCTGGACGCGCGGGCGGCCGATGTCGATCCGCTGCAGCGCGCGCGGGCCATCGCCGCGAGCGTCCCGGCAGCGACGTGGAACGAGCGGTTCGACGAGGCGCTCCATCGCGCCGCGTGGTACGCCGATCGCCTCGTCGACGATGCCACCGACCCCTGGGTGGGGGTCACGTTCGCCGAAGCCACGGGTGACCTGCACATGTTGCTGGGCGAGCTCGATCGAGCGGTCGAGGTCTACGAGCGCGGTGTCGGGTTCGCGCGCCGCACGGGACACGACGGGATCACCGCCTACATGCTGGCGGGGTTGTCGATCGTCACCACGTTCTCCGGCGACAGCCGCGCAGGAGTGAAGCTGGCGCTCGAGGCCGGCGAGCTCGGCGTGGGCGTGCCCACCGCCACCTCGCTGGCGGCGTACGCCCTCGGTGAAGCTCTGTCGGAGCAGGAGCCGGACCGAGCCCTCGAAGCGTTCGAGACCGCCGTCTCGTCGGCATCGGCGGTGGGGGCCCGCTTCTTCGAGGCCATCGCACGGACGGCTGGCGTCGCCCTCCGAGGACGTCACGGCGATCCCGACGAGGCACTGGATCGCTACCGGGCAGCGCTGCACATCTGGCGTCACTCCGGGGCCGACGGCATGGCGCTGACCACGCTGCGCAACCTCGTGGTCCTGCTCGCACGGACCGGCGCAGACGCCGATGCCCTGACGCTGCACGCAGCGCTGGAACGTCTCGCATCGCACGACAGCTACGGCTCCGAGGCCGACCGTCTCCGCATGGCGCTCGATGCCGTTCGCCAGCGGCTGGCGCGCACCGACCGGGATGCTGCCGAGGTGGCGAGCTCGTCGATCACCAGCGTCGCGGGAGCCATCGCGTTCGGCCTGGCGTGCATCGATCGGGCCGCCGGACGCTGATCGGCTCGGTCACCGGCACGGCCAGCGCACGTGCGGGCCGGCTGCCGGCGGCGTGCAGGCGTGGTCGGTGAGCTGCACCTCAGCGGTCAGCGACCTCCGCGAGCCTCCGTGAGATCCCCGACCGGGTCGGCCGTCTTGACATCCGATCTCCAGCAGGGGATAGTTCGGTCGGTCGTTCGACCGAACTCGACCCCTGACGCATCGATCCCTCGACGCATCGTCAACCTCGATGAACCTCGGAGTACCCGTGAGTGCCCTGCAAGGAACCGACCCCAGATCCCCGCACGACCACCGGCATCGGGCCTGTGCGTCCGCAACGTCGGAGCCGTTCGACCACGGCGCCGTCAGCCGCTTCAACGCGTGGTTCTTCGACGCGTTCGACCGGTACATCAACTACATCGCCCGTCGCCACAAGCAGGCCGCGTTCGGCGAGCTCGACAGCGATGTCGTCGTCGAACTCGGTGCCGGTGTCGGCGCCAACCTCGACCACCTGCGTCCGGGGACGCAGCTGATCGCGATCGAGCCGAGCCTGGCGATGCACGATCGACTGCGGGAGCGTGCCGCAGAGGTCGGCGTCGAACTGGTCCTGCTCGCCCAGGGAGCCGAGGAGCTCCCGCTCGAGGATGCGGCCTACGACGAGGTCATCTGCTCGCTGGTGCTGTGCACGGTCCGCGACGTGGAGGCCGTGCTCGCCGAGGTGCGGCGGATCCTGCGGCCAGGGGGGCGGTTCCGTTTCGTCGAGCACGTGGCGGCCCCGAGGTGGAGCCCGCGGCGGCTGCTCCAGCGCGTGATCCGTCGACCGTGGGCTTGGCTGTTCGAGGGCTGCACCCTCGACCGCGACACCGCGAGCGCCGTGCGTGCCGCGGGCTTCGCCTCGGTCGAGATCACCGGTCAGCGCTTCCGCCGGTCCTTCTTCGTGCCGGTGAACACCACGATCTGGGGGATCGCGACCCGATGACCGCCACCACGATGGTTCCGCCCGAGGTCACGGAGCGAGGGGCGACCGACGGCCCTCGTGCGTGGGCGTTCGTCGTCGCCGCGACCCTGGCGGCGGCGGTCGGTCTCGGGACGGTCACGAGCCACGGTGTGCTGGTGGCAGCCCTCGCACCGATCACCCTCGTGGGGGTCGGCGCGGGCGCCCTCCTCGTGGCGGTGAGCGCGCTGTGCCAGTTCGGTCTGGGACCCTTCGTCGGACGGTTGTCGGACCGCTCCGGGGTCCGCCGTGTCGTGCTGCTCGGCGCGGCGACGTACGCGGCGGGGAGCCTGGCCGCCGCGCGCAGCGCCGATCTGCGCACCGGGGTCCTGGCCTACGCCGTGGGGACCGGGATCGCGGGCGCCTGCACCCTGGCGCCGCTGCTGGCGGCCGCAGCCGGGTGGCACCGCCGCCGGCGTGCCGCAGCCGTCGCGCTGGTCAGCGCCGGCAACGGCATCGGTGCCCTGCTCATCGCGCCGTGGCTGGCCGCCAGCGTCGAAGCCCGTGGGCTCGCGGCGACCTGGACGTCGGTCGGTGTCGTCGGCACCGGGCTGCTCCTGCTGGCGGCGGTGGCGCTGCAGACACCACCGACCGATGTGCCGGGGGCGGTCGGTCCGCGGCTCCGCACGCTCACCGGCGACCCGGCGCTGGTCCGCTTCTACCTGGCGGGCGTGCTCGGCTCGGCCGGCGTCATCGGGGTGCTGTCCTACCTCGTGCCCTACGCGCGTGAGCTCGGGCACGACCCGGCGCACGCTGGCTTCCTGCTGGGCCTGACGGGGGCGGTCGGTGTCGCCAGTCGTCTGTTCGTCTCGACGATCCCGGTGGTCCGAGCGTTCGGTGCCTACCGGGCGAGCCAGGTCGCGCTCGCGGTCAGCGCGGGTGGCTGGCTCCTGGCCCCCGACCGCCACGCGTGGCTCCTGGTGTACGTCGCGGTGTTCGGGCTCGCCAGCGGACTGTGGTCGGCCCTGGCGCCGTTGGTGGTCGCCGAGGCGCGTCCGCAGCACCTCGCCTCCGTCCTCGGGGTCCTGTACACGTCCCCGGCGATCGGCGGTGCCACCGGTCCCGTCGTGGTCGGATGGCTCAGCCGTGCCGGGACGCTCCGGCACGCCGCGTGGTTCCTCGCCGGAGCCCTGACGCTGTCGGCCGTCATCCTCCGGCCGCTACCGTCGGTCGGTCGAACGGCCGACGTACGCGATCGAGGAGGCGCCCGGTGACGACCCGCCGCGCGAGTTCAGAGACCGTCCGCAGCGAACTGCTCGACGCTGCGGTCGGCTGCCTGCTCACCACCGGCTACGCCCAGGTGTCGACCCGGGCTGTCGCCGACGCCGCGGGTGTCCCCGTGAGCCAGATCCACTACCACTTCGGGGGCAAGGACGGCCTCTTCCTGGAGGTGCTCGACCACCTCGACCGCCAGCTGCTCCAACGGCAACGCACGATGTACGGCCAGGACGAGCCGCTGTGGCGACGGTGGGAGCAGGCGTGCGACTTCCTCGCCGAGGACCTCGCGTCGGGGTACGTCCGTGTGCTCCAGGAACTGATCGCGGCCGGGTACGCCGACCCGGGCGTCGCCGAGCGGGTGCGCGAGCAGCTGCAGGGCTGGCTGGCGTTGCTCACCTCGGTGGCCGAGGAGGCTGCGGCGACGGTCGGCCTCCCCGGGATGAGCCCACGCCAGGTCGCGCTGCTCGTCGGCTGCACGTTCCTCGGTGCCGAGGAGGTCGAGCTGCTCGGGCTCGTGGAGGACGGGGAGGTCCGCGCCGCCCTGCGCGCCGTGGGTGACGCGATCCGCCGTGCGGAGGAGGGGCCCTGATGCGTCCCCGGATCGCCGAGACGGAGGGGTCGATCACGCGCGACGGCGTGCGGGTCGCCTACGAGGTCTACGAGAAGGACGCACCGACGATCGTGCTGCTGCCGACGTGGTCGATCGTGCACTCGCGGGCGTGGAAGGCGCAGATCGCCTACCTGGCGCGCCACTGGCGCGTCGTGACCTTCGACGGCCGGGGCAACGGTCGCTCGGACCGGCCCACCACGGCGGACGCCTACGCCGACGAGCAGTTCGTCGCCGACACGGTCGCCGTCCTCGACGCGACCGACACCGAGCAGGCCGTCCTGGTCGGATGGTCGCGAGGCGGCAAGTGGGCCGCCTACACCGCCAGTCTCCACCCCGAACGCGTCCTCGGCACCTTCCTGGTCGCCCCCGGCATCCCGTTCTCACCGCATCCGCACATCAACGCCGAACGTTTCCTCAGCCGCGACCTCAGCGGCCAGGGGTGGGACACGTTCAACCTCCACCACTGGCGCGAGCACTGGGACGACTTCGCTGCGTTCTTCTTCGGGCAGGCGTTCCCGGAGCCCTACTCGAGCCGCCAGCGCGAGGACGGGGTCCGCTGGGCCCTCGAGACCGACCCCGACACGATGGCCCTGACCATGGGCGGTCGCCTCGCCGACGGCTGGGATCCGGTCGAACTCGTGTCGGCGATCTCGTGCCCGGTGGTCGTCGTGCACGCCGAAGGGGACCGCATCAACCCGTTCGAGTGGGGCGCGAGGACGGCGGAGCTCAGCGGAGGCACGCTGATCACCATCGAGGGTGAGGGTCACGGCCTGCCCGCGCGCGAACCGGTGCACATCAACCGTCTCATCCACCAGTTCGCGGGTCGCGTCACCGGCCGCACCGAGGACGTGCCGCGGCGGTGGACCCGCGGCCTCGATCGTCGACCACGCGTGCTGTACCTGTCCTCGCCGATCGGGCTCGGGCACGTCCGTCGTGACCTGGCGATCGCCGAGGAGCTCGCTGCGCGCCACGACGGGCTGCAGATCGACTGGCTGACGCAGTCACCGGTCACCCAGGTGGTCGCCGACGCCGGAGGGTGCGTGCACCCCGCCAGCCGGTGGCTCGCCAGCGAATCCGCGCACCTGACCGACGAGGCCGGCGAGCACGACCTCCACGTCTTCGAGGCGTTCCGCCGGATGGACGAGGTGATGGTCGCCAACTTCCACGTCTTCCAGGAGGTCGTCGAGGAGACCGCCTACGACCTCGTGGTCGCCGACGAGGCCTGGGATGTGGACCTGTTCTGGCACCACAACCCCGAGCTGAAGCGCGCGCCGCTCGCGTGGATCACCGACTTCGTCGGCTACCTGCCGATGCCGGAGGGCGGCGACCGCGAGGCCTGGTTGACCGCCGACTACAACGCCGAGATGCTGGGGTTGGTCGGTCGTTTCGACCGGATCCGGGACCGCTCCTTGTTCGTCGGCGAGCTCGAGGACGTGGTCGCACGGTCCTTCGGTCCGGGCCTGCCCGACATCCGCGACTGGACCCGTGAGCGGTTCAGCTTCACCGGCTACGTGCCGGGCTTCGATCCCGCTGCGGTCGCCGACACGGCCGCGATCCGCGCCGAGCTCGGGTACGGCCCGGACGAGGTGATCTGCATCGTCTCGGTCGGAGGCTCCGGTGTCGGTGCGGACCTGCTGCGGCGCACCATTGCTGCGTTCCCGGCCGCGTCGAGGGCGGTGCCGGGCCTGCGGATGATCGTGGTCGCCGGCCCCCGCATCGACCCCGCGGTGCTCGGCGGCGCACCTGGCGTGGAGCTGCACGCCTACCTGCCCGATCTGTACCGCCACCTCGCGGTGTGCGACCTCGCGGTCGTGCAGGGGGGCCTGACCACGACGATGGAACTGGCCGTGACGGGCCGACCCTTCCTGTACTTCCCGCTGAAGAACCACTTCGAGCAGCGCATCCACGTTCGGCACCGTCTCGACCGGTACGGGGCCGGTCGTTTCATGGAGTACGACACGGCCACACCCGAGGTGATCGCCGCCGCCATCGCCGAGGAGGTGGGCCGCCCGAGAGGTCCGCTGCGGGTCGGGCGGGACGGCGCGGCACGTGCGGCCTCAGCCCTGGCCGAGCTCCTCCCGTGACCACAGGAACGACCATGCCCAGCGCAGATGACCGCCAGCACCGCGCCCCGGCGGAGCAGCGCCCGACGACGCTCGAGGCCGCACGCTCCGTCGTGTTCGATGGGCGGTTCGCCGGGGCGGTACCCGGCTACGCCAACGGGGGGGTGATCGCCGGCACGGTGGCGCGGTCCAGGGCGGTCGGGCGAGCGGCCGTCGAGGTCAAGCTGGCTCGGCCCGTCCCGCTCGAGACCCCGCTCGAGTTCGCACCGGACGTCGACCAGGATCGTCTCTGTGTGAACGGGGAGGTCCTGGCCACCGCACAGGTGTGGACGGGGCCGCTGCCCGAGCCGGATCCGGTGTCCCTCAGCGACACCGTCGGCACCGAGGAGGTCGTCGCAGCTCACGCCCACCCGGCACCGGGCTGTTTCGTCTGCGGGCCGGGGTTGGTCGGTGGCCTGGACCTCCAGCCCGGTCGGGTGCGAGGACGCGACCTCGTCGCGACACGGTGGATCCCGCCTGACGATCTGGCGGACGGGGACGGGACCGTGCCGGCCCCGATCGTCTGGGCGGCGCTGGACTGCCCCTCCTGGTACGGCGCCGCGGGCGGTGCACCGGCGCTGCTCGGCACCATCCGGGCCCGGCAGTCGCTCCCGTTGCACGCTGGTACCGAGGTGGTGGTGACTGGCTGGTCCATCGCCTCGGAGGGTCGCAAGACCTTCGCCGGGTCCGCCATCCACGCAGCGAACGGGGACCTCATAGCGGTCGCCTCGTCGATCTGGATCCACCCCGCCGAACGAGGGTGACGGGCCTGGGCGCGGCTCGCGACGTGGCTCCGCCATGTCAGCCGGGTGCGACCGACGTACGCCAGGAGCCACCGCCGCGAGCTCAGCCGGAGGCCGTCGCGGGCTGCGCCCGGGCGGACCGGCGCCGGAGCACGGCGCGGTCGACGGCGGTCATCCCGCCCCAGATGCCTTCGTTCTGGCCGTGGTCGAGGGCGTAGCGCAAGCAGTCGACGGTCACCGCGCAGGCGGCACAGACCTCGAGCGCGGCAGCGACCTGGGGCGCATACCGCGGGGAGTCGCCACCGGGGAAGAACAGCTCCGGATCCTCGTCGAGGCAAGCGGCGGCGTCGTGCCAGGTCATCGTCGCTCCGGTGGTCGGGGTGTTACAGCCGTTCGATGATGGTGGCGTCGGTCAGTACGGCATCGACGCTGGCGGCGTTGCGCCTGGCTGCGCTCCGAGAGGTGGGGCGGATGCTACTTAACGCTCGCTAGGCGTCCTTCGCCCCGCGCGTTTCCACAGGTGCTGCGCGCGCATGCATGAGGAGCCGCGGGCGCCGCTGCGCCGACCCATGGCGGTCTCGACGTCGTCCCAGCTGTCCGGTGGCAGCGGAGCTCGTGATGGTGGGTCGTGGGCGGCGAGGCGTCGGGCGGAGATCATCGTCGAAGGTTGTCGCTGGACGCCAAAAGGGTGTCGCGGGGGGTCAAGAACTCCACGCCCCCGGCCCTTAGCGTCGGCTCGACGAACGTTCCACGGCCGCCGACCTGGAATGTCAATATGTCACGAACTATTGACATGACGAGGTGATCCTGGTTGGATCCGCGTGGGATGTCGCGCACGCGGCTTCGGACCAGCTTGGGAGGATGCAATGCCAATCGATCGGCCGACCACTGAGCAGCTCACCGCGATCGCTTCGCGGTACGGCTTTGGCCTCGATGCTGACGCGATCGCCGAGTACGCACCGCTGGTCGAGGCCAGCTTCGATGCCTGGGATGCGGTCGAGCAGCTGTACGCGAAACAGGCGCCGACCGCGCCGGACCGCAAGCACTGGACGCCGGAGGACAACCCGCTCGGGGCCTGGTACGTGCGGTGCGAGATCGCCACGGGCGACGAGGGTCCGCTGTCGGGACGCACCGTGGCGGTCAAGGACAACGTCATGGTGGCCGGCGTTCCCATGATGAACGGCTCGCGGACCGTTGAGGGCTTCATCCCGGTGCGGGATGCGACGGTCGTGAGCCGGCTGCTGGCGGCGGGCGCGACCATCGCGGGGAAGTCCACGTGTGAGGACCTGTGCTTCTCCGGGGGGAGTCACACCACGGCGCTCGGTCCGGTCCGCAACCCGTGGGACACCAACCGCAGTGCCGGTGGATCGTCGTCAGGTAGTGCTGCGCTGGTGTCGTCCGGGGGGGCGGATCTGGCGGTCGGAGGCGACCAGGGCGGATCGATCCGCATCCCCAGCGCCTACTGCGGCGTGGTGGGGCACAAGCCCACACACGGACTGGTGCCGTACACCGGTGCGTTCCCGATCGAGCTGACGATCGACCACCTCGGCCCGATCACGAGGACGGTCCGCGACGCTGCGGTGATGCTGCAGGTGATGGCGGGACCGGACGGTCTCGACGCCCGCCAGCCCGACCGCCTGAACCCCGACGACTACGTCGGGAGCCTGGACCAAGGCGTCGATGGGCTGCGGATCGGTGTCCTGCAGGAGGGGTTCGGGATCCCAGGCGTCTCGCAGTCCGGCGTCGACGATGCCGTACGCGCGACCATCGAGAGGCTGCGTTCGGTCGGGGCCAAGGTGGAGGAGGTCTCCGTCCCGTGGCACACGGACGCCATGGCGCTCTGGGCGGTGATCGCGACCGAAGGTGCTACGTGGCAGATGATCGAGGGCAACGCCTACGGCCTGAACTACCCGGGCGAGTACGACCCGGAGTTGATCGCTCACTTCGCGAAGGGGCGCCGGGCTCATGGCGCTGAACTCTCCGAGACCCTCAAGGCCACCGCTCTCGGAGGACGGCACGCGCTCGATGTCTCCTACGGCCAGCACTACGCGATGGCCCGCAACCTCGCCCTGGAGGCTCGGAAAGCGTACGACGAGGCGCTCGATCGCTACGACGTGCTGATGCTGCCGACCCTGCCGATCACCGCCACCGAGCTTCCGGCCCCGAACGCGCCCGTGGCGGAAAGGGTCGCGCGTGGGCTCGAGATGCTGGCGAACACCGCGCCGTTCGATGTCACGGGTCATCCGGCGACGTCGGTCCCGGCGGGGCCGGTGGATGGTCTGCCGGCGGCAGCGATGATCGTGGGCAAGCGGTTCGACGACGCCACCTGCCTGCGGGTCGCTCACGCCGTCGAACAGCTCGACGGTGGATTCCCCATGCCCACATCCGTCTGACCAGATCGAGCCAAGCCACCGAACCACCAGGGAAGGAAGCACCATGAACGGCGTCCATGATCTTGGCGGCACCGACGGCCTCGGCCCGGTGATCACCGAGGAGAACGAGCCGGTCTGGCACAGCGAGTGGGAGAAGGCCGTCTTCACGATGTTCCCCACCAACTTCGCCAAGGGACATTTCAACGTCGACTCGTTCCGCTTCGGGATCGAGAAGATCCATCCGGCGGACTACCTGTCGTCCCGGTACTACGAGCACTGGCTGCACTCCATCGAGCATGCGGTGGTGGATCAGGGCGTCGTCGACGCCGAGGAGCTGGAGGCGCGCACTCGTCACTACCTCGAGAACCCCGACGCGCCGTTGCCGGACCGCCAGGACCCTGATCTGGTGCCACTGGTGGAGACGATCTCGCGGGGTGGTGGCTCCGCACGTCGCGAGAGCGACAAGGCGCCGAGGTTCGAGGTCGGTGACCGAGTCCGCGTCAAGCGCGACGAGGTGCCCCACGGCCACACGCGCCGCGCCCGCTACGTGCAGGGGCGCGAAGGCGTGATCGTCCAGGCCCACGGGGCGTTCATCTACCCGGACAGCGCAGGCAACGGCGGGCCGGAGGACCCCGAGCACGTCTACACGATCCTGTTCGAGGCCTCGCACCTGTGGGGCGAACGGACGGGTGACTCCAACGGAACCGTGACCTTCGACGCGTGGGAGCCCTACCTCGAGCTGGTCTGACGGCCAGCGTCGTGCCGTGTCGCGCACTCAGCCACAACGGCCAGCGATCACACATCAGGGAGAAGAACCGATGAGCCAGACCCAGAGCCCACCCCCCGTCAACTTCAGCCTGCCCCGCACGGAGGAGCAGGTCGCGGCGCGCGTGAAGGCGCTCGAGTCGATCATGATCGAGAAGGGCATCATGACGACGGACGCCGTCGACCGCCTCGCCGAGATCTACGAGAACGAGGTCGGACCACAGCTCGGCGCAAGGGTCGTGGCCCGCGCCTGGTCTGACCCCGACTTCCACGATCGGCTGCTCGCCAACGCCACCGAGGCCTGCGAGGAGCTGGACATCGGCGGCCTGCAGGGCGAGGACATGGTCGTCATCGAGAACACCGACGACGTGCACAACCTCATCGTGTGCACGCTCTGCTCCTGCTACCCCTGGCCAACGCTCGGCCTGCCGCCCAACTGGTACAAGTACCCCGCCTACCGGGCCAAGGCCGTGCGCGAACCGCGGGCGATGCTGCGCGACGACTTCGGCCTCGACCTGCCCGACTCGGTTGAGATCCGCGTCTGGGATACCAGCGCCGAGCTTCGGTACTGGGTCCTGCCCAAGCGCCCGGAAGGTACCGAGAGCATGACGGAGGACGAATTGGCCGAGCTGGTCACCCGCGACTCCATGATCGGTGTCGGCGTCGCCCGTACCCCCGAGGCGGTCTGACATGCCGACAGCCACGACCCCCGTCGGGGATGCCCTGCGGCACGTGCAGGACCTCCTCGAGCAGCTGCCCGAGCGCGACAAGTCCTTCGACAAGCCATGGGAGCTTCGAGCCTTCGCCCTGGCTGTCGCGGCACACGACAACGGCCAGTACGACTGGAGCGAGTTCCAGCGCTCGCTCATCAGCTCCATCAAGGCGTGGGAGCAGGGTGGATCGCCAGTGCCGTGGCAGTACTACGACCACTGGCTGCAGGCCCTCGAGAACGTGCTGGCCGAGACCGGCGCCCTGACCGCCGATGAGCTCGACGCCCGCATGCACACCGTGCTCTGTACGCCCGTCAACAGAGACCACCACGAGGCGCGCCACGACCCAGTGGCCATCGACCCCGCGCGCTGAGGGCAGGGCCTTACCACCGAGCCGGTCGACTCGGTGCGAGACGGAAGCGATGTTGGGAGTCCGTTCCATGCCGAACATGACCGACTACGAAGCCGAGCGTGCCGCGTTCCACCTCGAGGTACCGGCGGCGTTCAACGCGACGCGCGACATCGTCGATGCGCGCGCGGCCAGCGATCCGGACCGCGCCGCCCTGCTGATGGTGTCGCCGGACGGGCGGACCGCCGACCGCTACACGTTCGCGCAGCTCCGCGACCGGACGTGCCAGGCCGCCAACGTCCTGGCAGACCTCGGCGTGACGAAGGGCGACCGGATCCTGGTGATGCTCCCGCGCGTGATCGCCTGGTACGACGTGGTGCTGGCAGCCATCCGGCTGGGCGCGATCCCGATGCCAGCCACGACCCAGCTGACCGCCAAGGACCTCGCGTACCGCATCGACCGTGCCGAGGCCAGCGTCGTCGTCACCGACCCGGACGGCATGGCTCGGATCGACGCCATCCGAGCGGACCGTCCGTCCCTGCGGCTCGCCTTGGTCGCTGACGGTGCGGCGGACGACTGGGTCGACCTGTCGGCGGCCATGGCCGACGCATCCATCACCGAGCCCGACGTGGTGGAGACGGCCGCCGACGATCCGATGCTCATCTACTTCACCTCCGGGACCACCGGCAACCCGAAGATGGTGCTGCACACCCACGCGTCCTACGGCCTCGGCCACCAGATCACCGCCCGCTACTGGCAGGATCTCGGCCCGGGAGACATCTTCTGGGGCGTGTCGGACACCGGCTGGGCGAAGGCCGCGTGGTCGAAGCTGTTCGGCCAGTGGGGTGTCGGGGCGACCGTGATGGCGTGGAACGCCCAGGGCAAGCCCGACTTCGAGCAGATGCTGCGGATGATCGTCGACCACGGCGTCACCGTGTTCTGTGCCCCGCCCACGATCTATCGGAACTTCGTGCTGCGGGACCTGTCCGGTTACGACTTCTCGTCGCTTCGCCACTGCCTTGCGGCCGGGGAGGCGCTCAACCCTGAGACCTTCGAGGCCTGGCGGCGGGCCACGGGGACCGCGATCCACGACGGCTACGGCCAGACCGAGACCGTGAACCTGCTGGCCAACTACCCGTGCATGCCGATCAAGCCAGGGTCGCTGGGCAAGCCCACGCCCGGGCTCGATGTCGTCATCGTCGACGAACAGGGTGAGCCGCTTCCCCCCGGCTCCGAGGGGCAGATCGCGGTCCGCGTCCAACCCCAACGCCCACCGTGGCTGTTCACGGAGTACTGGCGAGACGAGGAAGCGACCGCGCGTTCACACCTCGGCGACTACTACCTGACCGGCGACCGGGCCCACGTCGACGAGGACGGCTACTTCTGGTTCCGCAGCCGCAACGACGACGTCATCATCTCGTCCGGCTACCGGATCGGCCCGTTCGAGGTCGAGTCCGTCCTGATGGAGCACGAGGCTGTCGCGGAAACCGCGGTGATCGGTGTCCCGGACGAGATGCGCGGCGAGGCCGTCAAGGCGTTCGTCGTCCTGGCCCCCGGTCACGAGCCCTCGTCGGAGCTGGCGGCGGAGCTGCAGCAGTTCGTCAAGGAGCAGACCGCTCCCTACAAGTACCCGCGCGAGGTGACGTTCATGGAGGAGCTCCCCAAGACCATCTCCGGGAAGATCCGCCGCGTGGAACTCAGGAGGCTGCCCGCATGAGGGGTCCGTTCGTAGCCGCCTCCATACGTCGACGGTGGTCCCCGTCGACCCGACGCCGTCGCAGTTTCCTCGTCGGATCCCTCCTCAGCTGCCTGCTGCTCTCGGCCTGCAACGCTGCCGCCGCCCATCCGCCTCAGGCGGAGACGGGCGCGATCGTCAACTGTGGTCGCGACGTGGCCGTCGGTGAGGTGCCCGAGCGCATCGTGGTCGCCAACTCCGCCGCGGTCGAGAACCTGCTGGCTCTGGGTGTCGGGGACCGCATCGTCGGTGCGATCGGCGACCGGGACTCCATCAGCCCCGATCTGCGTGATGGCTTCGACGAGCTGGAGCTGTTCGACACCGGGACGGAGTTCTACCCCAGCGTCGAGGTCGTGCTCGAAGCGGAGCCGGGGTTCGTCTACTCGGCCTACCGCAGTGCGTTCGAGAAGGCGGGCGGCATGCAGTCCCGCGACGAGTTCGAGTCGCTGGGTATCCGGACCTACCTCGCTCCGGCGGCGTGTCCCGAGCGGGAGACGTCCGGCGAGCCGCTCGGGTCCGAGGACTTCTGGGGTGAGCTGACCGACCTCGGCGGTCTGCTCGGGGTCGAGCAGCGCGCACAGCAGCTCGTTGCCGAGCAGCAGGCGGCGATCGAGGAGGTCCGCGCGTCGCTGCCCGACACCGAACCGCTGCGCGTCTTCTGGTGGGACATCGGCACCAACGAGCCGTGGGGTGGTCTGTGCTGTGGGGCACCGGGGATGATCATGCGCGAGCTCGGCCTGGAGAACGTGTTCGACGATGTCGCGGGCGACTGGGGCGACGTCAGCTGGGAACAGGTCATCGAGCGCGATCCCGACATCGTGGTGATGGCGGACTTCGGCGACGGGGACATCGACGAGAAGCGCGCCTTCATCGCCGGTGATGACACGCTGCGTCTGCTGCGGGCCTTCGAGGAGGACCGGGTCGTCGTCCTCCCGTTCTCGCAGACCACCCCGGGTCTGCAGAACGTCGCGGCGATCGAGACCATCGGCGATGCGTTGCGCGGTTGGGGCGCTGAGGGATGAGCCAGACCGCGACCCGGACCGTCCGCCGCGTCCTCGCCGGTACGACGGTCACGGGCGCCGACCGCCGGGGAGGGCAGCTCACGCTGCTCGGTCTCGGTACTGCTGCGCTGCTGGTCTCCTGCCTGGTGGCGGTGGGGGTCGGTCAGGCGGACATCTCCGTCCGCGAGGTGTGGACGGTGGTGACCGACCGCTCGGGCCTGGGCTTCCTGCAGGTCTCCGCGCTCGGCTTGGGTGGCACGGAGATCAGTGAGATCCGCGCGAACGTGGTCTGGCAGCTGCGCCTGCCGCGGGCGCTGACCGCGGCGATGGTCGGCGGTGGGCTGGCGTTGGTGGGCGCGGTCATGCAGACCCTGATGCGCAACCCGATGGCCGACCCCTACCTGCTCGGTATCTCCTCGGGCGCCTCGCTGGGTGCGGTCTCGGTCATCGTGGCTGGTGTCGGGGGCGGGATGGTCGCGGTCTCCGGCGGCGCCTTCTTCGGAGCACTCGGCAGCTTCGTGCTGGTGTTGGCGATCGCCCAGCAGGGCGGCGCCATCCGGCCCGACCGGGTGATCCTGGCGGGCGTCGCGATCGGTGCGTTCTTCGCCGCGTGTACCGCCTTCGTCATCCTGTGGGTGGCCGATCCGCAGGCGACCCAGGAGGCGCAGTTCTGGTTGTCGGGGTCGCTGGCGGCGGCGCGCTTCTCCTCGGTCACCACGGTGATCTGGGTGCTGGTGCCGGCCGTGGCGATCTGCCTGGGGGCGTCGCGCCAGCTCAACGCCTTCGCGTTCGGCGCGGACGCCGCCGCCAGTCTCGGCATCGAGGTCAACAGGATCCGGTGGCTGTTGCTGGTGACCTGTTCGCTCCTGACGGGAGTGCTGGTCGCGGTGAGCGGCGCGATCGGCTTCGTCGGCCTGTTGGTGCCGCATGCGGTGCGGTTCCTGGTCGGCGTGGATCACCGGCGCCTGCTCCCAGCTGCAGTGGTGGTCGGTGGCCTGTTCCTGCTCTGGGTGGACGTCGCCGCGCGCACGATGTTCGAACCCCGCGAGATGCCGGTCGGCATCATCACCGCGATGGTCGGCGTCCCGGTCTTCATCTGGCAGCTGCGGCGAAGGCTCGGGGTCACGACATGAGCCATCTGGCCAAGGGCGAGCCGCTCGCGGTGTGCGAGCTGACGGTGAGTATCGCCGACACCGCGATCGTGCAGGGTGCCGACCTGCACGTCGCGCAGGGTGGGTTCACCGGCCTCATCGGCCCGAACGGTTCGGGCAAGTCCACGCTCCTGCGCGGTATCGCGCGGCTGCTGGCCCCCGACGACGGTGCGGTGTTCATCGGCGCCGACGACGTCGCGGCCCTGCCACGGCGGCAGGTGGCACGCCGGCTGGCGCTGGTCGAGCAGCGAGTCGGCACCGACGTCGACCTGACGGTCCTCGACGTGACACTGCTCGGTCGGATCCCTCACCAGGGGTCGTGGCGGTGTGCCAGCGAGGTCGACCGCGCCGTGGCGCTGTTCCACCTCGAGGAGGTCGGGATGGCCGACAAGGCGGACCGCTCCTGGCACACACTCTCGGGTGGTGAACAGCAACGGGTGCAGCTGGCGCGAGCGTTCACACAGGAGCCCACGGTGCTGGCCCTCGACGAGCCCACCAACCACCTCGACATCGCCCACGCGCTCCAGATCCTCGCAACCGTGCAGCACGTTGGCCTGACCGTGGTCGCCGCGCTGCACGACCTGAACCTCGCGGCGACGTTCTGCGACCAGCTCGTCGTGCTCCACGAGGGCCGCGTGGTCGCCAACGGGACGCCGCAGGAGGTGCTCACCCCGCAGCTGCTCCGCGAGGTGTACGGGGTGGAGGCCGCCGTGGAGGTCAGCGCCGTGACCGGGCGGCCGGCGATCAGCTACCACCGACCGCTGGTGCCGCATTGAGCACCGCCACGACCGTCCCCGCCACGCCCGTGCCCGCGACGCGGACCCTCGACGCAGGCTGGCTCGCCGGCGAGATCGAGCTGCGGGGTCGGATGTGGGCGACCGACGATGCCCGGGTCCTGGGGACCCTGTGGTGGTACTCGGCAGCGCCGCACCTGATCGGCCCCGCGGCGCAGAGCTTCTTCACGCCCGGCGCGACCTGCAGTCCGCGACTCGAGAACGTGGTCTTCCACCGCGAGGACACCAGCCGTCTCGCCGGCTCACATTCGACGGCCGACCTGCCGCCAGGCGTCGAGCCGCTCGCCGCGGCGATCCGCCAGGCATTCGAGGCTGCGATCGCTGCGCTGGCACCGTACGTCCCGCGGCCGCGGCCGCTCTGGGCGATCGGTGCCGATGCCATCGCCGACCGGTTCCTGGAGGTCGGCCGTGCCCGTCGGCAGACCGAGCAGACAACCGAGGCCGCACTGGCAGTGGCCCGCGCGGTGGGTGCACCGATGCCGACTCCGCGATTCGCGGACGTATCGCACCACCCGGGGGCGTACGACAGCCCCACACAGCGTCACGTGCGACGCAGCTCATGCTGCCTGCTCTACCGGGCGCCGAACCAGCAACCCTGTGCGGGCTGCCCGCGCCGCTCCCGAGAGGACCGGGAGGCGCGGCTCCGGGCACGTACCAGGCGCTGACACCTCGCTCCTTCGGTGTGTCGCCATCTTCGGTCCAGTCCGGCGGCACGAAGGAGTACTCGCCCAGGTCGACGGCGAGGTGTGCGACGAGGTCGGCGCGCTGGTCGGCGGAGCGGTCAGCGGCTGTGCAAGGCCGTCACCCGGTCGTGGAGAACCCGCCGGACGCGGGCACGCTCGGCGCGCACCACGTCGGGGTCATCGACGGTGGCGGCGACGCGCCCGATGTGGTCGTGGGCCTCGGCGTACCAGCCGGCGACGACGGCGTCGAAGGCCGACTTCGCACACCAGGCCTCCCAGTCTCCCAGCGCCCCGGCCACGATCGCCTCGGCGGCCGGGATGGCGGCCGCGCGGACCGCGAGGGTGGCATCGCGGTGGGCCTGGACGTCCCCGAGGTCGCGGCGGTCGATGCCGGGATGGTCATCGACCTCGTGGGGCAGGCACACGTCCACGACCAGCAGTTCCGCCGGCGCGGTCCGGCGAGCCAGCACGCCGTCCCACCAGACGGCGTCGAGGTTCCATCCCGGCGCCGCCACGACCACCGCGTCGACAGACGCGACGAGGTCGCCGAGTGCGTCAGCCGGCTGCCAGGAGGCCCCGTGGGCCCGCGCGACCTTCGCGGCACGTGCGCTGGTGCGGTTGACGACCACGCGGTCGGGAACGCCGAGGCGGCGAAGCTGGGCCAGGATCCCCCGGGACGCCACACCGGCCCCGACCACCACGACCTTGTCGGCGCTCGGGAGCTCGGCGGTGACCAGCGCGGCCGTGGCCGAGCCGATCCCTGCGCCGCCGGCCGCCAGCTCGGTCCGGGTGCGCACGCGCTTGCCGGTCCGGACCGCCTCACAGACGAGCCGGTGGAGGACCTTGCCGCAGGTGCCTGCGGTCACGGCCTCGTCGCGGGCGCGCCGAAGCTGGCGGAGGACGTCGACGTCTCCGAGCACCGCGGACTCAAGGCCAGCCGCCACGCGCAGGACGTGGTGAGCGGCGTCGCACCCCGATCGCTGCTCGCGGACGACCTCGGCCGACCCGCACGGTTCCTGTCCCGGTTCCAC
Source organism: Nitriliruptor alkaliphilus DSM 45188 (assembly GCF_000969705.1). Taxonomy (GTDB): domain Bacteria; phylum Actinomycetota; class Nitriliruptoria; order Nitriliruptorales; family Nitriliruptoraceae; genus Nitriliruptor; species Nitriliruptor alkaliphilus. The sequence goes on from NZ_KQ033901.1 coordinate 4,917,017, forward strand.
GCTGACGCCACGGGACTCGAGGACCAGGTGCCAGACGTCGGCGGCGCGGCCACCCTCCGGTTCGGCCAGGACCAGTTCCGTGCGGTTGCAGGTCGCCAGCACCATGGCCTCGCAGCCGGGGAAGGTCGTCGCCACACGCCGCAGCAGAGCCTCGCGCTCCGGGGCGTCGAGAGCCAGGCGCTCACGGACACCCTCGGGCGCGGACCGGTGGTTGACACCCACGATGGTCAGGCGCATGACGGCTCCCTTCGATCCAGTCGGAGGGCACGGGGCGCCGGGCAGGTAGCCGGCGCCCCGTCAGGTGTGGCCGGGTCACACACAACGACACGCTGTCGCCTACGTCTTGGCCGGCTCGAGGACGTGGCCGTCGACGTGGTCGAGGATCGTCAGGAAGCCGGTCCGGTTGTGGCAGTTCACGTACAGGGACGTGGCCGCGTCCTTGGGGATGACCGAGACCTCGTGCCACAGGGACATGTCCATGGGCTCGCCGTCCTTGCCCATCATCATCTCGAAGAACGCTCCGTAGATCTCCAGATGGGTGCGATGCGCACGCGACCAGGTCATCAGGTGCTCTAGTGAGAGGAACCACCCGATCGTGCAGGATCGTTCGATGACGTCGCCGTCGATGGACTGCTCGTCGATCTTGCGGGTCTGGATGCATCCGGTGGCGGGACTGACCGCCAAGTAGTCCACACCCGCGTCCTTGACCGGGCCGACGTTGGCGAAGTAGTCGTCCTTGAAGACCGTGCTCTTGCGCCAGTCCTGCGCGGTACGGATGAGACAGACGTTGCCCGGCACCGGCACCTCGATGCGCTTACCCTTCGTGTCCACCTCGGTCGGGGTGTACTCGAAGAGCTCGCCGTCCAGGTCGTCGTGCTCAGAAGCCGTGATCCGGTCCCGCGCTGACCCCCAGTAATCGTGCACCTTGGTGGGGCCGACCTCGACGTGCTGGGCGATGCCGGGGGTGTCGTACTCCTTGGGGTCATGCGGTGTGTAGAGCGTCTCGATGTGGTCGCGGGGAATCACGGCCGTCTCGCGGTAGTAGCCGACCGGACCCGAGAGCGGGCGGGAGCTCCAGAACTCCTGCACCGCCGGCTGAGCCGACCACCGGGCGTAGGCCTCGGGGTCGAACCAGTAGACCATCAGCGTGGCGTGTGCGTATCCGTACGCATCCACGAACTGGCCACGGTCGAGCACCGTGGGGACATCGCCTTGCTCGACGAGCGGGATGATCTCACCAAGGGCCGAGTTGGCCTCATCCAGTGTTGGCGCCTGTGCACCGAACTGGGCGAACAGGATCTCGGTCACCCCCTCCGGGTAGGTCGTCGACCACATCTCGAACCGGGGTTCGGTGTCGGTCACGCGGACACTCCGTGGCATCGTCAGCCTCCTGCGTTGATTGGCTCGGCGAGCCGACGCTAAGGGCCGGTGGCGCGGCGTCCTTGACCCTCCGCGACACCCTGTTGGCGTCCAGCGACAACCTTCGAGCACCGAGGCCGGAGCCCCGTCGTTGGCAGCTAAACTGCCGGACATGGACGACGCGGCAACCTCAGATCAGGGGATCGAAACCCTGCGCGCCGGGAACCTGCGCGACTGGACCTCAGTCATCCGCGACCAGTTCGTCGCCCTCAACGTCGCCCCCAGCAACTCGTCCGAGCTCGTCGGCGCAGTGCGATCTCGTCAGCTCGCCCACCTGGGGGTAGCGGAGGTCGAGTCCACCCCGCAGATGTTCGAACGCACCTCACGGCTCGTCTCACGCAGCGCGGCGAACGTTCTCCAGATCGGTCTGGTGAGCCGCGGGGCTGGGCACCTCGTCCAAGACGGCCGGACCTGCAGCCTGGGTCCGGGTGACTTCGCGATCTACGAATCCTCACGCCCGTTCACCTGGACGTTGACCGGCGACTGGCGCCTGCTGGTCTACACCTGGCCCCGCGAGATGGTTCCGCTCCTCGGATGTGATTCCCAGCGGCTGACCGCGCGGCTCCTCGGCGCCGAGTCAGGTGTCGCGCGGATCCTGTCTCCGATGCTCACGGGGCTCATGCAACTCGAGTCCGGGTTGTCCCCGACGATCTCCGCACGACTCGCGGACGAGTGCGCCGAGCTCACGATCACTGCCGCCTGGGAAGCGGCCGGACTGGCCGACGCTGACGCGACCTCCGTCGAGCACTTCTGGATGGTGCGCAAGTACATCGAGGAGCGCCTGCAGGACACCGACCTGAATCCACAGACCATCGCGGATGCGTTCTGCATCTCGACACGGACGTTGCACCGCATCTTCGCCAAGCAGGGGACCACCGTGGCCTCCTGGATCCGATCCCGCAGGCTCGAGGCCTGCCGCCAGGCCATGACGTCCCCGGGATCACGCATGCGATCGTTGACCGAGATCGCCCTTGGCTACGGCTTCACCGACTCGGCGGCGTTCAGCCGGGCATTCAAGTGCCAGTACGGCGTGAGCCCGAGTCGTTACCGCAGCCAACTGCACTGACCCCGAAGCCGTCCGAGGTCTCTCAGCTTCTCCCGCGTCGACCCTGGCGTGTAGCCAGCCTTCTCCCATCCCGGCAGGTTCGACCAGACAGGTCCGCTATCATGTCAGCGCACACTGACAGAGGATGGCATGAACGAGAACCTCCCCTTCAACGCCTTAGCGGATCCCGTGCGCCGGTCGATCCTCTCTGTTCTGGCAGACCGTGGCGAGTGCAACGCGGGGTCACTCGCCGAGCAGATCCCGCAGGTGGGTCGGACCGCTGTATCGATGCACCTGCGGGTCCTCCGCGATGCCGGCCTGATCAAGGAGCGCCGTCAGGGCCGGTTCCGCTACTACTCCGTCCGGCCGGACGGGGTGGTTCAGGATGTCATCGAGACGCTCCAGTCGATCTTCCAGATCTCCCTGGACGATGCGAAGGCGGCTGCCGAGGCCACAGAACCCGGTGCTGCCCGCAAGACTTCCTAGGGACGGAGACGCGATGGGCGCTCTGACGCTCAGTGCGCACCAGACGATCGATGCGCCGGTGGCGCAGGTCTTCGACTTGCTGGGCTCGTCGTCCGAAGCCGGGTGGGTCTTCGGCGCGGATGTCCAGGACCTGTCGGTGGGCAGCACGATCGCCCTCTTAGCCCCTGTGGGAGGTACGAGCGGCCAGTCGGTGGAGGTGCTCGGTCGGATCGCGGTTGTGGATGCGCCCCGTCGCATCGAGATCGTCCATCACCAGCCGTGGCGTGGTCGCCTTCGGCTCACGTTGACGCCTCAAGGGCTTGGTTCGACGACCGTGCGTCTGGTCGCCGAGATCGACGAGGCCGGTGTCGAGTGGCTCCTGCGGCATCGAGGGTGCGATCTGTCGGGGCGTGACGTGGTGGGTGGCCACCCGATCGGCCTCCTGACCTCGAAGTCAGGGCCGGGTAGCACGTTCGCTGCCGCCACGGAGTTGCTTGCCGAGATGGCTGTGGACGAGGTCAACGCGGATGGCGGTATCGGCGGGGCCACCTTGCGTCTGGTCGTGGGTGACGACAGGACCGACCCGGGGATGGGCGTCATCGAGGCGCATCGCCTCGCCCGGGCCGGCTGTCGGGCCATCCTGGTAACGACGACCTCCGCCACCTACCGGCCCGTCGCGCGGGCATTGGCCGGGCACGGGATCCCCGTCATCCACACCTGCATGAACGAGGGCGGACTGACTGGTGAGCTGTCGGTGCGTCTGGGCGAGCGGCCAGGGGAGCAGCTGCGCGCGGCCTTCGAGGCGCTCGGCCGTCGAGCCCGCCGACGATGGTTCCTGGCGGGCAACAACTACGTGTGGCCTCGGGCCGTGCACCGGGCGGCCACGACGATGATCCCGGGCATGGGGGTGGGACAGGTCGTGGGCGAGGCGACGGCGTCGCTGGGCACGTCCGATTTCTCACGACTGATCGAGCAGATCGATCGTGCCCGCCCGGACTTCGTGTTGTCGTCGTTCGTCGGAGCGGATCTCGTCAACTTCGAGCGGCAGTGCCACGAGCTGGGCATGCGGGATCGCTGGAGGTCGTTGGCGCTGACGTTGGACGAACCGGTGCGTGCGCGCATCGGTGGCCGCGCGGCCTGCGGGATCCTCGGCGTGGCCGGCTACTACGAGAGCCTCCCCGACGATGGGAACCGCCGGTTCCTGGACGCGTACCGGTCGCGGTACGGCCAGCTCGCACCATCGATCGGCTCCATCTCGGAGTCGGTCTACGACGCGGTGCACCTGTACGTGGACGCTGCCCGCCGTCGTTCCCGAGGTCCGCTCGATCTCGTCGATCATCTCGTCCGCGCACGGATGTCCGGGCCACGGGGCGATGTCGCCGTGCGCGGACGCGACGCCACCAACCAGCAGCTGTTCCTCGCGACGGCCACCGAGGTCGGGCTCGACCTCGAGGAGGTGCGTTCCACAGCCTGACCTCCCACCGTCACGTCAATATGTCACGAACTATTGACATGAAGACCCGATCCTGGTTGGATCCACGTGGGATGTCGCGCACGCGGCTTCGGAGCAGCTTGGGAGGATGCGGTGGGTCGACCTGTCGGCAGCCAGTGCCCGTAGTGCCGGACGATCTCGGCCCGGGAGACATCTTCTGGAAGGGGCTGATCGGACCCAGCAGAGAACCGATGTCAGTCCTGAGCGGCAGTGAGGAGGGAAGATCATGTCAGGCGTCCTGTCAGAGGCCTCAGGCCCGACCACCGCACCACTGATCGAGGACACGATCGGCGTGCTGCTGGAGCGCGTGGTCGCTCGCCACAGTGACCGTGAAGCGATGGTGGATCGCCCGAGCGGACGCAGGTGGACCTACGCCGAGCTTGACCGCGACGTTGACAAGATCGCGCTCGGACTCCTCGACCTCGGGGTCAACAAGGGCGACCGCGTCGGGCTCTGGGCAACCAACGTGCCGGAGTGGACCCTCGTGCAACTCGCGACGGCCAAAGTCGGCGCCATCCTCGTCAACGTCAACCCGGCCTACCGGACGCACGAGCTTGCCTACGCCCTGCGCCAGTCAGGGTGCCGACTGCTGGTTGCCGAGCCGGAGTTCAGGGGTTCGTCGTCCACCGAGATCGTGGCCAGCGTCCGCGATGACCTGCCCGACCTCGAGCAGGTCATCTATCTCGGGTCGCCAGAATGGGATGCGCTCGCCGGCACCGAGGCGACCGACACGACGTCGCTGCGCGAAAGGATGGGTCGGCTCTCGGCGCACGACCCGATCAACATCCAGTACACATCAGGGACGACCGGGTTCCCGAAAGGCGCGACCCTCTCCCACCACAACATCCTCAACAACGCGTACTTCACCGGCCAAGGTTGCGGGTACACCGAACAGGACCGCGTGTGTATCCCGGTCCCCTTCTACCACTGTTTCGGCATGGTCATGGGCAACCTCGGCGCTATCACCCACGGTGCGACCATGGTTATCCCGGCGGCCTCCTTCGACCCCTCGGCCACGCTGCGTGCCGTCCAGGACGAGCAGTGCACCAGCCTGTACGGCGTCCCCACCATGTTCATCGCCGAGTTGGCGCTGTCGGACTTCTCCTCCTTCGACCTTGCTTCGCTCCGGACCGGGATCATGGCTGGGTCGCCCTGTCCCATCGAGGTGATGAAGCAGGTGATCACCGACATGGGGTGTGCCGAGGTCACCATCTGCTATGGGATGACCGAGACCTCCCCCGTCTCGACCCAGACCCGAGTCGACGACGACATCGTCCGACGCACGAGCACCGTGGGTGTCGTGCATCCCCACGTCGAGGTCAAGATCGTCGACCCGCACACGGGTGACACGGTTCCACTCGGCACCGCCGGTGAGTTCTGCACCCGTGGCTACAGCGTCATGCTGGGCTACTGGGAGGAGCCCGAGAAGTCCGCTGAGGCGATCGACACCGAGGGCTGGATGCACACCGGTGACCTCGCCACCATGGACGCCGACGGGTACGTGAACATCGTCGGTCGCATCAAGGACATGGTCATCCGCGGCGGAGAGAACCTGTATCCACGGGAGATCGAGGAGTTCCTGTTCACCCACCCCTCGGTCTCCGACGCCCAGGTCGTCGGGGTCCCGGACGAGAAGTACGGCGAGGAGTTGTGCGCCTGGGTGCGGTTGAAGGACGGCTGCACCGAAACGCAGGAAAGCATCCAAGAGTTCTGCCGCGGCAGGCTGGCCCACTTCAAGATCCCCCGGTACGTACTTCTCGCCGACAGTTTCCCGATGACGGTCACCGGCAAGATCCGCAAGGTCGAGATGCGCCAGCTCAGCGTTGAGCGGCTGGGTCTCGGCGCGGCAGCATCCACACCCACAGCATGACCCACGTCGGCAGCACCTGGTGCCTGCGGCGGAGGCAGCACGGGTGGACCACCCGTCCTCGATGCTTCGCGGACTGCGCTCCTGGCGCGAGCAGCATCCAGACATCGCTCCTCGAGCGGTGCTGACCGAACGGGCCGTGCCGACGCGGCCGGGTGGGCCGGCCGGTGGTCATCACCATCTCGTCGACCCCCACCCGTGGCGGGCGCACCGCGGGGACGAGTTCGACCACCGCGACCACCTTGGGGAGGTGTTGGTCAACGGGGGACCACGCTGAGGCACGCCTCACCCATGTCCGTGAGGAGGCGTTCGAGCCCCGGGGTCCCTGGCGCCTGATGAGCCGCCGAGTTGATGAGCCCGAAGCAGGCCTGCGCTCGTGCTCGATGGGACGGCAGTTGGAGTCGCGGATGGATGGTTGCCAGGACTCCCGCCCACACGTCCAGATACTGACGCTGCAGATCGCGCACCCGGCGCCGGGGCTGTTCCTGAAGGCTGTCGAGGTCCCGGTACTGGATCAGGATCAGGTCGCGGTAACCGAGTGCGAACCCGACGTGGAACTCGATCAGGCGACGCAGTTGGGTCTCAGGCGGCCTGCCCTTGTGCTCCTGTTGCAGTTCGAGGGCATTGTCGAGGAGATACTCGCTGATCCCGACGAGCAACTCGGCGAGGATCTCCTGCTTGTTCTTGAAGTGCTTGTAGATGGCCGCACCCGAGACGTCTGCGCCGCTGGCGATGTCGCGGATGCCCACGCCGCGAAAGCCGTGCCGAGCGAAGAGCGCCGATGCCGCCCGCAGGAGCCGGTCTCGGGTCGACTCCTCGCCGGCCGCCGTGATGTCGTACGGACGCATACGTCTCCGAGCTGGAGGGGCGGCAATCCTAGACACTTGCGCGGGAGGTGATCGATCGTTAACCTCTTTGAGGTGAACAACTGATCACCACCAGTGATCACCACCAGGAGACGATGACACGTGAACATGGTGTACGGGTCGGCACAGCGGGCCCAGGATCAGGGGTCGCTGTCGTTCGCCCTGACGCCGGAGCAGGAGGAGTTCCGGAAGGTCGTCAAGGAGTTCGCGGACACGGTGATCGACCCGGTGGCGGGGGAGCTGGCCGAGGCGGGCGAGTTCCCCACCGACATCGTCAAGCAGATGGGGCAGATGGGGCTGTTCGGCATCCCGTTCGAGGAGGAGTGGGGTGGCATGGGTGGGGACTTCCTGACCCTGTGCCTGGCGATCGAGGAGCTCGGGCGGGTCGACCAGTCGTTGGGGATCACGCTGGAGGCGGGGGTCGGGCTCGGGGCGGTGCCGCTGCACATCTTCGGCACCGACGAGCAGAAGCAGCGGTGGCTGCCGGAGCTGTGCCGGGGGGAGCGCATCGCCGGGTTCGGGCTGACCGAGCCGCACGGCGGGTCGGACAACTGGGGCACGGCCCGGACCCGGGCGGTGGAGGACGGTGACGACTGGGTGATCAACGGGTCCAAGGCGTTCATCACCAACGTGGGAACCGAGATGTCGTCGATCGTGACGGTGACGGCGTGGACGGGCGAGCAGGAGCTGTCGGCGATCATCGTGCCGACCGCCACGCCGGGGCTGACGATCGCCCCGCCGTACCGCAAGGTCGGCTGGCACGCCTCCGACACCCGTGAGCTGTCCTTCGACGACGTGCGGGTGCCGAGGGACAACCTGCTGGGGGAGCGGGGCGCGGGGCTCAAGCAGTTCCTGTACACCCTCGACGACGGGCGCATCGCGATCTCGGCGCTGGCCGTGGGGCTGATCCAGGGGTGCGTGGACGAGTGCGTCCGCTACGCCGACGAACGTGAGGCGTTCGGTAGGCCCATCGGCAAGCACCAGGCGGTGGCGTTCAAGATCGCCGACATGGAGGTCGCCGCCCAGACCGCCCGGTTCATGTACTGGAACGCCGCGTGGCGCAAGGCCCAGGGCCTGCCCTACAAGAAGGAGGCGGCGATCGCCAAGCTGTACTCCTCCGAACAGGCCGTCACCGCCGCCCGCGAGGCCACCCAGGTGTGGGGCGGCATGGGCTTCACCACCGAGACCCGCGTCGGCCGCTTCTACCAGGACGCCAAGATCCTCGAGATCGGCGAAGGCACCAGCGAGATCCAGCGGATCCTGATCAGCAGAGAGTTGGGCCTGTGAGGGGGGCCGGTCTCGCGGGCTCCGCTCCGGCCTTCACGTCGGTGCGCCCGCCCTCGGGCGGGCACGACTCCCCCTCCTTCGCCGGCGTTCCGGCGGCGGGCGCACCGGCGAACCTCCAGCTGACCAGCGCTGTCGACACGGACTGCGACGCCTTCGCCACGAACACGGCCCACCATCGGGCGCTGGCCGCGGACCTGCAGCGGGTGTTGGCCGACACGGCGAAGGGTGGGCCGGAGCGGTCGCGGGTGCGGCATGTGGAGCGGGGCAAGCTGTTGCCGCGGGATCGGGTGGAGGCGCTGCTGGACCCGGGCACGCCGTTCTTGGAGCTGTCGCCGTTGGCGGCGCACGGGATGCACGACGGGGACGCGCCTGGGGCGGGGATCATCACCGGCGTGGGTCGGATCGCGGGCACGACGTGTGTGGTGGTGGCCAACGACGCGACGGTGAAGGGTGGGACCTACTACCCGATGACGGTCACCAAGCACCTGCGGGCGCAGGAGGTGGCCCGGGACAACCACCTGCCGTGCGTGTACCTGGTGGACTCGGGTGGGGCGTTCTTGCCCGAGCAGGATCGGGTGTTCCCGGATCGGGAGCACTTCGGCCGGATCTTCTACAACCAGGCGACCCTGTCGGGGATGGGGGTGCCGCAGATCGCGGTGGTGATGGGCTCGTGCACTGCCGGGGGTGCCTACGTCCCGGCGATGTCGGACGAGTCGATCATCGTCAAGGAGCAGGGCACCATCTTCCTGGGCGGTCCGCCGCTGGTGAAGGCCGCTACCGGCGAGCAGGTCACGGCCGAGGAGCTCGGCGGCGGGGACCTGCACGCCCGCACCTCCGGGGTGGTGGACCACCTCGCCGTGGACGACCGCCACGCGTTGCAGCTGGCCCGGGACGCGGTCGCCAACCTCAACCGCACCCACCAGGTGCCGGTCGCCGTGGCCACACCGGAGCCGCCGATGTACGACCCGGCCGAGCTGTACGGGATCATCCCGACCGACGCCCGCCAGCCCTTCGACGTGCGCGAGGTGATCGCCCGGATCGTGGACGGCTCCCGGTTCCACGAGTTCAAGGCGCTGTACGGCGACACGCTGGTGTGCGGGTTCGCCCACCTCGAGGGCTACCCGGTCGGGATCGTGGCCAACAACGGGATCCTGTTCTCCGAGTCGGCCCTGAAGGGGGCGCACTTCATCGAGCTGTGCAACCAGCGGGGCATCCCGCTGGTGTTCCTGCAGAACATCACCGGGTTCATGGTCGGCAGGGCCTACGAGGCTGGCGGGATCGCCCGCGACGGCGCCAAGATGGTCACGGCCGTGGCCTGCTCCACCGTGCCCAAGTTCACCGTGGTGATCGGCGGGTCGTTCGGGGCGGGCAACTACGCCATGTGCGGCCGCGCCTACAGCCCGCGGTTCCTGTGGACCTGGCCCAACGCCCGCATCTCGGTCATGGGTGGGGAGCAGGCCGCCAACGTGCTGGCCACCGTCCGCCGCGACGCCCTCGAGGCCCGCGGCCAGGCGTGGTCACAGGAGGACGAGGCGGCGTTCAAGGCCCCCATCCGCGACCAGTACGAGACCCAGGGCCACCCCTACTACGCCACCGCCCGCCTCTGGGACGACGGCGTGCTCGACCCCGTCGACACCCGCACCGCGCTGGCCCTGGGCCTTTCCGCCTCCTTCCACGCCCCCTACGGCCGCCCCGACTGGGGCATCTTCCGGATGTGACGATGATGTTCGATCGTGTGCTGGTGGCCAACCGGGGTGAGATCGCCCGCCGGGTGATGCGCACGTGTCGTGCCCTGGGGGTGCGGACGGTGGCGGTGTTCTCGGACGCGGACGTGGACGCCCCGCACGTGGCCGAGGCCGACCATGCCGTGCGGCTGGGGCCGGCGCCGGCCACCGAGTCGTACCTGGACGTTGAGGCGGTGGTAGCCGCGGCGGTGGACTCGGGCGCGCAAGCGGTGCATCCGGGCTACGGGTTCCTGTCGGAGAACGCGACGTTCGCGCAGGCGGTGATGGACGCCGGGCTGGTCTGGGTGGGCCCCTCGCCGGCGTCGATCCGGCTGATGGGCGACAAGGCCGCGGCCAAGGCCCGGATGCGGAAGGCCGGCGTGCCGGTGGTGCCCGGGGTGGACGCCACCGCGATGGACGACGAGCAGCTGGCCGCGGCGTGCGAGGACGTCGGGTTCCCGCTGCTGCTCAAGGCGGTGGCCGGCGGTGGCGGCAAGGGCATGCGGCCGGTCCACGACGGATCCGAGCTGGCAGAGGCGATCGCGGCGGCCCGGCGGGAGGCGGCCGGGGCGTTCGGCGACGACCGGCTGATCGTGGAACGCCTGATCGGCCGGCCGCGGCACGTGGAGGTCCAGGTGTTCGGCGACACCCACGGGCAGGTGGTGCACCTGTTCGAACGGGACTGCTCGATCCAGCGGCGGCACCAGAAGATCGTCGAGGAGACTCCCTCCCCCTCGATCGACGAGCCGATGCGCACCGCGATGTGCCAGGCGGCGGTGGAGGCGGCCCGGGCGGTGGACTACGTCGGCGCCGGGACGGTCGAGTTCATCGTGGACGCCGACACAGGCGAGTTCTTCTTCCTGGAGATGAACACCCGCCTGCAGGTCGAGCACCCGGTCACCGAGCTGGTCACCGGGCAGGACCTGGTGGCTTGGCAGCTGCAGGTCGCCGCGGGACAGCGGTTGCCGTGCTCGCAGGCACAGCTGGTCCAGCACGGCCACGCGATCGAGGTGCGGGTCTACGCCGAGGACCCTGCCGCGGGGTTCCTCCCGCAGACCGGCACGGTGACCCGGTTCGACGTGCCCGACGCCCCGGGGGTGCGGGTCGACGCCGGCGTCGAGTCGGGCACGGTCGTGGCGCGGTTCTACGACCCGATGCTCGCCAAGCTGGTCGTGCACGCCGACGACCGGGCGGCGGCGGTGGCCCGGATGAGTGACGTGCTCGCCAGCACCGTGTTGCACGGGGTGCGGACCAACCTGGCGCACCTGGCCGAGGTGGTCGCCACCGACGCGTTCGCCGCCGGGGAGGTCGACACCGGCTTCCTCGACCGGCACCTGCCCGACTGGACACCCCGGGCCGCCGACACCACCGAGCTGGCCGCCGTCGCGGCCGTCATCGCGCACCACTCCTCGCCGGTCGCCGCCCCGACGGGCAGCCGTTATCGGGATGCGGCGGAACGGGGCGTTCGACCGGCGGAGCGCGATCCGAGCGATCCGTGGGGGCGCCTGGGCCCGTGGCGGCTCGGGCCAGCCGGCGGCACCCCGGTGCGACTGGTCGAGGGCGAGGCCGAGCACCTGGTCCGCGTCCGCGGACGCGCCGACCGGCTGTCGGTCACCGTGGACGCCGGCCTGGACGACCCCACCGCCGCGGACGTGACGCTGGACCACGACCCCGACGACCACGGCCGGACCGTCGCGACCGTGGACGGTACCCGGGTGCCGCTGGCGTTGACCGTCGAGCCGGGTTGGGACGGCGACCAGCAGGTGTGGGTCCACGTCGGTGGCCGGACCGTGCTGCTGGACCGGCGCCCCGTGACCCACCACGCCGACAACACCGCAGTGGGCGGGGTCGGGACACTGGCCTCCCCGATGCCCGGAGCGGTGATGGAGGTCCGCGTGGCCGAGGGCGACCGGGTCACCGCCGGCCAGGTCCTGCTGCTGGTCGAGGCCATGAAGATGGAGCACCCCGTCACCGCCCCCACCGACGGGACCGTCACCGTCCTGCACGTCGCGGCCGGGGACGCCGTCGAGGCCGGCGCCGCGCTGGTCGAGGTGACACCAGACGACGAGCAGGAGTGACCATGGGGCTGCCCGAGGCCGTGACCGTCGTCGAGGTCGGCCCGCGCGATGGGCTGCAGAACGAGCCCGGCGTGGTGCCCACCGAGGTCAAGGTCGGGTTCATCGATCGGCTCGCCGCCACCGGCCTGACCGTGGTCGAGGCCACCTCGTTCGTGCACCCGCGGTGGGTGCCGCAGTTGGCCGACGCCGCCGTCGTGCTCGCCGGCATCACCCCGCTCGACGGGGTCCGCTACCCGGCGCTGGTGCCCAACGAGACCGGCTTGGACCGCGCGCTGGAGTCGGGGGTCGACGAGGTTGCCGTGTTCGGGGCCGCGTCGGAGGCGTTCTCGCAGCGCAACCTCAACCGGACCATCGACGAGTCCCTGGCCATGTTCGCTCCGGTCGTGGTTCGTGCCACCGACGCCGGGCTGCGGGTGCGCGGCTACGTGTCCACCGTGCTCGGCTGCCCCTTCCAGGGCCAGGTGCCCCAGGACGACGTGCTGCGCGTCACCGCCGCCCTGCTCGACCTGGGCTGTCACGAGATCTCCCTGGGCGACACCATCGGCGTGGGCACCGCCGGGCAGGTCCACGACCTGCTCGACCACCTCGCCCCACACACCGGCCTGGACCGGCTCGCCGTGCACATGCACGACACCTACGGGCAGGGCCTGGCCAACACCCTGGCCGCGTTCGAAGCCGGCATCACCGTGGCCGACGCCTCTGCCGGCGGGCTCGGCGGCTGTCCCTACGCCCCCGGTGCCAAGGGCAACCTCGCCACCGAGGACCTCGTCTGGGCACTGGAACGCTCCGGCGTCCACACCGGCGTGGACCTGACCGCGCTGATCGACACCATCGCCTGGATGGCCGACCAGCTCGGCCGACCCCCCGTCTCCCGCGCCGCCCAGGCCATCCTCGCCAGGCGCGACGCCCGCCCCGACGACCCCTACTACTGCTGAGGAGCCTCGTGGATCAGACCGACGCCGAGCTGCTGTGGAGCCCGCCAGCGGACGTGTGGGCGACTTCGCGCCTGGGGCTGTTCGTCGCCGCGCACCGGCCGGAGGCGGTGGGTGACTACGAGGCGCTGTGGCGCTGGTCCGTCGAGGACCTGCCAGGGTTCTGGCAGGCGGTGTCGGACTTCTTCGACCTGCAGTCGTCCACGCCGGTCGACGAGGCCCTGTCCGATCCGTCGATGCCCGGGGCGTCCTGGTTCGACGGGGCGCGGGTGAACTACGCGGCGCACATGCTGCGTGGCAACGGGCTCGCGGACGGCGACGTCGCGGTGGTGGCCGAATCACAGACGCGCGCGTCCGTGACGTGGAGCCTGGGTGAGCTGCGCGAGCAGGTGCACCGGGCAGCGGCCGGGTTGCGGCGCCTGGGGGTGGGGCAGGGCGACCGGGTCGGGGCGTACCTGCCCAACGTCCCCGAGGCGCTGGTGGCGTTCCTGGCGACGGCGTCGCTGGGAGCGATCTGGTCCTCGTGCGCACCCGAGTTCGGCACCCGCAGCGTTGTCGACCGGTGGTCGCAGATCCTGCCGTCGGTGCTGCTGACCGTGGACGGGTACCGGTACGGGGCCAAGGCGATCGACCGGACCGGCGAGGTCGCCGAGATCCGTGCCGCGCTGCCGTCGATCCAGCACACGGTCCTGCTCGGCTACCTCGACCCCGACGTGTCGTGGGACGGGTGTGTCGGCTGGGACGAACTGGTGGCCGACACCGACGCCCCGGCGACGTTCGTCGACGTGGCGTTCGACCACCCGCTGTACGTGCTGTACAGCTCCGGGACCACCGGGCTGCCCAAGCCGATCGTTCACGGCCACGGCGGGATCCTGGTCGAGCACGCCAAGTCCCTGGCGCTGCACCTGGACCTCGGCCCCGGGGACCGGTTCTTCTGGTTCTCCACCACCGGCTGGATGATGTGGAGCTACCTGGTGTCCGGGCTGCTGGTCGGCTCGGCGATCGTGCTGTTCGACGGCAACCCCGGCCACCCCGACCTCGACACGCTGTGGTCGCTGGCGGAACGCACCGGCACCACCTACATGGGCGTGTCCGCCCCGTTCTTGATCTCGTGCTACAAGGAAGGGCTGACCCCCGGGACCGACCACGACCTCACCGGCGTGCGGGCGATGGGGTCCACCGGGGCGCCGCTGCCCGCCGACGGGTTCCGATGGGTCTACGAGGCCGTCGGCGATCACCTCCAGCTCGGCTCCGTGTCGGGCGGCACCGACGTGTGCACCGCCTTCGTCGGCTCCACCCCGGTCCTGCCGGTGTACGCCGGGGTGATCCCCTGCCGCATGCTGGGCTGCCGCGTGGAGGCCTACGACGACGACGCCCAGCCGGTCATCGGCACCCGGGGAGAGCTGGTCATCACCGCCCCGATGCCGTCCATGCCGGTGGCGTTCTGGGGCGACGACGACGGCGCGCGCTACCGCGACGCCTACTTCGACACCTTCCCGGGCGTGTGGCGCCACGGCGACTGGATCACCATCCACGACGACGGCTCGTGCGTGATCACCGGCCGGTCCGACGCCACGCTCAACCGGGGCGGGGTCCGGCTGGGCACGGCCGAGTTCTACGCCGTGGTCGAGTCCCTGCCCGAGGTCGCCGACTCCCTGGTCGTGCACCTCGAGGACGACACCGGCGGCATGGGCGAGCTCGTCCTGTTCGTCGCCTGCCGCGAGGGCCACGACCTCGACGAGGACCTGCGCGGGCGCATCACGTCGGCCCTGCGGGCCCAGCTGTCCGCCCGCCACGTCCCCGACACCATGGTTCTCGTGCCGGCCGTGCCCCGGACCCTGTCGGGCAAGAAGCTCGAGGTTCCCGTCAAGCGGATCCTGGGCGGCACCCCACCCGAGGAAGCCGCGTCGAAGAGCGTGCTGGCCGATCCTGACGCGCTGGCACCCTACGTCGACTGGGCCAAGGATGCGTTCCGATAGGGGACCAGCGTTGGCGGTAGACGCGTTCGGGCCACGTCGGCGCCCCGGCAGGGCACTCCAAGTCCAGCCCGTCCAGTGCTGTGTGCGCTTCAGCCGGTCGTAGCCTCTCAGTCGCGCAGGGCCTTGCCGGCCGAGCGGACGCGGGAGGTCGTGAATGGCTGGGCCATCGCCTCGGAGGGTCGCAAGACCTTCGCCGGGTCCGCCATCCACGCAGCGAACGGGGACCTCATCGCGGTGGCCTCATCGATCTGGATCCACCCGGCCGAACGTTCCTGACCCGTCCGACCGAGGATGACCACCTTGCCGACCGACAGCCACCCCGAGGGTGTCATGCGTTACACCGCCTTCTCGCGCGATCCTGCAGCCGGCAACCCCGCAGGCGTGATGATCTCCTCGCGCCTGCTGGCCGAGCAGGACATGCAGCGCATCGCTGCTGAGGTCGGGTTCTCCGAGACCGCGTTCGTCGCGCCTCGCGCTGACGGGGACGGGTACGACGTCCGGTACTTCAGCCCGGCGGCCGAGGTCCCGTTCTGCGGGCACGCCACGATCGCGACAGCCGTCGCGATGGCCGAACGCGACCCGACCCTCGAGCACGTGCGTCTCAGCACACGGTCCGACGTCGTGCCCGTCGCCGTCCGGCGAGGGACCGATGGCGTCACCGCCACGCTGACCGCACCCCCGGCCAGCCACGGTCCCGTCCTGGACCGCGTGCTCGACGAGACGCTCGGCATCTTCGGGTGGGACCGCGGGGTGCTCGATCCGCGACTCCCCACGAGCGTGGCGAGCGCCGGGGCGAACCACCTCGTCCTCCCGGTCGCCACGCGGAGGACCCTCGCCGGGATGGCGTACGACTTCGAGGCGCTGCGAGCCGTCATGCTGCGGGAGACGTGGACCACCGTCAGCGTCGTCCACCGGGCGGCGCCGGCGGTCTTCCACGCGCGTAACGCCTTCGCCGTCGGTGGCGTCGTCGAGGATCCGGCGACCGGTGCCGCGGCGGCTGCCCTCGGCGGCTATCTGCGTGACGCCGGCCTGCTCACCGCCCCAGCACGCGTGACGATCCACCAGGGGGAGGACATGGGACGGCCGAGCCTCCTCCTCGTCGATGTCCCCCCGGCACCCGGGGGCATCCAGGTAACCGGTTCGGCCGTGAGGATCCCGGTGGTCAGCAGCTGATCGCGGGCCACGCCCGAACGGCGTCCGGGCGGTCCCCTGGTGCCACGAGCCGGCCGGTGGTGCATGATGCGGCGGGGGCCGTCGGCTGGGGAGGTCGGGGTGCCGGAACTGCTCGAGCGGGAGGCCGAACTCGCCGTCCTGGCCGAGGCCCTGTCGGACGCCTCGGCCCGTCACGGATCGGTGGTGCTGATCTCCGGCGAACCCGGCATCGGCAAGACGAGCCTGCTGCGCGCCTGGGCGGCCGACCGCGGCGATGCGCGCATCATGCTCGGCTGGTGCGACGACTTCCTGACCAGCCGGACCCTGGCGCCCTTCCACGACATCGCACGTGACGAGCGCGGCCCGATCGCAGCGGCGGTGGCGGCGTCCGACACCGGCGCGCTCTTCGACGCGCTGCTCGAGCAGTTCGCCAACCCCCTGCGGCCGACCCTCCTGATGATCGAGGATGTCCACTGGGCCGACGAGGCGACGCTCGACGTGATCCGGTACGTCGGCCGCCGGATCGCGGAGCTCCCGGCGGTGGTGGCGATCACCTACCGGGACGACGAGCTGACCGCCGACCATCCGCTGCACGGTGTGATCGGCGTGCTGCCGAGCCAGCACGTACGGCGACTGCGGCCCCGGCGCTTGTCGTCCGCGGCCGTGTCGACCCTGCTGGACGGCAGTGGCCTGGACGCCGAGGAGGTGGCGCACCTCACCCGTGGCAACCCCTTCTTCGTCACTGAGACCGTGCGGTCGGGCGGCGGGACGCCGGGCAGCGTGTCGGACGCGGTCCTCGCGCGGGTGCGGCAGCTACCGGCGTCGACCCGCGCGGCCGTCGAGCTCCTGTCGGTCGTCCCGAACCCGATGCCGCTGGGGCAGGCCGCGGCCCTCGTCGCCCCCGCCGACCTGGCGTTGGCCGAGCAACGAGGGCTTCTCCAGGTCGAGGCGGACCGGATCGGGTTCGTGCACGAGCTCGCCCGCCGGGTCGTCCTCGAGTCGCTCCCACGCTCGGCCCGCCGGACCCAGCACGCCGCGGTCCTGGACCACCTGCTGGTGCGCTGGGAACCCGACCTGGCGGGGCTCGGCCCGCCGGCTGAACTGGGCCGAGCGGACGAGAACGCACGGCGTGCAGCGCGCGTCGGGCAGGCAACGGACGGTGCCGCCTCGGTCTCCGCCCTCCGACGCATCCGGTCGGCGATCCTGCACCACGCGATCGAGCTCGGCCGCTCTGAGATCGTGGCGCGTCACGCCCCGGGCGCGGCCCACGATGCCTTCGTCGCCGGCGCACACCGGCAGGCGCTCTCGCACCAGGAGGCCGCGCTACGGACCGTTGCACTCCTCGCCCCCGCCGACCTGGCACGCCTGCTGCTCGAGCGCGCCTGGTCGCTGCAGACCTTCCGACGGTTCGCCGAGGGGCTCGACGCCGCCCGCCGCTCCGCCGAGATCTACGGCGAGCTCGGCTGGGATCGCGAACGCTGCCGCGTCCTGATCACCCTGTCGCGCCTCGCCTCGCTGACGGTGCGGTACGACGAAGCGGCGGCCTGGCTCGCGGAAGCGGCCACCATGCTCCCCGACGACGAGCCTCACGTCGCGGCGGAGCTGGAGGTCAACCGGCTGACCGTCCTGCACATGGTCGGCCGGCACGAGGACGTGGTCGCGGCCGGCGACGCTGCCTGCGCGCAGGCACGCGCGGTCGCACGGTCCGACCTCGAGGCGCACGCGGAGAACTACGTCGGTGGCTCGATGGTGCTCCTCGGTGACGTCGAGCCCGGCCTCGAGCGGGTAGGGCGGGCCGTGGTGCTCGCCGAGGACGCGGGATGGACGGAGGCTGCTGCCCGGGCGCACATGAACCGCGCGATCTGGTGCGTCACCTCGCGTCGCTGGGACGACGCCGAGGGCGCCATCGACGCCGCCATCACGTTCTTCGACGATCACGACCTCCCGGGCCACCGCGTCAACTCGCTCACGCAGTTCGCGACCAGCGCGCTGTTCCGTGGCGACTGGAAGACCGCCGCCGAGACCCTGGACGCGGTCGAGGCGTCGATCGCTCGGGGGCGTCTCCGTGACCGGTCGCCGGACCGGACCACGTTGGCCGAGGCGATCACGGTCGGCCCACGTGCCTTGCTGGCCGTGCGGCGCGGGGCTGACGACGTGGACCGCGTGCTCACGGAAGCATGGGCGCTGGCGCTCCATGTGGAGGCGGCGCCCTACATCGTTCCCGTCGCCTGCGCGGCGATCGAACTCGCCTGGTCGCGTGGGCGTCCCGCTGACGCGACCCCCTACCTCGACCTCGCTCTCGATGTCGCGGGCGACACCCTCTACCGGGGATGGCTCGCCTGGCGGCTGCCGTTCGTGGGTGTCACCGGTGGCGTGACCACCTCGCTCGAACCGGAGGCGACGTCTCTGCGCGGCGACTGGGAAGCGGCGGCACGGGGCTGGGGAGCGCTCGGGATGCCGCACGAACGAGCCATGGAGCTGCTCCGCGCGGGAGCGGTCGACGAGACGCTCGAGGCGCTGGGGATCCTCGACCACCTCGGTGCGCGGCCGGCTGCCGCGGTGGCACGCGCGCAGCTCCGCTCGCTCGGCCACACGCGCGTCCCGCGAGGTCCCCAGGAGGCAGCACGGCGGAACCCCGCCGGTCTGACCGACCGCCAGCTCGAGGTGCTGCAACTCGTCGCGCAGGGGCGGACCAACGCACGGATCGCCGAGGATCTGGTGGTATCGATCCGCACGGTCGACCACCACGTGAGCGCAGGACTGCACAAGCTCGGGGTCTCGGGCCGGCACGAGGTCGCGGCGGCGCTGGAGCGGCTCCACACCCCCGGGGCGACGGTCGACGGCTGAGCGTGGTCTGCAGCTGGCGGTCAGCGCAGCCATGCGCTCGGAACTGGTCTACCTGCGGTCGCGTCCCCTCCCGTCCACACCTAGGTGGACCGTCGACTCGACATGGGTGATGCCTACCGACGAGGTGCGCGCAGCTCCGGGCGACGCTGGGTCCACCGCAGCACCCGCCCCCGAGAACCAACCGATGAGAACCAACCGATGAGGAGCAACCGATGAGCACCGCTACCCACAACCGCGTCGCTCGCAACGGCGTCGACGTCCCCACGCTGTTCGCCACCCTCGATGTCGTCAAGGGGGCACCCGAGGCGGCGAAGTTCCAGTTCCGCGCCACCAACCGGTGGGTGAGCGGGACCCACAGCCAGACCACCATCTCCGGGTTCTACGGAGCGGGTGAGGAACGCCAGCACGTCAAGACCTTCGTCCACGACGCCGACCACCCCGAGGTCCTCGTCGGAGGCGACCACGGCACCGTCCCGGTCGAGTACCTCCTCGTCGGGTTGACCTCCTGCCTGACGGCGGGCATCGGCAACATCGCCTCCGCACGCGGTGTCGACCTCTACTCGGTGGAGTCCACCATCGAGGGCGACATCGACCTCAACGGGATCTTCGGCTTCGACCCCGGGACCCGCAACGGCTACCAGCAGGTGCGGGTGCACTTCGACATCCAGGGGGACGCACCCGCCGCGGTCCTCGAGGAGATCGTGGAGCAGTCGCGCCAGCGCTCCGCGGTCTACGACGTGATGACCAACGGCATCCCCGTCACCGTCGACGTCAGCGCCGGCTGACCCGCCCGGCCAGCGATCGGCCATCCGGCCGCACCGGTGAGATCCGGGGCGGCCGGTCTCCACACCTGGAGGTCAGCGCAGCCTGAACCTCCGGTCCACCACGGGAGCACCCGGCATGACCACCCTCGACGTCCGCGACCTCGGCACCGTCCTCGGGGTGTGGGCGCACCCCGACGACGAGGCCTTCCTGTCCGCCGGCCTGATGGCCCGGGTGACCGACGGTGGTGGTCACGTCGCCTGCGTGACCGCCACCCGCGGCGAGCGGGGGACCTCGGACCCGGGTGCCTGGCCCCTCGAACGCCTGGGGCGCCGCCGGGCCGTGGAACTGCGCGCCTCCCTCGCCGCCGTCGGCGTGAGCGACCACCGCTTCCTCGGCTACGTCGACGGCACGGTGGCGGACGTCGACCCGCAGGAGGGGATCGAGCGCATCGGCGCGATCCTCGATCAGGTTCAGCCGGACACCGTCGTCACGTTCGGCCCGGATGGCATGACCGGGCACGACGACCACGTCGCGGTCTCGGGCTGGACCACGCAGGCCGTCGCCGCTGCGGGCCGTCCGATCCAGTTGCTGTACGCGACCACCACCGCCGAGTTCACCCACCGCTGGGCAGCGGTCAACCGTGACCTCGAGGCGTTCGCCCCCGGCCTACCGCTCGCCACGCCCGCCGATCGGGTCGCCCTCGAGCTGCACCTCGACGCGGACGAGCTCGACCGCAAGTTGGTCGCACTCGCGGCGCAGTCGAGCCAGATGGTCCCGCTCATCGCTCGCCTCGGCGAGGAGGTGCTCCGCCGGTGGTGGGGCACGGAGTCGTTCACGGAGGCGTCGACGTCGAACCTCGGCGGGCGGCACCGAGGAGTCTCCGACACGCGGATCGGGGGCTTCAGCTCCCCGGTTCAGGAGGTCCTCCGGACCTAGGTGGTCGGTCCGACGCTCGATGGCCACGGTCCGGCCGCGCGGGGCGTGTCTCGATCTCGCCGTGGTCAGCGTCCACCAGGTGCGGCATGATGGTGTCGGGCACGCTCGTTCCGGGTGGAAGGCCACGTCGCTGATCCTCGAACGAGACGCCGAGGTCGACCTCCTACGGTCGACGCTGACCGATGCCGACCGCGGTCACGGTTCGGTCGTGCTGATCGCCGGCGAAGCGGGCATCGGCAAGTCCAGCCTCGTCCAGGCGTGGCGCGAGCAGGCGCCGGCGGACGTCCGTGTGTGGGTCGGCCTGTGCGACGACTTCCTGACGAGCCGCACCCTGGGACCGTTCCGCGACATCGCGCGCCACGCACAGGGGGCGATCGCCGACGCGGTGGGCCGGTCGGACACCTCGGCCGTGCTCGATGCGGTCCTCGACGAACTGGATCATCCGCTGCAGGTGACGCTGCTGGTGCTCGAGGACGTCCAGTGGGCGGACGAAGCGACGCTGGACGTCGTCCGCTACGTCGGGCGTCGGATCGCCGGCCGTCGGGGCGTGATCGCCGTCACCTACCGCGACGACGAGGTGGGTCCGGAGCATCCGCTGACCGCCGTCCTCGGTGTCCTCCCGAGCGAGGCGGTCCACCGGGTGCATCCCCGCCCGCTGTCGCCGCCCGCGGTCGCGCTGCTGACAGCGAGCACCAGCCTCGACCCCGAGGCGGTCCTCCGGGTCACGGCCGGGAACCCGTTCTTCGTCTCGGAGCTCGCCAGGGATCCCGCGGGGATCCCGACCAGCGTCGCCACGTCCGTCATGTCGCGCATGCGCTCCTTACCGGCGGACGTTCGCGCTGCCCTGGAGCTGTTGTCCGTCGTCCCGCGGCCCGTTCGGACCTCGTTCCTGGAGGCGGTGCTGCCCGACACGACGGTGCTGGCGGCGGCGGAACAGCGTGGACTCTGGAGCATCGAGGACGACCACGGACGTTTCCGCCACGAGCTGACGCGACAGGCGGTCCTGGATGCCCTGCCGACGAGCATCCGGCGGCGTCACCACGGGACCGTCCTCGACCGGTTGCTCGACACCGACGCGGATGCGGACGCGATCTTGCACCACGCCGTCGTGGTCGGACGCGGCGAGGTCATCGTCCGCTACGGCACGATCGCCGCGGCCGAGGCCTACCGGGCAGGGGCGCACCGGGAGGCGGCCCGGCACCAGGAGCACGTGCTGGCCCAGGCTCACCTGCTCGACGACGACGCTCGGGCCCAGCTGCTCGAGGAGCACGCCTGGTCGCTGTATCACCTCCACCTGCCGCCCCGCGCGGTCCAGGCTGCCCGTCAGAGCGTCACCATCCGCCAAGGTGTGGGGCCTGCCGATCGGCACGCCAGAGCCCTGTGCACGCTGTCCCGGATGGCGTACCTCGACAACGATCCCGCCGAGGCGACCGCCGCCTCGGAGCGCGCGGTGGCCGTCGCCGGCACGACGCGCGACGCTGAGGCGCTGGCGGAAGCCCGACTGGCTCGAGCGAGCCTGGCCTCGCTCCTCGATCGCCGGGACGCCGCCCGCGCCGAGCTGGAACAGGTGCTGGTGAACGCCGTCGAGCTCGGCAGGTCCGACCTCGAGTCGCTGGCCCTCAACTACCTCGGCACCTGTGGCCCGGCGCCGGGCGAAACCCGCGAACTCACCGCCGACCGCTTCGTGCGGGCCATCGCCATCGCCCGGGAGGGTGGCCACCTCGAGGCTGCAGGGCGGGCGTACACCAACCTCGTCAGTGAGCTGGCCTGGCACGGCGACGATCGCCGTCTGCCGGGCTGGTACGAAGAAGCCGTCGCCTTCACCAGCGACCACGACTTCCCCTCGTTCCGGTTCCACATCCGGAGCCAGGGCTGTCGTCACCTCATCGCGGTCGGTCGGTGGTCGGAAGCCGAGGCGACGCTGCGGCAGCTGCTGGAGGACGCCCCGGACGCCGGGGTGCTCGAGCTGATGGTCCTCGAGGGCCTGGCGCGGGTCCTGATCCGCAGCGGCGGCCCCGACGCGGCGGACGTGCTGGATCGAGCGTGGCGGATCGCCGTGCAGAGCCAAGCGGCACAGCACACCGGCGCCGTCTGCGTGCTCCGGGCCGAGATGGCGTTCCTCCACGGCGACCTGCAGGAAGCCCAGCGCATCGGTGAGGAGGCGCCGCTGGCGGAGCTCGAACCCTTCACCCGGGGCGAGCTCCTCGTCTACCTGGCCCGGGCCGGTGCGGCGGTCGCTGACGGGTGCGGGCCGGCCGCAGCGCCCTGGGCGCTGGTCCTCGCCGGAGACGTCCTCGCTGCAGCCGAGGCGTGGGCGGCGGTCGACAACCACTACGAACGGGCCTTGGCGCTGCTGGCGACGGACGACGAGGCCCACCTCCTCGAGGCCGTCCAGGTGCTCGACCGACTCGGTGCCGCGCCAGCGGCCACGCTCGTCCGCCGACGGCTCCGTGAACTCGGCACGCGTCGTATCCCACGCGGGCCGGCCGACGTGACACGCAGCGATCCGTTCGGGTTGACCGCACGGCAACGCGAGGTCCTCGATCTCCTCGGCGAAGGGTTGACGAACGCGCAGATCGCCGAGCGGCTGGTCGTGTCCGTGCGCACGGTCGACCACCACGTCTCGGCCGTGCTGCAGAAGCTGGGTGTGGCGAACCGCCAGGGTGCCGTCGAGGTCGCGGCCGGACCGTGAGGCCGCCCGTCCCGACGGCGTCCACGGACGATCCGCAGCGGTCACCGTTCCGAGGGGGGCTGCAGGCTCATCCACCCTTCCTGCTCCGCGAGGCGCGCGAGGCCAGCTTCGAGCACCGGTCGGACGTCACCTGAGGGTGCGACCTCGTCGATGGTCACCACGTCGGTGATGCCGCCGGGGCGGGGCCGGAACGTCAGCAACCCCGCCGGCTCACCGTCGCGCTCGGCGACCAGCGCGGGGAGCCGGGTCGGATGCTCGGGGTCGTCCGGCATGCCAGGCCCGTGGCGGTCACCGAGGAACCTCGTCGCCCAGGGACGGTCCTCGATCCCGACCTCGCGCACGCCGTCGGCCAACCACACCGTCGTGTCCGCGACGGGCCAGACGACACGGAAGCGTTCGAAGGCGACCTCCAGCTCGTCCGGCTCGGCGACCCCTTGTCGTGCGAAGTAGCGGCGGTGGCCCTCGAGCCAGTCCTCGTAGGTGCGCTCGTACTCCCCCTCGTCCCAGGCGAAGGCGGGATCGACCGACGCCAGCCGGCCGATGCGCACCTCCGACGTCTCCATCACGTAGCGACCGACACCGCGTCCGTCGAGCAGGCCCCAGCACTGGCCGGGTTCGGGGAAGGGCTCCTGCGATCCGAGGAGCTCGGCCACCGAGCCTGCCGTCGCCCGCTTGGTGCCTCGTTCGACGAACGCGAGCAGCTCGTCCGCGAGCTCGGTCGAGTCGCCGAACGCGAACGCGCCGGCCAGCGAGCGCCCCGAACGTCGCTCCAGGTCGTCGATCTGCTCCCGGTCCGCCGTCACGGGTGGCCTCCTCAGCGCGGTGCGTCGCCGCTCTCGTGCGCGTTCCACAGCTCGATGAACCGTTCGTGGGCGGCGGTGGTTGCCTCGACGTCGCCCGTCGCCAGGACGTCGATGAGCAGGCCGCGCGCGACGGCCATGCCCAACCGGAGCTGCGCACGGTCCTGGGTCGCCCCGACCGCAGCGGCCGCGGCCTCGGCCTGATCGAGCCAGGGTTCGACCAGGTTGTCGCGGAACTCCTCCGTGCCGGGGCGTCCGGCGAGAGCCATCCCGAGGACGTCGAAGAACAGACGGACGAAGGGTGCGAGCGCGGGGTCGCTGACCTGGGCCCACGATCGACGCTGGAGGTCCGTCGCGCTGTCGGCGGCACCCGCGAGTTCGGCCAGGGCGGTGCGCTGCTGCGACTCGATGTGGGCCGCGATCTGCGCGACGAGCCCCTCCCGCGTACCGAAGTGGTAGAGGAGCATCCGGTGGCTGGTCCCAGCGCCGGCAGCCAGCGCCCGCAGGCTCTGATCGGCCAGCCCCGTGTCCGCGACGTACGCGATGACGCGCTGCAGCAGTTCCTCGCGGGGTTCCAACGGGGGACCTCTCCGACAGCTTGGCAGGATGTGTACCAGATGGTACACATCCTGATCGGGGTCCCGCTGATGGAGCGCGGACCAACGAGGACGGAACGACCGTGGAGATCACCGACACCACCACCCTGGACGCGACGATCGATCAGGCGTGGGCGCTCACGCTCGACATCGAGGCGCTACCGAGCGTCACCCCGACCGTCACGGCGGTCGAGCGGCTCGAGACCGGCCCGGTGACGGTGGGCAGTCGCGCGCGCCTGTCACAGCCTGGTCTGCGGCCGCTCGTGTGGACGGTCGAGGAGGTCGAGGCACCCCACCGGTTCGCGTGGTCAACCCGGTTGCTCGGGGTGCGCATGGTCGGCGTGCACGAGCTGGCGTCGCTCGACGAGGGGAGCTGCCAGCTCACCCTGCGGCTCCAGCTGGAGGGGCGCGGGTCGCGGGTCCTCGGTCGGCTCGGACGTCGCAGCCTGCAGCAGACCCTGGCGACTGAGTGCGCCGGCTTCCAGCGGGTCGCGGCGTCGTCGGTGGCCTGAGGCCGAAGCCTCCCGGCGTGTCGGCGACGCCAGGAGGACCCGATGCTGGCCCCGAACTGTCCCACCCTCGGCACCGCGTGACCGCCGCCCGGTTGGGGGCGCGTGTCGTCGTTGACCACACGGCTGCTTCTATCTACCATCGACGATGGTCGATGAAGGAGCCGCGATGCCAGTCGAGCAGGAGGCCGAGCCGACCACGGCGACGGTCATGCCCCGCGACGTGGCCGAGCAGTACGCGTCGTGGTTCCGAGCCCTGTCGGACCCGACGCGGGTGCAGCTGCTGGCCTGGTTGGCGGGACGACCGGAACCGGTCTCGGTCGGGGCGCTGACCGACGCGCTGCCGGTGGGCCAGTCCACGGTCAGCCACCACCTGGCCGCCCTCGCCGCCGTGGGGTTCGTCCTCATCGAGAGGCGAGGCACGAGCACCTTCTACGCGGTCAACCCGTCGTGCCTCGACTGCTTCCCGGGTGCCGCCGACATCGTCATGGGCCGCCGCCCCCCGCGACCACCAGCCTGCGAACCACCGACGCGAACCAGGAGCTGACCATGTCCGAGACCACCGACGTCCGAGAGCAGGTGCGCACTCGCTACGCCGCAGCGGCCGTGCACGTCGCGGCGGGAGACCCTGACGCAGCCCGTGACGCCGAGAACTCCTGTTGCAGCCCGCCGCTCGGGACCACCGATCCGGACGGCACGGTGGTCTTCGGCGCTGACCTCTACGGCCTCGGTGACGCGGTGGGGGCCCCGCGGTCCGCCGTCGACGCCTCGCTGGGCTGCGGGGTCCCGACCGCAGTCGCGGACCTGCGCCCCGGTGAGGTCGTCCTCGACCTCGGCTCCGGCGCCGGCGCGGACGTGCTCATCTCCGCGCGGCGCGTGGCCCCCGGTGGCCGTGCCATCGGCCTGGACATGACCCCCGAGATGCTCGAGTTGGCCCGGCGGAACGCGGCTGAGGTGGGGGTCGACAACGTCGAGTTCCTGCACGGCTACCTCGAGGACGTACCGCTGCCGGACGAGAGCGTCGACGTCGTCATCTCCAACTGCGTGATCAACCTCGCCGCTGACAAGTCGATCGTTCTGCGTGAGGCCGCGCGGGTCCTGCGGCCCGGTGGCAGGTTCGCGGTGTCGGACGTGATCGCCGATCCTGACATGGACGACGCGACGCGCGCGGACATGGAGCAGTGGACCGGCTGCATCGCCGGAGCGCTGACGCGTGAGGAGTTCGCGGAGGCGCTCGGCCACGCTGGGTTCGTCGATGTGGAGATCGACGAGACCCACCGCGTCCACCCGAGCGCGGCCGCGGCGATCGTCCGTGCCCGACGAGCCATCAGCTGACGCCGATCCGGCGGCAGCGCCATCACGGCGAGTCGGGTGCATGCCCCTGCCGAGCTGTTCGGAACTGGCGCCGGTAGGCCGCCGGCGTCACGCCGATGTGAGCGACGAAGAGGCGTCTGAACGAGGCCACGTCGGTGTACCCGACGGACTCCATCGCCGAGACGACGTCGTGGTCGGGCGACTCGAGGAGCCGCTTGGCGGCGTTGACGCGCGCCTGCTGGAGGAAGGTCAGCGGTGACTGCCCCGCCTCCTGCTCGAACCGGCGGAGCACCGTGCGGGGGCTGACGCTGAACGCCTCGGCGAGCGCGACGAGGCTGTACGGCTCGGCCAGACGCTCGACGAGCCAGCCTTTCGCCTCGCGAGTGAACCGGCCAGCCTCGGTGCCGAGCAACGTCTCGTCGACGTACGGCGCTTGGTTGTTGCGGTTGTCGGCGACGAGCGCGACCCGCGCGACGAGGCGGGCCAGGTCGTCGCCTGCGTGGAGACGGACGAGCCGCACCGCCAGGTCGTGCACCGCGCTGAAGGCTGCGGTCGTGGTCACGGTCCGGTCCGAGACGATCATGCAGTCGGCAGTGACGTCGGCGCTCGGGTACCGCTCGGCCAGCTGGCGCGCGAACAGCCACGACGTGGTGGCCTGGCGTCCCTCGAGCAGGCCAGCCTCGCCGAGCAGGAACGCCCCCACGCACACCGACGCGACCGGGATGTGGGCGGCATCGACGGAGGCGATGTAGGCGACCTCGGACGTCCAGTTCGCCAGCGAGCGATCCACGTGCCGAGGAGAGCCCAGGTCGAAGCCTGGGACGACCAGGGCGTCGATGTCGACCCGCAGCGGCTGCGCGTGGAGGGGCACCCCGGCGGCCGTGGTGACGACTGGTTCGCGGCCCACGACGCAGACCTCGAACAGGTCGCCGCTCCGTTCCCCGTTCGCCGCGGCGATCCGGTTGGCGATGAGCAACAGGTCCGCGATGGCGAGGATCTCGGTCCCGAGGCAGCCCTCGTACGCGAGCACGGCGATGCGCTGCGGAGGACGACCGGGTGACATCTGGCCATCCTAACCCCAGAAGAGGGCGGTTCCGCCTCTGGCCCGAACGTCCGATCGTTGCGAGGCTCCGCTCGTGTTCGACGAGTCGATGGAGTTCGGAAGATGACCGACGATGCCCTCGCCGACTTCGAACGGCGGGTGTTCTCGTTCGACGATGTTGCGAAGACGGTCTACACCGCCGGGAGCGGACCGGCCGTCATCGTGATGGCCGAGATGCCGGGGATCAGCCCCGACGTGGCGCGGTTCGCCCGCTGGGTGCGTGGCGCCGGGTTCACGGTCCACATGCCATCGCTGTTCGGGAGCGACGGTGCCTACCCGCGGGCCGCAGAGGGCCGGGCGGTGATGCAGCGGGCCTGCATGAGCGCCGAGTTCCGAGCCTTCGGTGGGGGCGGCGCCAGCCCGGTCACCACGTGGTTGCGGGCCCTGGCCGCGCAGGCTCATCGGGAGTGCGGCGGCGTCGGCGTCGGCGCCATCGGGATGTGTTTCACCGGCAACTTCGCGCTCTCGATGGTGCTCGAGCCGTCCGTGCTCGCTCCGGTGCTGTCGCAGACGGCACTACCGCTGGACGATCCGGCTGCCGTCGAGAGCGACCCCGCGGAACTGCAGGCGGTACGGGACCGGCTCGAACGCGACAACCTGTCGGTGCTCGCCTACCGCTTCGAGGGAGACCGGTTCTGCACCGCCCAGAGGTTCGCGGCCTACGCGGAGGCGCTCGGCGACCGCTTCGTCGGTCGCGTGCTGCCCGACGAGGCGGCCAACCCCGACCCGCCACCGTTCTTCAGGGACGTCGTCGGCGTGCCCCACAGCGTGGTCACCGCGCACCTGATCGACGAGGAGGGTCAACCGACCCGTGCTGCGCGCGACGAGATCCTGGACTTCTTCCACCGACGGCTGAAGCCCGGGGTGGGTCGAGGTGGATAATCAAGGCCTTGACTTTCGAGGGCTTGATTGGTAGAAAGGTGCGGGTGGAACAAGACTCCAGACCCTTCCGAGGTGCCGATGAAACTCCTCTCGTTCGTGCACGACGGCCGCTCCAGTTTCGGCGCTCTGACGGCCGAGGACCGGATCGTCGATCTGCAACCCTTCCTCGACGACGCGGAGAACCTGCAGGACGTCCTCGCCCAGGAGCGACTGGCGGACGCCCAGGAAGTCGCTGCGAGCGCACCCTCGTCTCTCGCGCTCGACCAGGTCGAGCTGCTGCCGGTCATCCCCGAGCCGAGCAAGATCATCTGCGTCGGCCTCAACTACGTGGCGCACGCGGAGGAGGCGGGTCGCAAGGTCGGCGAGCACCCGGTCATCTTCCAGCGGTTCGCCGGTTCGCTCGCAGCCCACGGGGAACCCATCGTTCGCCCCATCGTGTCGCAGGAGCTCGACTTCGAGGGCGAGCTGGCGGTGGTGATCGGCCGCGGAGGGAGTCACATCGCCGCCGAGGACGCCATGGATCACGTTGCGGGGTACGCCTGCTTCAACGATGCGTCGATCCGTGACTGGCAGTTCCACACCCACCAGTACGGGATGGGGAAGAACTTCCGCAAGACCGGGGCGTTCGGTCCCTGGATGGTGACCTCGGACGCGGTGCCGGACTACCGCGACCTCGAGGTCAGCACGTTCCTCAACGGTGAGCAGCTGCAGTCGGGCAGGCTCGACGAGCTCGCGTTCGACATCCCGACGCTCATCTCGTACGTGTCGAAGGCGCTCCCGTGGAACCCGGGAGACGTGCTGGCCACGGGGACGCCGAGCGGGATCGGTTTCAAGCGCAACCCGCCGATCTTCCTCCAGCCCGGTGATCGCATCGAGGTCGAGCTGCGTGGAGTGGGTCGACTCTCGAACCCCGTCGCCGACGAATCGGAGGGGAACTGATGCCCGGGAAGCTGCCGAAGGTCCACTTCCGTCACGTGGGGATCCATGCGACGGACCTGGACAGGCTCGTCGGGTTCTACAAGAACGTCCTGGGCTTCCTGGAGAGCGACAGCGGCATGGCCTCGTTCGGCAACCGCCTCGTCTTCATGACGCAGGACGTCGAAGAGCATCACCAGTTCGTGATCTTCGACGGCAGGCCGGAGGAGATCGACTACAACCCGATCAACCAGCTCTCCTTCAAGCTCGAGTCCCTGGCGGACCTGAAGACGTTCGACGGCGTCCTGAAGGAAGCAGGTATCGAGGGCGCCATCGCGACCGATCACGGGAACGCGTGGTCCCTGTACTTCCCCGACCCTGAGGGCAACTTCGTCGAGTTGTACGTCGACTCGCCGTTCTACACCCCGCAGCCCTGCAAGGCCCCGCTCGATCTCGATGACAGCGAGGACGAGATCCTGGCCACGACCGAGTCGCTGTGCCGGTCACGTCCGGACTTCCTCACGCGGTCGCAGTGGCAGGAGCGGCTGCACGAACGCATCGCGGCCGAGCGTCCGTAGATCCGAGGAAGACGCGTCCATGTCGAGGGGGCGTCGCGTGCGGGAAGGTGGCGACGTGGTCGAGCTGAGGAAGATCAAGGTCGCAGTCGAATCGGTGCACCACGAAGGGGGACCGCCGCTCGCGGAACCCCTTCGCGTCGGCGCAGCGCTCGCCGTGGTCCGCAACCCCTTCGCAGGCAGGTACGAGCCGGATCTGATGCCGTTCATGGCGGAGCTGCGGGAGGTCGGCGAGTCCCTCGCGGTGCGACTCATCGAAGCCCTCGGCGGGGTGGAGCATGTCGAGGCGTATGGCAAGGGTGCGATCGTCGGCGAGGACGGAGAACTCGAGCACGGGGCCCTCTGGCACGAAGCCGGCGGCTGGGCGATGCGTGCAGCGCTCGGCGAGCCGAGCGCGATCGTGCCGTCCTCGAAGACGGTCGCTGGCTTGGGATCGCGTCTGATGGTGCCGCTCGGCCACATCGATGCCGCGTACGTGCGGAGCCACTTCGGCACCGCCGAGCTCTCGGTCTGGGACGGCCCCCGGCGGAGCGAGATCCTCTACGGCCTCGTCATGGCGACCGGCTCGCGCCCGCACGCCCGCTGCGGCGGACTGTCGGCGGATGAGATCCAAGGGGCCGACGGTCCGCGCTGACCGAAGCTGGGGCCAGAGCTCGTCATGGAACGAAACCGAGGGATAGGAGCGGCGGCGTGGGTGAGGTGCACTGGCGCGAACTGAAGCGTGAGGTGGTGGACTCCGGGTTGTGCACGGGGTGTGCTGCGTGCGTGATGGCCTGTCCGCGGGATGTGTTGGGGTACACCGAGGACTTCTTCCCGGTGCAGGTCGGTGAGGGCATGGCTCACGACCAGTGTGTGATCGGGGACAAGGGTTGTGACATCTGTACCCGGGCGTGTCCGCGGTTCCGGGACTGGGAGTCCGACCTCGACACCGAGCTGTTCGGCCGCCAGCGGACCGCCGAGGAGCCCTACGGCATCGCCCGTTCCATCCTGCTGATCCGCACCACCGACGAGGCGATCGCCAAGGTCGGCCAGGACGGCGGCCTGGTGTCCACCCTGCTGGTGTGGGGCCTTGAGACCGGACGCATCGATGGGGCGCTGACCTCCCAGATCGTGACCGACCGTGGCCCGTTCGACGCCGCACCGACCGTGGTGACCGACCGTCAGGGGGTGCTGGCCACGGCGGGCTCGCGCTACACCTACAGCGCCAACCCGCTGGCCATGGCCGATGCCGAGGCCGCCGGGCTGAAGAACCTGGCGCTGGTGGGCATGTCGTGCCAGGCGTCGATCAACGGCAGTCTGCCGGCCTACAACGTCAACAAGTACAAGCGCAAGGTGGCGCTGACCATCGGGCTGCTGTGCTCCAAGACCTTCACCTACGAGGGCCAGCAGCAGGTCCTGGCCGACCACGGCATCGACATCGCCGAGGTGGTCAAGATCAACATCAAGGGCCGCTACCAGGTCTGGACCCGTGACGGCAGCTACCACGAGATCCCGCTCAAGCCCTTCCACGCCTACACCCGCCCGGGCTGCAAGCTGTGCCCGGACTTCGCCGCCCAGCACGCCGACATCTCCACCGGCGGGATCGGCGCGGACGACAACTGGACCCTGACCCTCGTACGCACCGGCCGCGGTGAGGAGTGGATCCAGGGGCTGCTCGACGAGGGGCTGATCGAAGCGCGCCCCGGCCAGAGCGACCAGGTCGCGATGAACCTGCTCACCAAGCTGTCCACGGTGTCCCGCAAACGCTGGCCGGGCGGCGCCCTGCCCGAAACCGCCGCCCGCCCAGGCCTCCTCCCCGTGGTCTGAGTAGCCCGGCTCGCGCAGGTCAGCGGGATGCGACTGCCGATCGGTGGCCGCGGATGCGAGCACGATACCTAAGGGCGAGATAAACAAGCCCTTGACAATCTTGCCGAGGTGGTGGACAGTGAACGAGGGAACTGGTGGAACGCTTCGGGAAACACGTGGAACACGTGCGGTTCCTGGAGACCGACGAACTCTGGGAGACTGGCGAGCATGAGAAGCCGACGAACTGTCCGCACGACCTCACTCGTTCTGGTGTTCGGTCTGTTGCTCGCAGGATGCGGGGGCTCAGACGCCCCCGCGGCCTCCGGCACAGGCCCGACCGCCACCGCGGCGACCGATGGGGGGGACGCAGCCTCGGGCGAGCCCGTGGTGTTGCAAGCAGCATCAGGCTGGCCTGCGGGCACGCTGATCCGTGATCAGTTCGAGCGGATGGCGGAGCTGGTCGCCGAGGGATCGAACGGCGAACTCACGATCGAGATCGTCGGGCCGGAAGCGTGGCCCCCGCCCGAGCAGATCGCCGCACTCTCCGACGGCGCGTTCGACATCGTGAGCACCACGTCGGCGTACTACGTACAGGATCTTCCGGCTGGTTCGATCGCCAGTCTGACGCGAGGTTCGCGAGAGGAGCTCGAGTCGGCGGGCGTGTACGACCTCGTCGAAGAAGCTCACCAGGAGCGCTACGGCGTCACGACGTTGGCGGTCTTCCCTCTCGATCCCATGCACCTGTTCGTGAAGGAGCCGGTCGAGCGGGTCGAGGACCTCAGCGGCCTGCGGGTGCGCAGTCCTCCGCTCTTCAGCCCCGGCCTCGACGCGATCGGGATGACGACGACCTTCATGTCGGATGCCGAGACGGTCGACGGGCTGCGCCAGGGTTCGCTCGACGCGGCGATGACCACGGTCTCGGTCTACACCACCGCCGGGTACACCGAGGCGGCGAAGTACGTCGTCTACCCGGCCATCACGCGCGCACCGACCTTCGTGTTCATGAACCAGGCGGCGCTGGCGGCGTTGCCCGAGCACCTGCAGCAGCTCCTGCGCGACATCGCGCCGCGGGCCGAGGAAGAGGCGGGCCGCATCCTCGACGAAGAGGCAGCTGCCCGTGCCGATGCCTGGCGTGACGCGAGGGTCGAGGAGATCGTCCTCCCGCGCGAACAGTGGGAGGACTTCGTCGGTCCGATCAGTGAGAGGTACTACTCGCAGATGGTGGAGCCGAACGAGCCGCCCGAGCGGGCGCAGCGGATCCGCGAGCTCCTCGACGAACTGGCGGCCCCGACGGAGGATGAAGGCGCGCTGCTTCTCGAGTGAGGCGCACCTGGTGCGGGCCGCCCGGGCGGCCCGCACCGGCGTCGCGGATGCACGAGCGGTCGTGACGAACACCGAACAGATCGGAGCGCAGCGTGAAGATCCTCGGTCGCGCTCTCGAGCTGTACTACCGGTTCACCGCCTTCGTGTGTTGCGTGATCCTCGCTGTCGTGACGCTCGTGCTCATCTGGGAGATCCTCTCGCGGTTCTTCTTCGGCCAGTCCCTGCGCTTCGTGGCGCCGTTGGTCGGGTACTCGCTCTTCGTCATCACGTTCCTCTCCGCTGCCTGGGTGTTGCGTCGCAGCGGCCACATCTCGGTGGACATCGTCGTCGATGCACTGCGCGGGCGCTGGCAGCTGGGCCTGCGCATGGTGCTGGACCTCGTGGCCGCCGCCTTGACCGGGTTCTTGGCGTATCTGACCGCCGTCTACGCGTTCACGGCGTGGCAGCAGGGCACGACCACGCCGTACCCGTTCCAGGTGCCGCGGGGGTTGCTGCTGTCGGTGATGCCGATCGGGCTGGGCTTCCTCGCACTCGAGTTCGTCATCCAGTTCTCGAGGAAGGCCGGTCGGTTCAGGACGGAGACCGGTACGGGGGCCTCTTCGGAGGAGCCAGCGATCTAGTTCGACGGTGCGCGGCCGGGTCCCGCGGCATCACCCCGCTCGAGTGTGTTCGAACCGACAAGGAGCCTGCACGTGGAGCCGTCGCTGGTCATCGGGCTCCTCCTCGGCGTGTTCCTGTTCTTCCTGTTCGCTGGATTGCCGGTCGCGATCGCCTTCATCGCCGCCAACCTCTTGGTGCTCTACCTCCACAGCGGGCCGCAGCTGTTCACCATCCTCAGCGTCGGCATGTTCGACTCCCTCAGCTCGTTCACGCTGATCGCGGTCCCGCTGTTCATCCTCATGGGGGAGATGATCTTCCGGTGCGGGTTCATCGACTTCGTGAGTCGGTTCTTCGAGAGCTACTTCGGCCGCGTCCCGGGCCGGACGGGGGTGCTCACGATCGGCGCGGGTACCTTCCTCGCGGCCGTCAGCGGCGCTCCCATCGCCACGGGAGCGACGTTGGGATCCACGCTCGTGCCCCGCATGGTCGACCAGGGGTACGCGAAGTGGCTCGCGGCGGGGACCGGGGTGGGAGGTGCTGCTCTCGCCACGCTCATCCCGCCTTCCGCCCTGGCGATCGTCCTGGCGAGCCTGGCCGAGGTCTCCCCGGCACGCGTCCTGATCGGGGGGGCGCTTCCGGGCCTGTTGACGGCCGTGACCTTCGTCGTGTTCGTGCTGGTCATCGCGAGGGTCCGTCCTGGGGTCGCTCCGGAAGCGCCGTTGACACAAGGGCAGGGCTGGCGCGACAGAGCACGCGCCACGGCCGGCCTGCTGCCCCTGGCCACGATGCTCGTGGTCGTCCTGCTCGCGATCTTCACGGGGGTCGCCACGCCGACCGAAGCCTCGGCGCTGGGGGTCGGCGGTGTCATGCTGCTCGGTGTCCTGCACCGTCGGCTGACACGCCAGATCCTGGTCAGTTCGTTCCTCGCGACCGTCGCGTCGACGGGCATGATCTTCCTGATCATCGCCGGGTCCCGCACGTACAGCCAGGTCCTCTCACTCACGGGTGCAGGACGGGCGATGCTCGAGGCCATGCTGGAGCTCCCGGTCGCACCGATCGTCATCGTCGGGATGATGGTGCTCGCCGTCCTCGTGCTGGGCTGCTTCATCGACTCGATCTCGCTCCTGATGATCGTCATCCCGCTCTTCGTGCCGGTCGTCATCTCGCTCGGGTACGAACCGCTGTGGTTCTGCATCGTCGTGCTGATCGCGATCGGGATCTCGGGGATCACACCACCCGTGGGGATGGTGCTGTACGCGCTGCACGGCGTGTACCCGTCCGTGCCCATGACGACCATCTACCGAGGGGCGGTGCCGTTCATCGCGCTCCAAGGTGCGGTGCTGCTCGCAGCGCTGGCGGTGCCGGCGTTCGTGATGTGGATCCCCAACATGATGCAGTGACGCTGCCGCGGTCCTTTCCGAACGGTTCGAGCGAAGGTGAGTGCATCGTGGAGATCGTGGTCGGGTACACCGCGCGAGCGGAGAGTCGGTTCGTGCTCGAGCGAGCGATCGAGGAAGCGACGCTGCGTGGGGCACGGCTGCACATCGTGCGCACCGTGACGAAGGGGCCGAGCGAGAACCCGGCGGGCACGCGCTCCTTCGCCCGATCCGTCGCAGAGGTCCGGCAGGAAGGCGAGTCACTCGTCGAGCGGCTCTCGGAGCGCGGCGTGGCCGCGGAGTTCCGGCTGGAGCCGATCGACACCGATCCGGCGGTCACGCTGCTGAACGTCGCACGTGCGGTCGGAGCGGACCTGATCGTCATCGGCATCCGCCGACGGTCACCGGTCGGGAAGCTCGTGCTCGGCAGCGTGTCCCAATCGGTGCTGCTGGGGGCTGATTGCGCGGTGCTGGCGGTCAAAGGAGACGACGATGACGGCCGCTGACCCCCTTGGGACGACAGCGGCGGTCGGCTACGTTGCGCCCCGATGTCTGGCGACAGCGGTGAGCGCCAACATCTCCGTCGAAGGACGTTCGGACTCGTGATGACGGAACCCGATGAGCTGGAGAACCGCGAGCAGTACCTCGCAGCTCTGGTCGACCGACACCTCGCTGCTGGCGTCCTCGAACAAGGTGATGTGCGAGGCCTGCAGTTCGTCGCAGCGGTGCGGAACCTCGCGAGCAGGATGAGTCGCGACTTCGAGCAGGTGCACCGACCGAACGGGCTGTCGTGGGCGGGCTTCCGCATCCTGTCGGTCCTGTGGGTCGTGGGGAAGGCTGAGCCCTCGCGGATCGCCCGCCTGTCGGATGCGTCCCCCGCCAGCATCTCGAGCGCCCTCAGGTCCCTCGAGTCCGCAGGCTTCATCGAGAGGAACCGAGGTCTCGATGATCACCGAGTGGTCGAAGTCTCGATGACGCCGGCCGGGAAGCGGTTGATGCCCGACGCCGTCGCCCGACAGACCAGTCGCGAGACCGCATGGACGCGCTCGCTCACCGAGGACGAGCTCGGGGATCTCGTCCGGATCTTGAACAAGATCGACGCCTCGAGCGACACGGTGGACGGCCACGAGCCGACGTGACCGACCGTGGCGCCTGCGATCCGGGCGCATCGCCCGGCCATCGGGGGACACGAGGAGGGCTCGCGTGAAGGTCACCAAGTACCCCCAGTCGTGCCTGGTGGTCGAGACGTCGGACGGCGCCCGACTGTTGATCGACCCTGGTGAGCCCTTCACGGCGCACGTCGACGTCGAGACGGTGTTCCCGCTCGATGGCGTGCTGGTGACGCACCGGCACGCCGATCATCTGGACGCCGCAGCTGCGCGTCGACTGCTCGAGCGCGGGATCCCCCTGTTCAGCGGGGCGGACGTCGCCACGGCACTGGCCGACCACGAAGGGATCTCCACCGTCGCAGGAGGCCAGCTCGTCACGGTCGCGGAGGTCTCAGTGCAGGTCTTCGACCTCCCGCACATGCCCATGGTCGATGGCACGCCGGGACCGCCGAACCTCGGCTTCCTGGTGGACGAACGGCTGCTGCACCCGGGCGACTCGAAGGACGTCGTGGGCTTGGTCGCCGAGGTGCTCGCGGTTCCGATCGCGGGGCCCAGTCTCAGCTCGCACGATGCGTACCGGATGGTGCGCTCGGTACGAGCGTCGGCGGCGATCCCGATCCACTACGAGCTCTTCCCTGGTGACCCGAGGCGGTTCGAGAAGTGGGCGCGTGACATCGCCCGGATCCGCGTGCTCGCGAACGGCGAGACGGCGACGTTCTAGGTCATGAAGGGGTAGATTATTCAGGCCTTGACTGACTCCCGGTGCCCCGGTTAGATTGGTGTCGAGCTCGGATCGGGAGAGGGAGCCACATGGAGATCGGATGCGTCTTCCCTACGGCGATGGACACACCCGGGCACATCCAGCTCGCCGAGGAACTGGGCTACACGCGGGCCTACGCCTACGACTCGCCGACCATCTTCGCGGACACCGCCATCACCCTGGCACGGGCCGCGGAGCGGACCTCGCGGATCCGCCTCGGCATCTGCGTGATCACGCCGAAGATGCGCCACCTGGTGGCCAACGCCGGAGCGATCGCCACGCTCGGGACGCTCGCGAGCGGGCGCATGGACATCACGGTCGGGAGCGGCTTCTCCAGCGCTGCCATGATCGATCAGCGTCCCGCGAAGTGGGCCGAGGTCGAGGAGTACGTCACCGCACTCCGGCGCCTCCTCCACGGCGAGGAGGTCGAGTGGGATGGTTCGCTCATCCGGCTGTGCTACCCCGCATCGTCCGGCGTGAAGCTCGAGTGCCCGGACATCTACATCGCTGCCCACGGTCCGAAGGGCCTCGGTGTCGCCGAGCGCGTCGGCGACGGGATCGTCACCAACCACAACCACTCGCAGGACCCCGTCCCCGTCGGTGGCAGGAGCCTCCTCTCGCTCATGGGCACCGTCCTCGACGACGGGGAGAGCGTCGGGAGCGCGCGTGCGCTCGCGGCTGCGGGGCCGACGGCAGCACTCGCCCTCCACATCGGGCCAGGTGGGCCGGCTGCCGATCTCGAGGAGACCGCCACGTTCGCGGCTCGGATCGAACAGTTCGATCCCTCGCGCCGGCACATCGAGACGCACAAGGGGCACCTGATCGAGGTCACCGATCTCGAGCATGACCTGATCACCGAGGATCTCCTCAGGTGCGCCACCTTCACCGGGCCCCGGGAGGAGGTCCGCGCGTTGCTCGCGTCGCTCGCCGAGGACGGGGCTGCAGGCGTCCTCTACCAACCGGCCGGTCCGGACATCCCGCGGGAGCTGCGAGCCTTCGCGGAGGCCGCCGGTCTCGGCTGAGGACCCCGGTCACGACCGCTCGAGAGGGCCACGGAGCCGCGATGAACATCCGTCGAGTAGTGACCACCCACGCCAACGGGCGATCGGTCTTCGCCGACCAGGTGCCAGCACCTTCCGCCCACGAGTTCGCCAACATCCCGGGGATGGTGAACGCCCTCGTCTGGGCGACCCCGGCGGTCCCGACCGTGCCCTTCGATGGCACGCCTCCGACGGACGCCGGCGTTCCGTGGGTTCCAGCACCCGGGGAGACGCGCCTGCTCCTCGTGACGTTCCCACCAGACAGCGTGTTCGCCGATCCGCAGTTCGATCCCGAAGCGGCCGGTGCCGAGCAGATGCAGGCGAACCCAGGGTTGGCCGAGCGCTTCGAGCCGGACGACCCGGGTATGCACACCACCGACAGCGTGGACTACGGCATCGTGCTGTCGGGGACGATCTGGCTCGAGCTCGACGACGGTGAGCAGGTGGAACTCACCGCAGGCGACATCGTGGTGCAGAACGGCACCCGCCACGCCTGGCGCGTCAAGGACACTGAGCCGGCGACCATGGCGTTCGTTCTCATCGGAGCGCAGCGCCAGTCGGAACGAGGGGCCTGAGCGGGCTCCCGCACCCGTCGGTCGGGGCAACTCCCGGGCCGACGACGCGCCGCTGCACGCGGGGTCCTGGTGTCCCCCCGTGCCGCGGTCAGCGGAACGCCGGGATCCCCGTGATGGCCTGGCCCAGGATCAGGGTGTGGATCTCGTTGGTGCCTTCGTAGGTGTAGACCGACTCGAGGTTGGCTGCGTGTCGCATCACCGGGTACTCGGCGGTGATGCCGTTCGCGCCGTGGAGTCCCCGCGCCAGACGAGCGATGTCGAGTGCGACGCGAACGTTGTCGAGCTTGCCGAAGCTGACGTGGTGCGGCGTCAGCGTGCCGGCGTCCTTCATCCGGCCGAGGTGGTAGGCCAGCAGGGACGCCTTGTTCGTGGCGACCATCATCTCGACCAGCTTCTGCTGGGTGAGCTGGAACCCCGCGATCGGCTGGCCGAACTGCTCGCGCTCGCCCGCGTACGAGAGCGAGGACTCGTAGCACGCGCGCGCCGCACCGGCCGCGCCCCACAGGATCCCGTAGCGCGCTTCGTTGAGGCACGACAGCGGGCCACGCATCCCCTCGACATCGGGGAGGACCGCATCCGCCGGCAGACGGACGTCTTCCAGGACGAGTTCCGAGGTCACCGATGCCCGCAGCGACAGCTTCTGCTTGACCTCGTTGGTGCTGAAGCCAGGCGTGTCGGTGGGCACGACGAAACCGCGGATCCGCTCGCTCTCGCGGTCTCGTGCCCACACGACAGCGACATCGGCCAGACCGCCGTTGGTGATCCACATCTTCGTGCCGTTGAGGACCCAGTCGCTGCCGTCGCGTCGGGCGGTCGTGGTCATGCTGGATGGGTCCGAACCGGAGTCGTGTTCGGTCAGACCGAAGCACCCGATCAGGTCGCCGGCGGCCATGCCGGGGAGCCAGCGTTGCTTCTGCTCCTCGCTTCCGAACGCCCGGATCGGGAACATCGCCAGCGAGCCTTGCACCGAGACGAAACTGCGCAGGCCGCTGTCTCCGGCCTCGAGCTCCATGCAGGCGAGCCCGTACTGCACCGCGGAGGTGCCGGCGCAGCCGTAGCCCTCGAGGTGCATCCCGAGCAGCCCCATCTCCCCGATCGCGGCCACCAGTTCGCGTGGGAAGTGGCCGCGGTCGTACCAGGTACCGATGTGCGGTGCGATCTCGTCACGGACGAACCGGCGCACGGTGTCACGCAGCAGCCTGTCCTCCTCGGAGAGCAGATCGTCGAGCTCGAGGAAGTCGAGCGCGGGCGGGGTGGTCCTGGTGGGTGCGTGCACGGCCGTGTCTCCTGCTTCGGGCGCGGGGTTGCTGCCTCAGGCATGTCGGCTACAGTAGCATGGAGATTGGATCCAATCGAGCCGAGTCCAGGAGGCGGAACCGGTGCCTGCGCTAGACGGTGTGCGAGTCCTGGATCTGACCCGCGTGTTGGCCGGGCCGTACTGCACCATGCTGCTCGGCGACTTCGGGGCCGACGTCGTCAAGGTCGAGCACCCGTCGGGTGACGACACGCGGCAGTGGGGGCCGCCCTTCGCCGGCTCGCACTCGACCTACTTCCTCGCGACCAACCGCAACAAGCGCAGCGTCGCTCTCGACCTCGGCGACCCCGAGGACCTGCAGGTGGCCGTTGCACTCGCCGATGAGGCGGATGTGGTGGTCCAGAACTTCCGTGCCGGCGGGCTCTGTCGGTTCGGGCTCGACGAAGCCGCGGTCAGGTCCCGCAACCCGGGGGTCATCTACTGCTCGTTGACGGGGTACGGCTCGGGGGCTGGTGCCGCGCGCCCGGGGTACGACTTCCTCGCCCAGGCCGAGGGCGGCCTCATGAGCGTCACCGGAGCGGATGAGCCCACCAAGGTGGGCGTTGCGTTGTCCGACGTGCTCATGGGCCTCCACGCCACGATCGGCATCCTGGCAGCGTTGCAACACCGGACGGTGACCGGACGAGGCCAGCACGTCGAGGTGGACCTGTTGTCCTCGACGCTGGCCTCGCTCGTCAACCAGGCGTCGGGGTATCTCGACGCAGGTGTGGTCCCCGGCCTGTCCGCCAACGCCCATCCGAGCATCGTCCCGTACCAGACGGTGCAGACCGCGGACGTGCCGCTGGCCATCGCGGTCGGCAACGACCGTCAGTTCCGGGCCTTGTGCACCGGGCTGGGCAGATCGGAACTCGCGGACGATCCCCGGTACGCGACCAACCGCGCTCGTGTCGACTCCCGTGAGAAGCTCATCGCCGAACTCGAAGCGGTCCTGGTCGCAGCGCCGGCGGCACACTGGCAAGAGGTGCTCGCGGAGGCGGGTGTGCCGTGCGGCCAGGTCAACGACGTCGCCGGCGCGTTCGCGTTGGCCGAGGAGCTCGAGCTGACGCCGACCGTCCCGATGCTTCTGGCTGACGACGACACCACCACGCAGGTGGCCAACCCGGTCCGTCTCTCCGCCACACCAGCCAGCTACCGTCTCGCGCCACCGTCCCTCGACCAGCACGGGGACGCGGTGCGAGGAGGCCGCGCATGGACCGAGGTAGGTCGTTGAGCGCCACGTTCGTCCGGCCGCCGACCGCGCAGGCAGCGGTCCTGGCCGAGCTCCGTCGCCGGATCGGGACCGGGCAGCTGCGTCCAGGAGCGCCGATCCGCCAGGATCCCCTGGCCGAGGAGCTCGGGGTCAGCCGGCACCCGGTCCGCGAGGCGTTACGCGTGCTCGAGGGTGAGGGACACATCCACCACGAACCCCACCGTGGCTACTTCGTGGCCGAACTGGGCCTCGGTGCCCTCGTCGAGATCTACCGGATGCGGGATCTTCTCGAATCCGAGGCCCTCCGGGTCGCCGTCCCACGCACCGACGATGTGATCGTGGCGCGGATGCGCGACGCGCTCGCGCACATGCGGGCCCTCGACCCGTTCGAGGACATGGACGGCTTCGTCCAGGCCAACCGGGAGTTCCACTTCGCACCGCTCGAAGCGGCGGGCATGCCACGCCTGCTGCACCACATCCACATGCTCTGGGAAGCCTCCGATGCGTATCGGACGCTGTACTACATGCAGGGGACCAGCGTCGGGCGGGTCCACGACGAGCACGAAGCGATCGTCGTGGCCGTGGCCGAACGGGATGGCGAGCGCGCCGTCGAGGAGGTGCGACGCCACCGCGAGCACGCCATCGAGGGGCTGCGTTCGCTGCTGCGGTCCGACGCGCCATCTCCGACGAACGAGGAGCGTTAGATGGGTACGGAAGTCCTGCCGAGCCTGAGCGGCGCGAACCGCATCGCCGGTCGAGAGGTGGAGGGCACGGGGCGCATCGTTCGCGGGGTCGATCCTCACACCGGTTCGCCGCTACCGGTCGAGTTCCGCGATGCCGGGTCGGTTCAGGTCGACGCCGCACTGGAGGCGGCGCTCGGGTCACGTGCGTCGTTGCAGGATCGGACACGTCGCGGGCGAGCCCTCGAACTCGTGGCCGAAGCGCTGCTCGAGGACCAGCCTTCGCTGGCGGCGATCGCGGAGGTAGAGACTGGACTGCCCGCGGCGCGGCTCGACGGCGAGGTCGTCCGTGCGGCGGACCAGTTCCGGGCGTTCGCTCGGGTCGTCCGCGAAGGCGCCTACCTCGAGGCGCACATCGATCGGGCGACGCAGAGCTCGCCCGATCTGCGCCGGCTCCTGCACCCGTTGGGTCCGGTCGTCGTGTTCGGTGCGAGCAACTTCCCGTTCGCGTTCAGTGTGGCCGGGGGGGATACCGCGAGCGCACTGGCCGCCGGGTGCCCGGTCGTCGTCAAGGCACACCCCGCGCACCCTGGGACCAGCGAACTCTCCGCTCGCAGCATCGAACGCGGTCTCGCGGAGGCTGACGTCGATCTCGGGGTCTTCTCCATGCTCCACGGGGCCGATCCCAGCGTCGGGGGAGCGTTGGTCACGCACCCGCACACGCGTGCGGTCGGGTTCACCGGCTCGCTCCGCGCAGGCCGCGCCTTGATGGATCTGGCCGCCGCCCGACCTGACCCGATCCCGGTCTACGCCGAGATGGGAAGCGTCAACCCTGCGTTCGTCACCCCCGCTGCCATCGCGGCCCGCGGGCAGGAGCTCGCAGCCACCCTGGCGGGTTCCGTGACGCTCGGGATGGGGCAGTTCTGCACCAAACCTGGCCTCCTCGTGATCCCGAAGGACGCCGTGGACTTCGAGGGAGAGCTCGTCGAAGCCATGACCGGGGTGCAGCTCCACCCGATGTTGTCCGGTCCGATCCGCGACGCCTTCAGGACCGGCCTCGACCAGACCGCTGAGGTGGACGGCGTGGAGGACCTGCTCCCACTCCGCCGGCTCGCGGGCGATGGGTTCGTGCAGCCTCCCGTGCTGTTGGCGACCGATCTCGAGACCCTCCGTTCCCGCGACATCCTGCGCGAGGAGCGGTTCGGCCCCTTCTGCCTCGTCGTTCGCGCCGAGCTCGCTGAGTACGTCGAGGTGGCGGCGTTGCTGCCGGGCAGCCTCGTCGCGTCGATCTTCGCCGAGCCGTCGGACGACCCGCGGCTCGAGGACCTCCACCGCTGCCTCGAGGAGCGTTGTGGTCGGATCGTGTACGACGGGGTCTCCACCGGGGTCGCCGTGTCGCCAGCGATGCAGCACGGTGGGCCGTACCCGGCCGCGAGCACCGCGATGTTCTCCTCCGTCGGCGACACGGCCATCCGGCGCTTCCTGCGGCCTGTTGCCTACCAGAACGCGCGAGTCCCCGTCCTCCCCGACGAGCTGCGCGATCGACCCTCGGCGCCGCTGTGGCGGACGGTCGACGGGCAGCTCACGCGCGATGGCATCTGCTCGTAACGGAACGCGTACGTGTTGCCCGTTGCCCGTTGCCGACGCGGCGAGGGCGCACCTCGTGGGCGACACCGAGGGAGCGCTGGTGGTCGCGCGACACGACGACCTCGCATGTGGAGGATCAGGACCGACGTGAAGCGGCTGGACCTGATCCAGAAGAGGCTCGACCTCGAGGAGCGCCTCGCCGAGCAAGCGAACGATGTCGATCTCGCACAGCTGGAGGCTGATTTCGTCAGAGCCGCATCGGGCTACGCCGAACGCAAGGACATCTCCTACACCGCGTTCCGCGAAGCCGGGGTGCCGGCTGGCGTCCTGAAGGCCGCTGGCGTGAGGCGCACGCGGAAGGCGTGACACGACCGTCGTCGGGTGGGCCAAGGCACCACCTCGGCGCTGCGCGGCGAGGAACCCGGCAGGTCACCGTGACGGCGATTCTCGACCTCCTGCTCGAGCACCCGGTTGCGGCGCTGGAGCGCGACCAGCTCGTCCTGCTGTGAGGTGGTCGTGCTTTCGACGACGCCGTCGTCGACGTCGGCCTGGCTGAGCCAGCGTCGGACCGAGTGCTCCGCGCTCCCGAAGTCCACGGTGATCCGTGCGCGGTCATGCCCGAGGAGCGGGCCACGGCGACCACGCCGCGCTTGACACCCGGAAAGGAGGCCCGTAGCTTCTTAGCTGAAGATTCAGCTAATGCGTGGGAGGGTGTGGCCGTGGGTAGGGAAGTCGACGAGTTCGTGACCTACTGGGGGCCGTCCATCAACGAGTGGGGCGATGGCGCGGAGCGGCGTTGGACCACGAAGCGTGATCTCGATCAGTTGCAGGGTGAGATCGCGCAGGGTGCCCGTGTCATGCGCAAGGTGAACGTGGACGAGATCCTCGCCGAGGGTGTTGAGACCGGCGTGGACATGGTCAACGGGTTCCTGCCGCTGGTCATGTTCGCCAACGAGGATTTCATCGTTGAGGTGACGAACTGTCCGGTTGAGCAGGGCGGGTGGCATCGGAACCTCGGGGCTGATGAGTGGGTGTTCCAGTATCGCGGTAGCCGGACGATCGAGTGTGAGTCGGGTCATGTCACGCTTGAAGAAGGGGATATGGCGGTCATCCCGCGTGGGATGTCGCAT
This sequence comes from Nitriliruptor alkaliphilus DSM 45188, assembly GCF_000969705.1. Lineage (GTDB taxonomy): Bacteria > Actinomycetota > Nitriliruptoria > Nitriliruptorales > Nitriliruptoraceae > Nitriliruptor > Nitriliruptor alkaliphilus. The sequence continues at coordinate 4,961,725 of NZ_KQ033901.1, forward strand.
CGGAATGTTGGTCATGGTCCGAACATCGAGTTGACGATCTATAGTCGTCAGCCTTTGAAGCGTCTTGTGCCGCTCGATCCGGAGAAGGCGCGCGAGAAGATGCGGATCAAGGACGGCAAGCCCCTGAACGGTGAGGTCCTCCTCGAGCACGCGGTCATCGACCGTCACGGCGAAGAACCGGCGGAACCCGGGGCAGGCGCATGAGAACGTTCAGGATCGGTCAGATCGTTCCGAGCTCGAACGTGACGATGGAGACCGAAGTACCGGAGATGCTGCGCCGCCGGGAATCGATCATCCCGGACGAGCGATTCACCTTCCACTCGGCACGGATGCGGCTCGCGAAGGTGACCCCTGAGGAACTCCGGGCGATGAACGCCGAAACGGGCAGGTGTGCGACGGAGCTCATCGATGCGCGCGTCGATGCCCTTTCCACGGCGTGTCTCGTAGCGATCATGGCCCAAGGGCCGGGCTATCACCGGAAGGTCGAGCGAGAGCTCACGGAGCTGATCGACGAGGTCGGTACGTCCTCTGAAGTCGTAACGTCCGCCGGCGCGCTGGTCAACGGCCTGCGCGGCCTCGACGCCAAACGGATCAGCATCCTTACACCCTATATGAAGCCTTTGACTGCGCAAGTCGTAGACTATCTCGAGGCAGAAGGGTTCGAGGTCAGGGACGCGCTCTCCCTCGAGATCCCCGACAACCTCGAAGTAGGACGACGCGACGCCATGCTGCTCGTCGAAGACGTTCGCCGCCTCGACACCCAGGGGGTTGATGCGATCGTGCTGTCCGCCTGCGTCCAGCTCCCATCGCTGCAAGCCGTTCCGATCGTGGAGAACGAGACGGGCTTGCCGGTCGTGACTGCGGCCACATGCACGGTACGCGACATCCTCAGTTCCCTCGGGTTGGCCCCAGAAGTACCGGATGCCGGAGTCGCTCTGAGAACCGCTGATCACGTCGAGAAGGCGAGGTAGTCATGGCGACGACTGGACAGCGACTGCAAGACAAGGTGTCGGTGATCACGCAAGCGGGTTCGAACTTCGGACGCACCTCGGCCGAAGCCCACGGTCGGGAGGGTGCCAAGCTCTACTTGCAGGATTGGGAGGAGCGCGCCGACCGACTCGAGAAGCTCGCGGTGGGTCTGCGCAGCGAAGGGGTAGAGGTCGAGTGGGGCGTCCATGACCTGACCACTGGCGCTGAAGCCGGGAAGATGACGCAGACCATCATGGATCGCTACGGACAGATCGATGTCCTGGTGAACACGGCCATGGAGGGTGGCCACGGCGTCTTCCTGGATCTGCGTGAGGACGAGTGGGACCTCTCCGTTGCCCGGGGGCTCAAGAGCTTCTTCCTCACCTGCCAGTACGTCGGCGAGGAGATGGCTCTCAAGGGTTACGGCAAGATCATCAACTTCACATCGATCGTGGCCGACCTGGGGTCGGGCGGTGCCGTGGGGTGGGGCACCGTCCGTGGAGGCGTCAATGCGCTCACCTACGCCGTCGCACACGCGCTCGGCGAGTACGGAGTCCGAGTGGTAGCCCTGGCGAGAGGGGCTATGGAGTCCACGCCGTACACCGAAGAAGCAAGAGACGAGCGGCTGTTGCGTCTGCCGTTCAAGCGTCTCGGCCTCGAAGAGGACCTGGTCGGACCTCTGGTGTTCCTCGCGACCAGCGAATCGGACTGGATCCATGGCTCGGTGGTCTACTGCGACGGAGGCTACGCCCACGCCGCAGCCACGGATGCTGAGCACCGAGCGACCTCGTTCCCACTCGACCGCCGGGGCACGCGGGTACTCGAGGTGCCGCGTGAACGCGACTGGATCGATACGGATGTCCCGTAGACGCGGCCTCCGGCGTTAGGCGTTTCGCCAGAAGATCCGCCTGCTGGTGGTTCGCCGCGCGGGGAGCGAGCCGCTGGGCACCCCTCATGGCATCGCACTGACGGCAGGTGAAGTCTTGTTCCAGATCCCCCCAACCGGTTCCTTCATCGCCGGTACCTGGTGTGCGAACGGCTCGACGATCGCCGTTCGCGATCCGGCAACCGGGGAAGCAGTCGCCACCGTCACAGATGCGGATCTGGGTCACGCCGACGCCGCAGTCTCGGCCGCCCATGCCGCGCTGCCTTCCTGGTCGGCGACGTCGCCCCGTGACCGATCGGAGATCCTGCGGCGCGCCTTCGAGCTGATGCGCGCCGAAGAGGATCAGCTTGCCGCTCTCGTCACCCTGGAGAACGGGAAGATCCTGGCGGACGCACGGAGTGAGATCCGTTACGCCGCGGAGTTCTTCCGTTGGTTCGCCGAGGAGGCGGTGCGGATCTCCGGGGAGTGGCGTGTCGGGCCAGACGGGGACAAGCGGCTCATCGTCAGCCACGAGCCAGTTGGGGTGTCGCTCTGCATAACGCCCTGGAACTTCCCAGCCGCGATGGTCACGCGGAAGCTCGCGCCGGCCCTGGCGGCTGGCACGACCGTCGTCGTCAAACCGGCCACCGAGACGCCGCTGACCTCGTTGGCGATCGCCGAGCTCATGCAGCGCGCTGGTCTCCCAGACGGGGTCGTCAACGTGGTCGTTCCCAGTCAGGTCGGGGAGGTCGTCGCAGCCATCATGTCGGACGACCGCGTTCGTCAGCTGTCGTTCACGGGATCGACCGCGGTCGGCAAGCACCTCATCCGTCAGTCGGCCGATCAGGTCATCCGTTGCTCGATGGAACTGGGAGGCAACGCACCCTTCATCGTGTTGGACGATGCAGACATCGGGCGGGCCGTCGAGGGCGCCATGGTCGCCAAGATGCGTAATGGCGGCGCAGCCTGTACGGCGGCGAACCGGTTCTATGTCGGACGCCGTGTGGCAGATGAGTTCACGTCGAAGCTCGCAACGAGGATGGGCAGCCTGAAGCTCGGGCGCGGCTCCGACCCCGATACGGGCCTCGGCCCACTCGTATCGGATCGAGAGCGAGATGGCGTTGCCAGCATCGTTGACACGGCGCTCAGTTCAGGCGCAACAGCACTCGTTGGGGGAGAGGCCGTCGACCTGGGTGGCGCGTTCTATCCGGCAACCGTGCTCACTGGCATCGACACGACCGACGCCCTCCTGTCCACAGAGATCTTCGGACCGGTAGCTCCCATCGCCATCGTCGATAGTGCTGAGGAAGCCGTCGCATGCGCGAACAGTACGCCGCAGGGCCTCGCGGCGTACCTCTACACCGGCGACCTTCAGCAAGGCCTGCGGCTGGCGGGCCAGCTGGAGGCCGGCATGGTCGGCTTGAACCGCGGCCTCGTATCGGATCCGGCCGCTCCATTCGGGGGCGTCAAGCAGTCGGGCATCGGACGGGAAGGTGGTTTCGAGGGCATCCAGGAGTTCCTCGAAACCAAGTACATCGCAACGGATCTCTGACCGCCGGGCGTGATCGTGGCCTCGGGGGCTGCGGCAGTCGGACCCAGCGATCATCGTCCCAGCGCAGCCGAACTGCTGCGGAACTCGGGCACTTCGGCACTTGGCGTGCCGATCGAAGCATGCTAGTTTCCGCGCGGACAAACCTGGTACTTCGTCGGTACGGCCCGCGGGGGCTCCGATCTGGGAGTCGGACCTTCCGGCGCAGTTCGCACATGCTCGCGGCGGGAGCTCGGTATGGCGACACCTGCGGCTTCACTGCCCCTGGTGAGGGAGCTTCAAGCCGCGCTCACCGTCGCGGAGATCCAGCAGGCCTACATGGGGTCCGTGGGCGACGTCATCTTCGCGCGCGGACGGGGCCTCTACCGGGTCGATCTCTCCTCGCAGACGTTCATCGATCAAGTTGCCGACGTCCCGGAGCCCTTCCTCCACGAGTACGCGTCGTTCGGTCTCGAGGATGATCCGGTGCTCGAGGCGGCGATCACCGGGATGCGGCCCGTGGCGAGCTCGGAGCGGACGGTCGTGCCGTCCTGGTCGGGCTCCCGCGCACATGAGGCGCTCCTCCACTTCGGGTACACGCATTCGCTGAAGGCGCCGCTGCTCGTCGGTGGCGTGCTGTGGGGCAGCATCCACTTCACGCGCTACGTCACAGACCCACCTTTCGACGCGGCCGATCAAGCTGCTGCCGCACTCGTGGTGGACCAGTTGGGCATCGCGCTGACTCGCGCACTGCGTCATGAGGAGACGAGCGGACGGGCGCAGTTCCTGGAAGCAGCGCTCAACTGCATCCCACAACCCGTGATCGTGACCGACCGGATCGGGCGCCTGGTCCATCGCAACCGGGCAGCCGAGAAGCCCGGGCCGACCGATCGCAGGCCGATCGGAGACGTGGTCTCCTCGACGATCTCACACGCCGCGGGGTTGCTGGAGGCGGAGAACCGGCGGGTCGTGACCAGTGCGGTCGAACGCGACGACGGTGACCCCGTGTCGCTGCGCACGATGGCCGTGGGTGACAGCGCAGCGGTCACGATCGTCTACGCGAAGGCAGGCGCGGCTGGCCCTGCGCTGCCGGCCCTCGGGATCCTGTCCCCACGCGAACAGGAGATCGCTCGGTTCGTCAGCGAAGGCCTTCCGACCAAGGAGATCGCCGCTCGCGCGTTCATCACGGAGAACACCGTGAAACAGCATCTGAAGCGCATCTTCATGAAGCTCAACGTCCGAAGCCGGGCCGAGCTGGTGCAGTGCGTCTGGGCTGCCGCCGCGGGCCCGCCCACACCCGCTCTTCCTGATCAAGCCTGAGGGGGCCAGGTCGCTCGTGAGGCGGGCACACGCGTCGGTCGAGGCGGGAGTCCTCCGACAACGCCGTCTGCACGGCAGTCGTCAGACGAAGAAGATCTCCTGCTCTTCCTGATTGCGCAGCAGCTCGTAGCTGCCGCCGTGGAAGATCAAGGGTCGGCCGTCGCTGGTCGCCAGGTGTGAGACCTCACCGATGAACAGCGTGTGGTCGCCGGCCGTGTGGATGTCGACGACCTCGGCACCGATGTGTGCCACCGCCTCGGCGATGAAGGCCATCCCATCGTGCCACTCGAACTCAGGGGAGATGGTCAGCTTGTCCTGGCCAGCGAAGTGCTGCGAGAAGCTGCGCTGCTCATCGGCCAGGATGCTCACGCCGTAGCGCTGGGTCTCAGGCAGCAGCTTCGCCATGCGGCAGTCCCCGAGCGATATGAGCACCAAGGGAGGTGAGAGCGAGACCGACATGAAGCCGTTGACGGTCATGCCGTGGACAGCGCCGTCGTCGCCGACGGCCGTGATGATCGTGACACCCGTGGCGAAGCGACCCATCACCTGTCGGAAGGTACGAGGGTCGGCGGGAAGGAGAGGAGCGGCGCTCGGCGGCGTCACCTCGTCAGGAGCAGTCATGAGCGTTCTCCGTTGGTTCCGCTGCTCGCCTCGACGTCGAAGCTTCGCAGGTACTGGTTGACGCGCTGATCGGTGGCAACGGTCCGCCATATCAGGTCAGGCCGGGGGTAGCGGCTGGCGAAGTCGGCGGCGATCGCGGGCTCGGCTGCTGCCGCCTCGTGCAGTTGGAGCAGGCGGCCGGGGCTGTCGAGGACCAGGTTGGTCCAGTCGTACGCCGCGTGCAGCAGTGGCTCGCGCTTCTCGGCGACCTGGCGGCAGAAGAGTTCGTCGAAGGCCAGATCCTCGAGGATGGCCTCCCCGACGACGTGGGCGCTGTACGAGGCGATGTTGGCGCCCTGACCCATCACTGGGTCGACGAGCACGTGGGCGTCCCCGAGTGCCAGGGCGACCTTGCCGCTCGGCAGGTAGGCGGCGCCGTGCCGTACCGCTGGGGCGATCGCGCCCCGGAGGACGTCCCGGGGCCCCAGCAGAGCGAACGACGAGGTGTCCACCCGTTCATGGGTGGCCGGATAGTGCTGCAGCGTCTCCAGGAGCTTCTTCTCGAAGGCTTGGCCATCTTCCGTCGGGGACGACGTCGCCAGCTCGTCGGCCGGCCCACCTGGCACCGCCTCGAAGAGCAGCGCTGTCTGTCTGCCCTGCGCCGTCACCATCGGGAACTCGATGAGTTCACCGACGCCGCGGGCGAAGCCCAAGGTCACACCTTCGGGATCCGGGCGGCGGATACCGTGCACGAGCGCCGCGCAGATGTTGCGGCGCACGCCTGGCGGCCGCCCCAGGTCGGTACGCACGGGGAACAGCGACTGCATGCTGTCCCGTCCGGTGGCGACGACCAGCAGATCATGCGCGGCTGCGACGCCATCGACCTCGTCGACCTGGACCTGGCGGACGATCAGCCGCCCGCCCAGCTGCTCGAAGGCGGCCATCAGCGCGGGCAGGTAGAGGCGGTAGTCGACCGCCATGCTGGGGCCGGGGGAGATCGCCGAGTAGCGAACCTCGCGGTCGCCCGTGATGTCCTGGTAGCGGTGGCGCCAGCCGTGCTCGTCGGCGTTCCAGAGGGACAGTCCCAGGTCTGCTTCACGTGACAGGGTCAGGTGGTGATGCATCACCGCGTTCAGGAGCCGGCCCTTGGCGAGCTGGTCGCCCGAACGGTCCGCGTAGACGGTGACGTCGACGCCCCGGCGCTGCAGGAGGATGCCCAGATGCAGTCCGCCGACCCCGGCACCCACGATCCCGACGTTCGACATCTGACTCCTCGCGTGTCCGTTGAGTGAGCAGCCTATGTCTGGGCGCGGGGGACAGAACGTCCTCGTTGGGGTCATGTCTTGGCCGCCGACCTCACGAGCGCCGATTTGGCCCTGTCGGGTGACATCCAGGTAGGTGGCTGCGCCCTACGTTCGCGACCGGGTCGGGCGTCGGGTGTGGGTTCCTCGACGGTCCCGCAGCCTGATCCGCCAGCGGTTCGCCACCGGCGGCGGCGATGTGTACGCGTCCCGACCAGGGCCGGTTTCGACGGATGACGGAGAGCGGACATGACGAGCATCGGCATCGTCGGCACGGGAGTGGCCGGTTTGCATCTGGCCCTGATGCTGCAGCAGCACCATGTCTCGGTGACGATGTACACCGACCGTACGCCAGACCAGGTGGCCTCGGGCCGGCTGCCCAACACCGTGATGCACCACTATGGGACCCGTGAGCGTGAGCGCGAACTCGGCGTGGACCACTGGCCGTTGGCCGACGCGGGATGGTGGACGCGCTACCACTCGGTGCTCGGCAACCCGGGGATCGACTACCGGGGGAACTTCGACGACGCCTCCACGGCGGTGGACTACCGCCTCTACCTGCCGCGCCTGGAGCAGGACTTCTGTGCGCGCGGTGGCGAGGTGCAGGTGGGTCGGATCGACCTCGCTGGTCTCGAGGCGCTCTCCGGTCGTCACGACCTGATCGTCGTGGCGACGGGGCGGGGGCCCCTGGCCGAGATGTTCGGCCGTCGGGAGGACCTCTCGCCGCACACCGCTCCGCAGCGGATCTGCCTCGCCGGGTTGTTCACCGGCGTCGATCGGCCTGCGCCGGAGGGAGTCAGCATCAACGTGTCCAGGGGGGTGGGTGAGCTGATCGAGTTCCCCATCGTTTCCGCGCAGGGCAAGGTGACGGGGCTGCTCTTCGAGGCCATGCCCGGCGGCGTACTCGAGGTGCTCGCGCGGACCAAGTACGACGAGGACCCGGGAACGTTCGACAAGCTCGTCCTGGGAGCCCTCGAGCAGCACTTCCCGCGGGTGTTCGCGCGGGTCCGCGCTGGAGAGTTCGGGCTGCTGGGCCCGACCGACCTGCTGCAGGGTGGGGTGACGCCGACCGTCCGCAACGACTACGTACAACTCGGGTCAGGCCGTTTCGCGCTCGCCATCGGTGACTGCCATGCCGCGGTCGACCCGGTCATGGGGCAGGGCGCCAACGCTGCTTCCTACAGCGCCTTCGTGGCCGGACGCGCCATCCTGGAGGACGTCGCTCTCGACGAGATGTTCTGCCAGCGCGTGGCGGCGCAGCGTGCCGAGGTGGTCCAGGGGGCGACCCAGGTGACCAACATGTACCTGGAGTTCCCCGAACACCTCCGCACGCTGCAGGCCGCCTGCGTGCGGAACCAGACGGTCTCCGACGCGGTGGCAGCCGCCTTCGCCTCGCCAGACAAGCTGTGGCGCATCGTCAAGACACCAGAACGCGTCGACGCCTTCATCCGGCGGATCGAACAGCTGTAACCGGCCCCGGCGCCTGCGGGACTCCGGCCGAACTGTCACCCATCGGGGGTATTTCACCTACGTGTGCAGCGGACGATTTCCGCGGATGCCATGCTCCATTTCCGCCGGCGCAAGGGAGAGGCGATCCTGATGGCAGCTACCAGGACGATACGTGTCAACGGAATCGACGAGGAACTGCCAGAGGATCCGCGCGTCACGCTGGTCGACTTCCTGCGCGATCGGCTCGGCCTCTCCGGCACCAAGAAGGGCTGCGCCCAGGGCGCCTGCGGTGCTTGCACCGTCCTGCTCGACGGCGAACGCATCCTCTCGTGCCTCGCCCTGGCGAGCCAGTACGAGAACCGGACGGTCACGACGATCGAAGGCGTGTCCGATGGTGCCGGCCCCACCGCGCTCCAGGAAGCCTTCATCGAGAACGACGCGTTCCAGTGCGGCTACTGCACCCCTGGCCAGATCTGTTCCGCGATCGGCATGGCCGCTGAAGTGCGTCGTGGCGTCCCCAGCTACGTGTCTGGCGACCTGACCAGCACGGAAGCCGACGTTGGACACGAGGAACTGCGTGAGCGGATGAGCGGGAACCTCTGCCGGTGCGGCGCCTACAACGGGATCGTGGCAGCGGTCGCCGAGACGCTGAGTGGGGGCGACCTGTGAGGCCCTTCTCACTGCGCACCGCGAGCAGCGCCGACGACGCCATCAGTCGAAGCGGTGACGCAGGTGCAGCGTTCATAGGCGGCGGCACCAACCTGGTCGACCTCATGCGACAAGGCGTTGCGGCACCGACCGCGCTGATCGACGTCTCGGGGTTGGCCGGCTCCATCGAGCCAACGGCGAGTGGCGGCCTCCTCATCGGGGCCGCGACCCGGAACACCGCCGTGGTCGAGGACAGCCGCATCCGGACGAGCTATCCGATGCTGGCTCGGGCCATCACCTCGGGAGCGTCAGCGCAGATCCGCAACCTCGCCACGGTCGGCGGCAATCTGCTGCAGCGGACCCGCTGCCCGTACTTCTATGACCACGCCGGATCACGGTGCAACAAGCGCGATCCGGGCTCGGGTTGCGACGCGATAGACGGACCGAACCGTCTCCACGCGATCCTGGGCACGTCGTCGAACTGTGTCGCCACCCACCCGTCGGACATGAGTGTTGCACTGGCCGCGTTGGACGCCGTGGTACACGCGCACGGCGTCGACGGTGACCGTCGACTGCCCGTCACCGAACTCCATCCCTTGCCGGGTGACCACCCCGAGCGGGAGTCGAACCTCCTGCCCGGCGAGCTGATCACGGCAGTTGAACTCCCGGCCCCCCGCTTCACGACGCGATCCGCGTACCGGAAGGTCCGCGACCGCTCGAGTTTCGCCTTCGCGCTCGTGTCCGTGGCCGCCGCGATCGAACTCGTCGATGGGGTCGTGGCCGACGTGCGGCTGGCGCTGGGGGGCGTGGGAACCAAGCCGTGGCGCGCCTGGGCCGCCGAGGAGGCGCTCAGGGGACGAGCCGCGAATCACGAGATGTTCGATACCGCCATCCGCGCGGAGCTGGCACAGGCCGAGCCGCTACGGGACAACGGTTTCAAGGTGGAGCTCACGCGAAGGACGGTCGTCGCCGTTCTCGAGGACCTGGTGGAGGGCACGGCATGACTCTCGAAGTGACGCCAGCGCGATCGGCACAGCCCACGACCGTGGAACCACCGAGCACCGCGCGCGACGTGCCCGCCTCGACCGGCCGCAGCGAAGGGCGACTGGGCGAACCCGTCTCCCGCATCGATGGCGCACAGAAGGTCATGGGGCTCGCCCAGTTCGCGGGCGAGGTGCCCATGGAGGATCTGACGTACGCCACACTGGTCTACAGCTCCATCGCACGAGGCCGGATCGCCACGATCGATGTCACGGCTGCGCGATCGGCGCCTGGCGTCGTTCTCGTGATGACCCACGAGAACGCTCCCCGGCTCAATAGGCCCGCCGAGCTGCTGACCGCCGAGAAGGCTGCCGCACCGGACAGCTTGCCGATCATGCAGGATGACCAGATCCACTGGAACGGGCAGCCGGTCGCCATCGTCCTGGCCGACACTCAGGAGGAAGCAGATCACGCGGCATCGCTGATCGACCTCACCTACGAGGCCAGTTCGGCGGTGACCAGCCTCGCAGAGGCCAAGCCGGAATCGCGAGTGGCCGACGGGGATGACGGGGCGCCGCTGCGTCACGAAGCGGGGGATGCAGAAGCAGCGTTGCGCGATGCCGCGTTCAGCGTCGACAACAGCTACCACACGTCGCCCTGCAACCAGAATGCATTGGAACTGCACGCCGCCACTCTCAGATGGCGAGACGGCGAACTCGAGATCCACGACTGCACCCAGACGATCGCTTGGGTCGCCTGGACGGTTGCCGAGGTCTTCGGACTCCGTGAGGATCAGGTCTACGTCAGCGCACCTTTCGTCGGGGGCGCGTTCGGGGGGAAGGTTCTCGGGCAGCATCTGGTCATCGCCGCCGCGGCCTCACAGATGGCCGGCCGCCCGGTCCGGCTGGTTCTCAGCCGTGAGGGCGTCTACCGAGTCATCGGCGGGCGTGCCGAGACCGAGCAGCGCGTCGCCATCGGGGCAGATCGAGATGGGCGATTCAGCGCGCTCATCCACAGGGGCGCCGTCGCTGCGTCGCGACACAACAAGTTCGCCGAGCCGTTCATCATCCCGACGCAGTCCCAGTATGCAGCGGAGACGATGGACCTCGAGGTCCGCAAGGCCGACTTGGACATCCCGTCGACCGGCCGCATGCGGGCTCCCGGCGAGGCGACAGGCAGTTTCGCCCTGGAGGCCGCCGTCGACGAGCTCGCCGTGGCGATGGCGATCGACCCCATCGAACTGCGGCTGCGGAACGAACCAGTCCGGAATCCGATCACGGATCGGGACTTCTCATCGCGCCACCTGTCGGAGGCCTTCCAGATCGGAGCGGAGCGGTTCGGATGGGCCCAGCGCGATCCCGAACCAGGTGTCCGCCGAGACGGCGAATGGCTCATCGGTCTGGGATGCGCGGCCGCGATCTACCCGTACATGCGTTTCCCGGCAGCGTCGCGCGGATCGTTCTGGCGCAGGACTCGAGTGCCACGGTCGAGTTCGCCGCCCAGGAGATGGGGATGGGAACGACCACCGCCCTCTCACAGGTGACGGCCGACCAGCTCGGGCTGCCGTTCTCATCGATCACCTGCCGGTACGGATCGTCGTCGCTGCCCGGATCGTCACCGGCAGTGGGGTCGCAGCAGACAGCTGCCCTGACGGCCGCGGTTCTCGCGGCACAGCAGAACCTGCTGGCCGAGCTCCTGGCACTGGTCGAGGCGTCGTCACCGCTCGCGGGTCTCTCGCTTGACGAGGTCGAGGCGGCGGGCGGTGGGCTGTCCAAGATCGGCGACCCGACCACGTTCGAGGCGTACGGCTCCATCCTCGAGCGGGCAGGTCGCCACGAACTCAGCGCTGAGGGGGCCGGGGGCCCTCCGCTGGAGTGGGCGGTGCACTACTCCATGAACTCCTACGGCGCAGTCTTCTGCGAGGTACGCGTCAACTCGGTTACCGGCGAGACGCGGGTCACCCGGATCGTGGGCGCGTACGACTGCGGCCGGATCTTCAACCCGAAGACCGCAGCGAGCCAGATCCGAGGCGGGATCATCATGGGACTGGGCCTCGCGCTGACCGAGGGCACCGATCGGGACGAGCGAAGTGGGCGGATCGTGAATCCGAGCCTCACCGACTATCACGTTCCGGTGCACCTCGATGTCCCCGACATCGATGTCGTCTTCACGGGGCACCCCGATCCGCAGGCACCGGCCGGCGGCCGCGGGGTGGGGGAGATCGGGGTCACGGGGGTGGTCGCTGCGATCACGAACGCCATCTACAACGCGACCGGAGCCCGGGTACGCGAGCTGCCCGTGACCGTCGACAAGCTCCTCGCTGCCGGGATCTGAGAGGTAGCGGGGAGTCGTCCTGCGACCTCCGCCTGGATGCATCGAGAAGTGATATCGGGGCGGCCTGAGCTGACCGTGCCTCCGTAGCGGTCAGGCAACAACCCCCTGAACGAACCCGGCCGGACGGCGCGATCGACGACGGTCGGATGGGGCCGTTCGCCGGCTTCCTGTGCGACGACGGCCGGCCCCGCAGCTTCTTCGGCCAACGGCCACGTGCCCTCGGCCTTCGCGCGCCTGCTGGCGGGCCGCGCCCGAGTGGGCGGTCGCCACCTCGAGCGTCCCCGACCCCGCCAGCAGCCGCACCCACCGCGTCTGCCCGATCACCGGTGGAAGTCCGGCGTCGAGCCCCTGTCAGCTGAAGGTGAGGACCGGCTTGATCGCCAGGCCGGCCTCGGATGCCTCGGCTGCACTGTCGATGTCCTGGAAGCCGTAGGTCGTGATGAGGCGGTCGAGGGGGAAGCGCCCTTGCTTGTACAGCTCGACGAGCTTGGGGATGAACAGCTGGGGAACGCTGTCGCCCTGCACGATGCCACGCACGCTGCGGCCGAACAACAGCACGGCCATGTCCAGCGACACGTCGGTGCCAGGTGCAGCGGAGCCGATATGACCGCACGTGCCGCCGTGATTCAGGCACTCGACCGCTTGACGCAACACTGCGGGAGAGGCGGTGGTCTCGACGGTGAAGTCGACGCCGATGCCTCCGGTGATCTCCTGGATGCGCTCGACCGTGTCACCGTCTGCAGCGTTGATGGTGTGTGTCGCTCCGAGGTCCTCGGCCAGCTCGAGCCGTTGCTCGTTGAGGTCGACGGCGATGATGGTCGTGGATCCTGCGACAACCGACGCCATGACAGCGCTCAGCCCGACCGACCCGGTCCCGAACACCGCGATGCTGCTGCCGGCCGGCACCCGCAGGGAGTTCAGGACGGCACCCGCACCGGTTTGGATGCCGCATCCCAGCGGGCCCAACAGCTCGAGCGGCACCTCGACATCGACCTTCACGACGTTCCGCGCGTTCGCCAGAGCGTGCGTCGCGAAGGCAGACTGCCCGAAGAACGCGCCGTGGACCTCGGCATCCCCGTTCCTCAGCGTGGTCGTGCCGTCCGGCCGTGACCCGGCGAAGTTGTACGCGAAGATCTGCTCGCAGTACGCCTGGCGGCCATGGGCGCACATGCGGCACCCGCCGCACGAGTTGTACGTGAGGACGACATGATCCCCGGGGGCGACCGACGTGACCCCTTCGCCCACGGCTTCCACGACTCCCGAACCCTCGTGACCGAGCACAGCCGGCAAGGGCACGGGGTACAACTGGTCGCGAACGATGAGATCCGTGTGGCAGATGCCAGAGCCGACGATCCGTACGAGGACCTCGTCGGCGCGAGGGTCCTCCAGCTCTAGCGAGACGAGCTCGAACGGCGCCCCCTTGGAGGCGGTCAAAGCTGCGGTGATGTGCACGGTAGAGCTCCCTGCTAGGGCGCGGATCCCAGACGATCAAGCGGAGATCGACTCGCAGCGCGGGTAGGCGGTGGTCCTTGCCGCCGAGCTTGCGATCGATGCCGCTGATCTTGCAGGTCGGCTACCAGAAAATACGCGCAGGGCCGCGCGTCTTGTGTCACCCGAATGGGGACACTTTTCGACGCCGGTGCCACGTCCTCGATCGCAGGAGGGGCGGGGTCGCTCGAAGCGGCGTAGCTGCGTCAGCGGGCGGCCGCCCGACCGGTCGGGGTGGCGCACCGGCGCCGTCCCGGAACGAGGCGGGCGGCCTGGCTCGACACCGATGTCCGTGACGTGAACTACGCTTGCGCATCGGTCGAGGCGTTGTCGGATGCGAGGATCGGCAGCATGGGCGTCCAACCAGCTCCGGATGCGGACGTTGCCGCGATCCCGCCCATGTCTGGCTCCGAGCTGCGGGCCTGGCGCGCTTTCGCCGAGGGTGGCCAGCTCATCGCGACGTTGCTCGACCGCCGCCTCAAGGACCATCTCGGTGTGTCGCACGCGGACTTCGGTGTGTTGCGGCGCCTTCAGGACAGCCAAGGTCATCGCCTGAGCATGCGGGACCTGCGCCACGAGGTGTGGTTCTCCCGCAGCCGGCTGACACACCAGATCAACCGGTTGGAGGCGAACGGACTCGTCGTCAAGACCGCCGACGCCGACGACGGACGACGGCAGATCGTCGCTTTGACCCCGGTGGGTCTCGAGACCGTCGCCGATGCGCAGCGGATGGTGCGTCGACTGTTGCGGCAGCACTTCTTCGACCAACTCCCACTCGGCTCGGTCGAGGTCCTCGCCCAGGCGCTCGAACAGATGAACGAGCACCTGCGTACCCAGCCCGAGTGTCAGCTCTATCGGCATAGCTGAGCAGCTCGGCGGAGCGGTGAGTCGTTGACACCGAGGACGCGCGTGATAGCATCGCTGAACCTTCAGCGATGCGTGGGAGGGTGTGGCCGTGGGTAGGGAAGTCGACGAGTTCGTGACCTACTGGGGGCCGTCCATCAACGAGTGGGGCGATGGCGCGGAGCGGCGTTGGACCACGAAGCGTGATCTCGATCAGTTGCAGGGTGAGATCGCGCAGGGTGCCCGTGTCATGCGCAAGGTGAACGTGGACGAGATCCTCGCCGAGGGTGTTGAGACCGGCGTGGACATGGTCAACGGGTTCCTGCCGCTGGTCATGTTCGCCAACGAGGATTTCATCGTCGAGGTGACGAACTGTCCGGTTGAGCAGGGCGGGTGGCATCGGAACCTCGGGGCTGATGAGTGGGTGTTCCAGTATCGCGGTAGCCGGACGATCGAGTGTGAGTCGGGTCATGTCACGCTTGAGGAGGGGGATATGGCGGTCATTCCGCGTGGGATGTCGCATCGGAATGTTGGTCATGGTCCGAACATCGAGTTGACGATCTATAGTCGTCAGCCTTTGAAGCGTCTTGTGCCGCTCGATCCGGCGAAGGCGCGCGAGAAGATGCGGATCAAGGACGGCAAGCCCCTGAACGGTGAGGTCCTCCTCGAGCACGCGGTCATCGACCGTCACGGCGAAGAGCCCCCGGTCCCAGGTGGCGCTCAGTAGCGTCCGTTCGGTGTCGAGACGTGGGGGGCTCGAGGTGGAGGACCGCCACCTCAGGTTCACGCGACCTGTCACGACCCCGCGCTAGCGCGCCTGGTCGAGCCGCGGCCGCTGCTTCGCGCGACGACGTCGTGCGCTGCCGGCGCACCGGCGTGCAGACGATGGGTGTGTGCGTCGCGGATCGGGTGAGGTCGCCGATCGAGGCCACGCCGTCGAGGCGGCCCGCAGCGCGCGAGCTTGGCCGATGGGCCCGCATCAGGGGTGGCGTCAGGCGCGTCGAGGTCTTCCGGATGGGTGTGGGAGAACCTCCATCCTCGGGAGGTCTCGACCCCGACACGGCCGCCGACGCGCCGACCAGCGCCGCCGCCGACGCCACACGCCCGCTACCACCTCGGATGAGTCCCGAAAAAGTACCCGTGCGGGTGAGTTCGCCCGAGCCCTTCCAGCAGTAGCGTCGTGTGATCGAACGAAAGCAGTCTCCACCTTCGGGCGGAGGCGCCAATGTGTGGAGGGTCTGATGGTTACGCGAACTCGTGCGGTGTTCACCCGGGGGGCCGCTCTCGCATCTGCCGCCCTATTGGTCGTTGCATGCGGCGGCGAATCGCTGGGATCAGGTGCTGCGCCGCCGGTCGACGACGACTCGGATTCTGCGCCGCAGGTCGACGACGACTCGGATCCTGCGCCGCAGGTCGACGACGGCCCGGTGAAGGTGGGCCTGCTCGTGGCGAAATCCGGGACGTTCGCCGCGGTAGGCCGGGATATGGAGAACGGGTTCACGCTGTACCTGGAGCAGAACGACAACATGCTCGGCGGAAGAGAAGTCGAGCTGGTCACCGTGGACGAAGGCGAGACCCCGCAGACGGGCGTCGCCGGGGTCAATCGTCTCGTGCAGCAGGACGCCGTCGACGTTCTCGTCGGTGTCGTTGCCGGGCCGACCGCCATCGGCGGTCGCGACATCTTCGACTCGGGCCAGGTGCCGACCCTGCTGGCCAACACCGGCGCTGTGGCCTTCACCGACGAACTCGCCTCAGAGTGGATCTGGCGCACGTCCCAGGACAACAGAGAACCGGGACAGGCGTTGGCGCAGAAGTTGGCCGAGGACGACAGCGTCGGCGACGTGTTCCTGATCGCCCCGGACTACTCCAGTGGCTACGAGATGCTCGACGGGTTCAAGGAGCACTTCCCCGAGGATCGCGTCGTCGGTGAGGTGTACACCCCCTTCGGAACCACCTCCGACTTCTCCGGTTACCTCGCACAGATCCGGTCGTCGGGGGCGGACAGCATCTACTCGTTCTTCGCAGGCGCCGACGCCATCAACTTCGTCACGCAGTACCACCAGTTCGGGCTCGCTGATGAGGTCACCCACTACAGCGCGGGCTACGTCACCGACGGTCCTGTTCTCGAGGCGCAGGGTGATACCGCTCTCGGTGTCTTCAACTCCGTGCGCTACAACTGGGACTTCGAGAACCCCGAGAACCAGGCGTTCGTCTCGACGTACGTCGAGAAGTTCGATGGGCTGCCCACCGGTTTCGCCGCGTCGATGTACGACACCGCCCTCATCCTCGACCGTGCCATCTCCGAGGTCGACGGCGAGGTCACGCGGGCTGCGATCAACGAGGCCCTCGGGAACATCGGTACGGTCAGCGGCGTGCGTGGCGAGCTGAGTTTCGACGAGACTCGCACGATCGTGCAGGGCTGGCATCTCACCGAGGTGCAGCAGACCGACGACGGGCTGCGCAACGTCACCATCGAGCCCCTGCCCAACCCGTGACGGACCGGACCCTCCGGTTGAAGGACGGTCGTTGACATGGCTTGGGTGATCGCGAACCTGGGAGTGCTGCTCAACGGTGTTGCCGTGGGGCTGCTGCTCTTCATGATGGCGGTCGGGTTGACCATCCTGCTCGGTCTGCTCAACGTCCTGAACCTCGCTCACGGGTCGTTCTTCCTCGTCGGTGCCTACCTCGGCTACCGGATCGCCGGAGAGACGGCGGCGACGTGGGGCAGCTTCGTCGCCGCCGTCGGCGTCGCCATGGTGCTCGGCGGATTGTTGGGCATCGGACTGATGATGCTCATGCGTCCGCTGATCGGCCGCGGCCACATGGACGAGGCGCTGCTCACGCTGGGTCTGGCGTTGGTGATCAGCGAGCTGTTGTTGCTGACGTTCGGCAAGGACGACCACGCGATGGCGGCGCCGGGCGCTCTGGCTCAATCTGTCCGGGTGGCTGGTTCGTCCTACCCGGCCTACCGGCTGGCCGTCATCGTGGTGGGGGTGGTGGTCGCCGCGGCGGTGTGGTACGTCCTGGAGCGGACGTCCGCGGGCGCGGTGGTGCGTGCGACGGTCGCCGACCCCCAGATGGTCGAGGCCGTGGGGATCAGCGTCCGCAACGTCGCGCTCATCACGTTCGGTGTGGCCTCCGCACTGGCCGTCGGCAGCGGCGTGCTCGCTGCCCCGATCAAGGGCGCCTCTGCCGGGCTCGGTACCGAGATCCTCCTGCTGGCCCTCGTCGTGATCGTGGTAGGCGGCGTGGGCTCCGTTGGCGGCACGATGATCGGCGCACTCATCATCGGAATGGTGGAGAACCTCGGGGTCGTGCTGATGCCCGCGACAGCGTCGTTCCTGCTGTTCGGGGCGATGGCGCTGATCATCACGTTCCGCCCCGGCGGCCTGTTCCCGAACAGCGCGGCGGTCGGGCGATGAGCCGATGAGTCAGATCCTGGCCGATTGTCGACGGCCGACGGTGATGATCACCGCGGCGGTCATGGCCCTTCTCGCGGCAGCACCGCTCCTCGGTGCCAGTAACTACTCCATCGCGATCCTCACCAGCCTGCTGGGCTTCATGCTGCTCGGCATGTCGATCAACCTGGTGGCCGGGCATGCCGGACTGCTCACCCTCGCCCACGCTGCGTACGCGGGCGTCGGTGCGTACGCCAGCGTGCTCGTCTCGCGCAACCTGACGCACAGCGCACTGGTGCAGCTCGCCGCCGCCGTGGTGGCGGCCACGGCCGTCGCCGCGGCCACCGGCTGGATCGCCGTGCGGGCCTACAAGATGTACTTCCTCATGCTGTCGTTGGCGATCGGCGAGTTGCTGTTCCGCGCGGCGATGCGGTGGCGTTCGTTCACCGGGGGGAACGACGGGCTCGGGGCAGGGGCTCCCATGGAGCTCGTCCCCGGCACGCCGATCCTGCTCTCCGGCTACGTCTACTGGCTCGCTTTCCTGGTCTTCGCGGTGTGCGCGGGCCTGGTCCTGCTGGTCGTGCGATCGCCCTTCGGGTCATCCTTGCGCGGGATCCGGGACAACGAGGAGAGGATGCGGGGGCTCGGCTACTCGACGGCGTACTACAAGTACGCGGTCTGGACCTTCTCGGGTGCGATCGCCGGTGCCGCCGGCTGGATCCTCGCCGCGCAGATGCCTCGGTTCATCACGCCGGCAACGATGTCCTTCCACCTGTCGGCGCTCTTGCTCCTGGCGGTGATCATCGCTGGACGAGGTTCGATGTGGGGTGGCTGCGTCGGGGTGGCGATCGTGATCCTGATGACCGACGTCGTGAGCCAGGATCTGGGCGGCCATGGCCCCTTGCTTCTCGGACTGATCTTCGTCCTCGCTGTCTACCTGGTCCCCCACGGCCTCGCCGGCATCGGCCGCGAACGACGGCGACGCCGCAAGGAGGCCGATGGACCGCCGGAACCTTCCCGGCCTGAGGATGCCGGGGAACCGGAGCCAGCGAAGGAGGTGACGACGTGAGCGAACCGCCCCTGAGCCTTCAGGGCATCTCGAAGAACTACGGCTCGGTGGTGGCCGTCGACGATGTCAGCCTCCAGGTGTCGGCAGGTTCCCGCCACGCCATCATCGGACCGAACGGGGCGGGGAAATCCACGCTGTTCGCGCTCGTTGCGGGCACGCTCCGGCCGACGTCGGGCTCCGTCACGATGTACGGCGAAGACGTCACCCGGTTGGCTGATCATCAGCGTGCCCGACGCGGTCTGGCCAGGACCTTCCAGCACTCGACCATCTTCGCTTCGATGACGGTGCTCGAGAACGTGATGCTGGCCGCGCAACGTCGTCACGGCAGGCCCGCCAAAGCGATCGGCGGCCAGTCAGCTGCGTCGAGGCAGGCGGCCGATGCAGCCCTGAGCGAGGTCGGCTTGCTGGATCGCCCGACGGTTCCAGCGGGTTCGCTGTCCCACGGTGAGCGACGTCAACTCGAGGTCGCGTTGGCACTCGCGGTCGATCCCAGGATCCTGCTCTTCGACGAGCCCACCGCAGGGATGTCAGCTGCGGAGACGGCGCGGTTCGTGGAGCTGGTGCGCAACCTACCGAGGCAGATCACGGTGTTGATCATCGAGCACGACCTGGACGTCGTCTTCACGCTCGCTGACCGAGTGACGGTGCTGCATCTCGGTGCTGTGGTGGCCGACGGGGCTCCGGAGCAGATCCGAGATTCCGAGCTCGTCCAACAGATCTATCTCGGCGCGCCACCCGACGCGGAACTCGGCGCCGGCGATGCCGGCTCGGGGGTGGTGACGTGAGCGTGCTAGAGGTGCAGGACCTGGCCGGGGGCTACCCGGGCACGCGAGTTCTGGATGGCGTGAACCTGTCGGTGGCCGATGGTGCCGTGCTGAGCCTGCTCGGCCGCAACGGCGTCGGCAAGACGACGTTCGTCCACACGATCATGGGCATGTTGCCAGGCACCGGCAGCATCCGCTTCGCCGGTGAGGAGCTGATCGGCAGATCGACGTACCAGATCGCGCGGGCCGGCCTGGCCTTGGTGCCCCAAGGGCGCAGGGTGTTCGGGCCGCTGACGGTCGAGGAGAACCTGCAGATCGCTGCTCGCAACGCGCGGCCAGGCAAGTGGACGCCGGAGTCCGTCTACGAGCTGTTCCCGCAACTGGCCGATCGTCGCGCCAACCGCGGCAGCGTGCTGTCTGGCGGCGAGCAGGAGATGCTCTCGATCGGCAGGGCGTTGGTGACCAACCCACGGCTGCTGCTGCTCGACGAGCCTTCGGACGGGCTCGCGCCCTCGATCGTCAACCTCGTTGGCGACGTGGTTCGGTCGTTGGCGAGCGAGGGTGTGACGATCCTGCTGGTCGAGCAGAACGTCGCTCTCGCTCTGAGGGTCGCAACGGAGACGGCGGTGATGTCCAAGGGGCGCATCACGTTCCGCGGCAACCCCGAGGAACTCCGGTCGGACGACGGCCTCGTCCGAGACCTGCTCGGAGTGGGATAGACCGCCATCGGCGGTTCCGCTCGCCCGCCGCGGAGCCGAGCACGTCCATCGCGATCTGCTCGAGACCGACGAGCGTGCCGGGCGATCGCGGTGCCGCGGCGGCTCGTACCTGCGGGCGTTCGGGGCGCTCCTCAGAAGACGATGGTCGTGTTGCCGTGCCGGGCGACGCGGTCTTCGAGGTGCCAGCGCACAGCCCGAGACAGCACGGACCGCTCGACGTCCGCACCCAGGCGGACCAGGTCCTCGGTGGTGTGCTGGTGGTGAACGCGGACGACGTCCTGCTCGATGATCGGGCCCTCGTCGAGGTCGGGGGTGACGTAGTGGGCGGTGGCTCCCACGAGCTTCACGCCGCGGTCCTTGGCCTTCTGGTACGGGGCGGCGCCGATGAAGGCGGGCAGGAACGAGTGGTGGATGTTGATGAGCGGGCAACCCGTGCCATCGAGGAACGCGGGGGTGAGGATCTGCATGTACCGGGCGAGGACGACCAGATCGACGTTGCCCTGGAGCAGGTCCAGGATCCGGGCCTCAGCCTCCTCGCGGTTGTCGCGTGTGGCCGGGACGTGGATGTAGGGCACGCCGAACGGGCGGACCTGGTCGGCGAGGGCGGCGTGGTTGGAGATCACCATCACCACGTTCATGTTCAGCTCGCCACGGCGGTTGCGCCACAGCAGGTCCAGGAGACAGTGGTCGGTCTTCGAAGCCATGATCGCGACCCGTTTGGGCGTGCTCGCCTCGGTCAGGCGGAAGGTCATGCCGAACTCGTCGCCGACCTCCGTGGCGAAAGCCGCTGCCAGCTCGTCGCGGGCGGCGGCCAGACCGGGCAGGATGAACTCGGTGCGCTGGAAGAACTCGCCGCCCTCTTCCTCGGTCGCGTGTTGGTCGAGGGTGACGATGTTCGCACCGGTCTTGGTCAGGAAGGTGCTGGCCGCCGAGACGATGCCCTGCCGATCGGGGCACTGGATCAGCAACCGGCCCCGATCCGCACGGTGATGCGACGCGGGGGTGGCGCGCGGGAAGACGGTGGCGGTGGTCGCCGACGCGGTCATCGGTACTCCTGTGGGATGAGCCGGAGAGGGTGGTCAGCCGGGGTTCTGCAGGAGCCGCTTGCGCCACACCTCGGTCGATGCAAGGTCGTTGAAGGTGAAGACGTGGAACCCGGCGATGGTGTTGTCAGGCTTGCCGATGTGCGGCGCCAACCCCCTCATGATCTTGTCCGGGTTGAAGCCGCCCCGAGTGAAGAAGCGCCAGAGCAGGCTCTGCTGCTTGGACAAGAACTTGGCCGACTGGCCGATACCGAGCCCGGCCGAGACCCGCAGGAGCTTCTGGCGGTGGACCGCCCCGGGCACACCCACCTGCACGGGCAGGTTGATCCCACGCCTCTGGAGTTCTCGACTCCAGGCGAGGATCAGGTCAGGGTCGAACACGATCTGCGTCGTGATGTGGTTGGCCAACCGTGCCTTGTCCTTCAGCGCCTGGAAGAGCACGTGGTCGGGCACGGAAGGGTGCCCCTCGGGGTGGCCGGCGATGCCGATGTTCGTGAACCCGTGGTTGAGGTCGTGGAGAGCGCGCAGCAGCGCCAGCGCATCAGCGAACTCGGTGAGGGTCTTCGTACGGTCGCCACCAACGACGAAGACAGCGGTGATCTGCGCCTCCCGGCAGCGGGCAACCACCTCCGCAAGGTGGCCCTGGTCCCGAACCTGTTGCGCGGAGATGTGTGGCGCGACGGTGTACCCGTGACCGGCCAGCGCGACCGCGAGATCGATGGTGGCGTCCTGCCCCTGCTTCGGGGAGGCCGTCACCGTCAACGGCACGGTCACCGGCACCTCGTCGACGACGAGCTTCTCGGTGTTCTTGAGGGGGATCACCTCGTAGCCGAGGCTGGCTGCGGCCTGTCGCATCGATGCCCGGGTTTGGGGCTGCCGAGCCGTACGGGCACGGATCACTGTCGCGCTCCTCTCGCTGCACGGGCACCGCGGCCCTCGATGAGGGCGTGGTGCCTGCGGGTCCGGATGGACCTGTGCTTCAGCGCGCGTGCACGGCTTCGCGCATCATCTGCCGAACCGAAGAGGAGAAGGGCACAGCTTCGATGGTCGCCCGGATCTGCGTCTGCTCGTGGCGCTCCACGTGGGGCTTGCGTGACCCCCCGTTGGGCTCTCCCCACGTCACGAGAACCTCCGAGCCGATCTCTGCGTGGCCGTGGTTCATCAAGGCGTGCGAGATCAGTGCTCCCTCGCTGTTCAGGTACCCAGCGTGGCAGGACACGCCGACCAGGTCGCCCGCGTCGTTGCGGACCTCGTCGAACTGGTTCCAGGAGTAGAAGACGATGGGTAGCTCGATGGCCTTGTACCGCGGACCCGGACCGAACTGGGAGGCGAAGACGCGGGCCACGTCCTCCTCGTTCCAGACCAGCGCGACCTTGGTGCGGCGCTTCTCGATCGGGAGTGCCTCGAGCGCCTCCCGGCCGATGAAGTCGTGATCGAACTTCATGATCGATCCGTAGCCCAGGTCGTAGGGCGTGACGTAGTAGTCCTCGATGTCGGAGGAACGGAAGCTGCCGCCGATCTCGGTGTTGGCCTCCCAGCCCGTGGCGGAGAGCCATTCGCGGAATCCGCGCATCTCCTCACCGGTGAAGATGCCGGCCACCGGGTAGGGCATCCATCCGTCCGAGAACTGGGTGCTGAAGTAGGCCTGGGTCCCCACCGGAGTGATGCCGAACTCCGCCCCCTCCTCGAGGAGCGCGTCGCGGACGGTCTTCTCCTCGGCGTACGGGCCGGAGATCTCGACACCACGGTGCCCAGCCATGCCGTGCCGAAGCACGAGCACCTCGACACCGCGGATCTTCACCCGTGCGGTGTGGAAGAACTTGATCTCCGGAGCGCCGCCCTCCACGACCTTGTCGAAGATCTTCTCCGCGTGGGGGCCGTCCAGCTGCAGGCGGAAGTTGATCCGCCCGCCCGTGGGGTTGATGTTGGACGGCTCGTCCTTGGTCACGGTGACGTCGTAATCCCCGGTCACGGCGTTGTAGTGCACCCAGTCGATGATCGGCATGCCACTGATGAGCTCGAAGCGCTGCTCACCGAGGCGGTAGGCGACGCAATCGCCGATCACGTGCCCGCGGGGGGTACACGCCACGAACTGCTTGGCGCGATCGAGGGTCCAGTTCGCCATGCTGTTGATGCCCACCCGCTCGATGAGTCGGGCCGCGTCGGGCCCCTCGACGAACAGTTCCGGCATGTGGTGAGACTGGTGCAGGAGTGCGGCCGTCTCATGCCACGAGCGCTGCTCGTCACGCCAGTTGGTGAAGGCGGGAGGGATGAAGGCCCCGGTCTTCGCAACCCCAGCGCGGGAGAAGTGCGGGGCGACCGCGTCGTTGTAGAAGTAGTCGACGAGGTCTGGCGTCCTGTCGATCAGCTGCTGAAGCGACTCTTCGGAGTCCTGGCGCATCGTTCTCCCTCTCGAGCTCAGCGGCAGACCGATGCCTGCCTATGTCATCTAGCGGTAGGTCTGTCATCCCGTGGTTGGTCGTTCGCTGGACGGCTCTGCGGGTCGCATGTGAGAGGACCCGCTGCGGTCTGCTGCGGCTCGTGGGGTGGCCGTGGAAAGCAGGGTATTCGGACCTGAATGGGGTCCCCGTCACCCGATTGA
Organism: Nitriliruptor alkaliphilus DSM 45188; assembly: GCF_000969705.1. Lineage (GTDB taxonomy): Bacteria > Actinomycetota > Nitriliruptoria > Nitriliruptorales > Nitriliruptoraceae > Nitriliruptor > Nitriliruptor alkaliphilus. The sequence goes on from NZ_KQ033901.1 coordinate 4,985,646, forward strand.
GTAACTTCCATGCGTGGCGTCCGCGGTTCCCCTCCTTCCGCGCAACGCCCGGCGATCGCCTCGGGTGGGCCGACGATCCGACACCCGATCGGGCAGTTCGCAGGCCACGGCGCGGCCCCTTCCACCCGGAGGCGGACCGGGAACCGATCGAGGCGAGATGTACCCCGACGGGGGACGGCGGAGGTGTCGGGACTGCTCGTAGGGTCGGGAGGACGAGTCGTGGCCGACGCCACGGAGGTGACATTGACCCGACCGGACCCCTCCAGGAGCACCTGATGGCAGAACTCGAGATCCGCAAGATCCGCGTCGAGGTGGAGGAGATCCGCCACCACCTCGGGCACACCGACGACGGCGGCCCCCTCATCCGCGCCGCGGCCTGCGCCGTGATCCGCAACCCGTTCGCGGGGCAGGGCCACGTCGAGGACCTGAGCAGCATCATCGACGGCTCCGCCGCCATCGGCACCGAGCTCGGGTCACGCTGCGCACAGGCCCTCGACGGCCAGGTCGACAGCTACGGCAAGGCCGGCATCGCCGGGACAGCCGGTGAGCAGGAGCACGTGCACGCCGCCCTGACGTCGGTGTTCGGGAACGCGTTCCGCGACGCCATCGGCGGCGGGGTTGCGTGGATCTCGTCGACCAAGAAGGTCGGTGCCCCGGGAGCGACCATCGACGTGCCGCTGGCCTTCAAGGACGAGGTGTGGGTCCGCAGCCACTACGACACCATCACGGTGCAGGTCCCCGACGCGCCGCTCGCTGACGAGCTGGTCATCATCGCGGCCGTCGCCAACCGCGGCCGCATCAACGCGCGCGTCGGGGGTATGACCCGCGAGGCGGCGGTGGCTGCACAGGACGCCTCATGAGCTCGCTCGCGATCCGCAACGCGGGCACGTTGCTCACGGGCCGTCTCGAGGCACCGGTGGCGGAGGGCGACGCCGTCCTCGTCGCGGACGGCACCATCGTCGCCATCGGGGACAGCGCCGATCTCGCGGCACGTCTCGATGCGGCTGAGGTGCAGATCGACGCCCAGGGCTGCTCGGTCGCGCCCGGTTTGATCGACTCCCACTGCCACGTCGTGCTCGGTGACTACACACCACGACAGAAGACCGTCGACTTCCTCGCCAGCTACGTGCATGGCGGCATCACGTCGGTCGTGTCGCCGGGCGAGATCCACGCGCCGGGCCGCCCGCACAGCGCCGTGGGCGTGACCGCCCTCGCGATCGCGGCCAAGACGTGCTTCGACGGGTTCCGTCCCGGTGGCATGCGGGTGCACGCGGGCAGCGTGGTACTGGAGCCGACCCTCCGGCCGGAACACTTCGCGCAACTGCAGGACGCCGGCGTGCACCTGGCCAAGTTCGGCTTCGGTCGCTACGAGCGACCGTCCGATGGGGTCGACCAGGTCCGGTGGGCGCAGGAGCACGGGATCACGGTCATGTGTCACTCCGGTGGCGCGAGCGTCCCCGGATCCCAGCCCATCACGCCCGACGACCTGCTGACGCTCGGTCCCGACGTCTGCGGACACATCAACGGAGGCCCGACGTCGCTCGCCGAGGCCGGCGTCGACAAGATCATCCACGACTCGACCATGGCCCTGCAGCTGGTCCAGGCCGGCAACCTGCGGTCCTCGCTCCGCATCCTCGAGGTCGCGGCTGACGCCGATGCCCTCCGACGAGTCGTGATCGGCAGCGACACCCCCACCGGCACGGGCGTCATGCCGCTCGGGGTGATCAAGACCATCGCCGAGTTGTCCTCGATGTCGGACCTCGCCCCCGCGGTCCTCTGGGCCATGGCGACGGGCAACGTCGCCGATGTCTGGGACCTGCCAGCGGGCTACCTCGAGGAGGGGCGAGCCGCCGACCTGATCGTGATGGACGCGCCCTGGGGCTCGCTCGCCCCCGACGCGCTCGGCGCGCTCGCCCGCGGCGACATCCCCGGGATCTCGGCGGTCGTGACCGCTGGTGAGGTCCGTGCGCTGCGTAGCCGCAACACGCCCGCTGCGGCCCGGATGGCGACCGTCGCGCCCGCCATGGATCACCTCGAGGGTGCTCACTGAGGCACGGTGCCGGCGCTACGAAGGAACAGCTCCTCGATGCCGTCGGCTGTGATGATCTCAGGGCTCCGCAGCGAACCGTCGCCGGCGTTCCAGAACGTGCCGCTCTCCGCAGGGTTCGCGGACGAAGTCGCCGACAGCCGCGTAGGCCTCGACCCCGTCGAAGGCCGCGCCGACGCGCTCTTCGAGGACGCAGCTGTACTCGCCCTCGTGTGCCGTTGCCGACGCTGCGGACCAGCCTCAGCGACGCCATACCAGGAACCGGCATGTGCCGTCGGCCCTGGATGTGGCCGTCGAGATAGGTTCCACCGTCCCGCAAGAGCCCCTCGAGATCCGCGAGGATGATCAGATGCAGCTCGTGCCACACAGCCCCAGCGACGGTGTCTATCCGGCGACTGACGACTATGCGCATGCGATGGAGGTCCGTGGCGCCCAACGGCTGCTGTTCGTCGCCGGAACCATGGGGCTGGACTCCTCGGGTACTCCCGGGGAAACCCTGGACGAGCAGCTCGACCTGATCTGGTCGAACATTCGCGTCATCCTCGCATCCGCCGACATGACGACGGACAACATCGTGCGGTTGACCAGCTACCTCCGAGACAGCTCTTACGCAGAGGCGAACGCGGCTGCCCGCGTGGCCGCACTCGATGGCCGGGTGGTGCCGACAACCGCGGTCGTCGCCGAGACGCTCGTGAGCGACTGGCTGGTCGAGATCGAGGTCATCGCTGCGGGCTGATCTCGCCATGCGACGGGGACTGCCCACATGTCGGGTTCACCATCGGAGAACACCCCGCGCCAGGCGACCGTGCCCACGGCTGGCGGATCGCCAACTGGGTCACGACCCCCGCGAACGAACTCGCCATCCGCAACATCGTCTGGGACGGCCGGATCTGGACCGGCACCAACTGGAACTCCTCACAGGCGCACCGGTGTGGGCACGCCAGCGGGGGCGCCTACGGCCGTGCGAGGGTGATGACGTCGTCGACGGACCAGTGGTCGTCGATGTGGTCGCCGTACTTGGCGGCCACGACTCGGCCGTCGGGGGCGAGGAGGATGTCGGCCGGTAGCCCGTAGCGGCCGCCGTCGGGGAACAGGCGTGGTGCCTTGGCCCGGCCGCGCAGGACGTCGATGGTGCTGCGGAGGAGCGCGCGGATGATCATCGGCCAGGCGCGCGGGTCGAGCATGCCGCGGGGTGAGGACTCGACGTCGAACTCGCGGTAGAGGTGCTTGTCGGGATCTGGGATGAGCGGGATGGGCAGGTCCGTGGCGTGGGCCGCCAGTTCGGTGGCGGGGGAGTGGAAGACCCCGATCTCGACGACGCCGGCGGCGAGCAGTTCGTCGTAGCGGTGGGCGAAGGTGCGCAGGTGGAGGTTGCACACCGGGCATCCTGCGAACCGGCGGAACTGCAGGTGCACGAACCGGTCGCCGTCGGGGATCTGGACGTGGTCGTGGAGGGCGGTGGTGAGCTGGCGTGGGGTGACGTGTGTACCGGGTCGGACGCGGGAGGTGGTGGCAGCCGCTCCGGTCACGACGACGCCTCCGCTGTCCGGTCGGCGGCGAAGGTGTCGCGGCAGCCCCGGGCGCAGAACCCGTAGGTCGTACCGTTGATCTCCAGGGTCAGCTTGGTGCGTGACAGGTCCACGCTCATCCCGCAGATCGGGTCGCGGACGATGTCGGCTGCTGCCGCCGGCGCCTGGATGTCGCCGTCGGCCGTGACCTCGAGCTTGCCGGTGGCCAGGTCGGCGAGACGGTCGATGCCGAGTGCGGTTCCGAAGGTCCCGAACCCGCCTTCGGGGACGTCGACGAACTGGACCCACACGGCCGGTTCGCGCAGCACCCGGTCGGGGTCGTCCTCCAGCTCGCCGAGCGCTGTGGTCACGTCGGCGATCAGGGAGTCGTCGGGCATGGCGCGGCGCCAGCTGTCGGGCATGCTGATCCGGACCAGCCACTGGCGGCCATCGCCGGCATCGCTGCGACCGGCGGCCCACCCGGCCGGCTGGTGGACGATGGCACGGACGGTCGTGGTGTGGCCTCCGACGAGGTCGACGAGCCGTCGGGCGAGGCGATCGGCCTCGCCGGTCTCCAGGGTGCGGTCGGGGGTGAACAGTTCGAAGAGCATCATCTGCGGAGGTCCTCCGGGAGGTGGATCGGCGGTGCCGATCGGCTGCTCGAGCCGAGGAGCAGCGTGGCTGTCTCGTGCGGCTGCGTCGTCACACCCAGGGGTGCATCTCCAGGTGCGGTCCGGGGCGTACGCCTCCCGCGGCCTACCTCCGGGGGAGTACGCCGCGACGCCGCCTGCTGGCCGACGTCGTGGGAGCCCCACAGAGCTATCGTCACGAGATGGACAGCCGCAGACGTGCCCTCGAACCGCGTGATCTGGTCCTCCCGGCGGGCCTGGGCGTCTTCGCGCTCCTGGTGATGTTCACCGCCGAGGTGGAGCTCAGGTCGCCCGACGCGGTGAGCGCGACGCTGGTGATCGTCAGCTGCGCCGCGCTCGCGCTCCGTCGGATCGTGCCGCTGGGCGTGCTGCTGATCACGTGCGTGATCGTGGTCGTCTACCCGACGGTCGGGTACCCGGGCGCGGCGACGGCGTTACCGGTCTTCGTCGCCCTCCACACCGCGGTCGAGGCAGGGCGCCGGCTGCCCGCATGGATCACCGCAGCGGCCACCATCGTGGTCGGCACCATCGCCTCGACCCTGTGGCGGGACGGGCCCGAGACGGCGCTCGAGAACCTCGAGCAGCACCTGCTCATCGCCGGCTGGGTCGTGGCGTCCGGGGTCCTCGGGGAGGTCGCCCGCCAGCGCCGGGTGTACGTGGCCGAAGTCGAGGCACGTGCCGCCGAGGCCGAACGCACCCGTGAACAGATCGCCCAGCGCCGGGTGGCACAGGAGCGGCTCAGCATCGCTCGCGAGCTGCACGACTCGCTGACACACAGCATCTCGGTCATCAAGGTGCAATCTGGCGTCGCGGTCCACCTCGCGCGCAAACGTGGGGAGGAGGTCCCGCCAGCCCTGCTCGCGGTCCAGGAGGCCAGCACCGACGCGATACGTGAGCTGCGTGGGACCCTCGACGTGCTGCGGCCCGGCACGGTCGCCGACGAGGGGATGCTGGCGGTCGGCATCGAACGCCTCCCTGAGCTCGTCGAGGTGACCAGGAGGTCGGGACTCCAGGTGTCGTTCACCATCACCGGGCGGACCGACGGCCTGGCGCCCCACCTCGACCGCGCGGTCTACCGGATCGTGCAGGAGTCCCTGACCAACGTCACCAGACACGCGGCGGCATCCCAGGTTGACGTGCACGTCGTCCTCGACGACGACGTGCTCACCGTGCGGGTCGCCGACGACGGCACCGCGAGCGACCAACGAGCCACGCCGCCGGGGCTGGGCATCACCGGGATGCAGGAACGAGCGCGCGCCCTCGGAGGCCGGCTGGTGGCTGGGCCACGTCCCGCGGGCGGCTTCCTGGTCGCCGCGGAACTGCCGACCACCGTGACGGTCCCGTGATCCGGGTCCTGCTGGTCGAGGACCAACCGCTGATCCGTGGCGGCTTCCGCGCGCTGCTCGACGCCGAGGACGACATCGAGGTCGTCGGCGAAGCGCCCGACGGCCGCACAGGTGTCGAGCTGGCGACCCAGTACCGGCCCGACGTGGTGCTGATCGACGTGCAGATGCCGGTGATGGACGGCATCGAAGCGACCCGCCGGATCGCGGCCGACCCCGACCTGGCCGACGTGCACGTGGTCGTGCTGACCAACTACGGCATCGACGAGTACGTCTTCGAGGCGCTCAAGGCCGGAGCCGGCGGTTTCCTGGTCAAGGACATCGAGCCGGCCGACCTGATCGCTGCGGTCCACACCGCTGCCCGCGGCGACGCGCTCCTGTCCCCGGCCATCACCCGCAAGCTCATCGACGAGTACATCGCACGACCGATCGAGGTCGGACCCACGCCGGGCACCGAGGTCCTCACCGCCCGCGAACGCGAGGTCGTCGCGCTGGTCGGCAGGGGCCTCAGCAACCGACAGATCGCCGACCACCTCGTCGTCAGCCCCGCCACCGCAAAGACGCACGTCAGCCGCGCGATGACCAAGCTCCGCGCCCGCGACCGGGCACAGCTGGTGGTCATCGCCTACGAGACCGGCCTCGTCTCACCGCAGCGTGGTGCCTGATGCCATCCGCGGCCTGGTGCGGATGGCCAGCACCAGCAGCCAGACAGCCAGCGCGTACACGAGCACGCCGCCGATGACCTGCACGGCTGGTGTGCCGTCCGACCCGGCGGGCAGGTAGGCCCAGTCGGCCTTGCGTTCGGTGACCGGTGTGGACCCGTCCGCCTCGCCGGGCCACGATCGAGGAGGCGGACACGGTCGTGCAGTTCGGGTGGTCGATGACCGCGAGCAGCGCGGCGACGGTCGTCGTGCGTGTCGACCAGGCAGGACCGACCTTCCGCTCGGTCGTGGTGTGCAGCTCGGTGGAGTGTTCCCGCAGGCCAGAGGGGGTGCGAGCGGGGGGACTCGAACCCCCACAGCCTTGCGGCCACTGGGACCTAAACCCAGCGCGTCTGCCAGTTCCGCCACGCTCGCGTGCGGGGAAATCTAGCCTCTGACCTGCGGAAACGTGCCGCCGGCCCGTCCCGGTGCGGCCCCTACGGCGGGCGTGGCCCCCGCCGTGGCCCCCGCAGCGGCACGTCACCCGTCGTCGAGGTGGAACCCACGCTGACGGAGCGCCTGCCGCGCTTCGTCACGTGCGGCAGGGTCGTCGTCCTGACGGGCCACCCTCCGCATCGTCTCCACGGGGTCGACGCCGGACGCTTCCACGGCCTGACGGAGCTGGTCGTACGCGCCGGCCCCCGCCGCCTCCGCTGCGTCGACGATCACCATCGCGTGGTCCAGGTCGAGCCGTTGGAGGGCGTCCCGGTCGTGGGCGAGGTCGACCCGGCGGCGCTCCACAAGCCGTTCGTACTCGTCGAGCCGGTCGGCTGCTGCGTCCCCGTCCGGGTCGGCAGCGATCGCGGCGAGGAGCCGCAGCGTCGTGGCGCGCAGTTCGGGATCGTCAGCGTGTGGCCCGGCGTCCATCGTCAACCCTCCAGGATCAAGCGTGCGAGCGTGTGGGCGGTCACCTCGTCGGCAGCGGGCAGGACGTGGCTGTACGTGTCCAGCGTGATAGCGACGTTCGCGTGCCCGAGCCGCTCGCTGATCACCTTCACCTCGTGCCAGCCGGCCGCGGACGCGAGCGCCGCCGAGGCGTACGAGTGCCGGACGTCGTGGAGCCGGATCCGCGGCAGCTCGGCCGCCTTGCGGTGCGCGTGGAACCAGGTCGACACCCGCTCCGGGTGGTTGACCCACCCGTCGGTCCGGGTGAACACCACGCCGGTACGTGAGGTGCCGAGGTGGTCCGGTTCCCCGTCACGCCACCCCGGCCCCATCGCGAGCCGCTCCGCTGCCTGCCGGACCTTCCACGCCCGCAGCGCGTCCACGGTCGCGGGGTCGAGCGCCATGGTGCGCTCACCCGCCTTCGACTTCGGGTGCCGCTTCCACGTCGGTTGGCTGTCCACGATCCCGAGCGTCCAGGTCACGCGGAGCCGTCCCTCGTCGAGGTCGACGTCCTCCCACGTCAACCCGGCGACCTCACCGCGCCGCATCCCGGTCGTGACGAACAGGAGCCACATGGCGTAGAGGCGGTCACCCTCGACGTGGCGGACGAACCGGCGCAGCTCGGCAGGGGACCACCACGCGCTCTGGGACCGTCCCGCCTGCGGCGCGTCGACCGCGGACGCGACGTTGCGGGACGTCCGCCCCGCCTTCACCGCCGCGGACAGCGCCTTGTGCAGCACCCCGTGGACGTTGACGACCGACTTGGGGGACAGCCCCTTGTCCCGCTCCAGCACGTCGTACAGCCGGTCCACGTGCGCGGGCGTGAGCGCCTGGAGCGGGATCGCGCCGAGCGAGGGGACCAGGTGGGCACGGACGAGGTGGCCGTACGTCTCCCACGTCGACAGTCCGACCGACCCGCGATGCCTCCGGGCGGTCGCACCACCTCGCGGCCGGATCGACGGCAGCCACTCGTCGACCAGGTAGTCCGCCACGGTGACCTTGTCCGGCGAGACGTACGTGCGCCGCTCGATCGCGTCCTGCGTCTCCCGCAGGAACCGGCGCGCCTCCGCCTCCGAGGTGAACCCCCGCTGCGTCTTGCGCTGCCGGTTGCCCGCACCGTCGCGCTCCAGTTCGTAGCGGACCCGCCACCGCTTCGATCCGTCCGCCAGCGTGTAGCTCGACACGCCCGCGTACCGTCCACGCTTGCCCTCGCTGACGCTCATGCGTTGCCCTCCTCGTCCATCCCGAGCAGCTCACGCGCCCGGACGGTCAGCTCCCCGCCGGCCTGCCGGTCCGCGGTCTGTGTCAGTAGTCCGACCTGCCTCGCGCGGCGCACGAGGTTCCTCGCTGTCCCCTCCTCGACGCCACGCGCCTGCGCTACCGCTGCTGCGGTCGGCCGGCCCTCCTGGAGCGCCTCGACGTACACCCGAGCCACCTCGGCCAGGTCCGCCTCCGTGAGGTACTGCCGGCGTGCTGAGTCGGCCACCAGACGCCGCTTGACGTTCGTGTGCATCGGCCGGGGCGTTCCCCACGACGGAGGGTCCCGCAGCTCACCAGCGGGCCGCAGAGGGCCACTGTCGGCCGCTACCGGGAGCGCCTCCTGGACGATGGTCGCAACGGGCGCCCGGAGGTCCCTGCTGGTCACCTCGTAGGTGCCGCGCCCCTCGACCACGACGCTACGTGCACGCGGCCGACCGCTGCCCGGGTCGACCTCGACCTCGACGAGGACCCGCACCGGCCGGTCGGGGTCGTCGTGGATCGCGACGAACGCGAGCGGGAGCCACGTCCCGTCACCCGCGGACACCTGTTGCTGTGTCGCGTCGAACCGGACCTTGATGTTCGCCATGCCGAGGACGGTAGCAAGCTGGTGTCATGCTGTCACTAGGTGTGCACAGACTCACTACACACAGGGGGGTCCGGGTGAGGCATCATCGGTGCACAACGAGTCGGAGACGGAACCGATGGACCAGGAAGCGCTGCTAGTGACGGCGGAGGCTCGACGGCTCGCGACGTCCGGTGACGGGGCACGGATCCGGCAGGCTGCACGGCTGTCGGTGGCCGAGGTCGCGGCTGCGGTCGGGGTCGACCGGGTGACGGTCGCACGGTGGGAGACGGGGGAGCGTCGCCCGACCGGCGAACCTGCCCTGCGGTACGCGGCCCTCATCGGAGCGTTGGCTCGGCAGGCGGAGGTGCAGGCGTGACGTCGGTGCTGAAGCTGGACGAGCTGCCGGACGTGCTCCGCACGGTCGAGGTCGCGTCGGTGTTGCGGGCGGACGAGGACACGGTGCGTGAGCTGCTGCGGTCCGGGGAGCTGCGCGGTGTCCGGGTGGGACGGAACTGGCGGATCCCGCGGGCGGCGCTGCTGGCGTTCCTCGGCCTCGACGGTGAGGGAGCGGACCGGCCGACGTTGCGGGCCGTGGGGGACTGACGTGTGCGTCCCCGGCGCGGACGGCACCGGGGACGCGGAGCCTCGACGACTGTTAGGAGGCGAGGCATGGTGACCATCGTAGGCGTGCCCGGAGGGACACCGGCCGTGACCCGTGACGGGTCGCGGCACGTCAGGTGGTGACCGGGGTGGCCGCGGACGTGGCGGCGCCGCTGGTGGTGGCGGAGGGCCGGACCCCGCTCGCGTCGCTGGAAGCGGAGGTGTCGGTCCTCGGTGCGGCGATGCTGTCCCGCTCGGCCGCTGAGACGGTGGTGGCGACGCTCACGCCGGAGGTGTTCACCCGGCACGCGCACCAGGTGGTGTTCGACGCGGTCGCTGGCGTCCTCGGGGCGGGCGATCCGGTCGACACGTTGACCGTGACCGAGTGGCTCGCCCGCCGCGGGCAGCTCGACGAGGTGGGCGGCCCGACCGCGCTCCATGACCTGACCGTCCAGGTCCCCTCGCCGGGGAACGTCGAGGCGTACGTGACCATCGTCCGGGAGCACGCGGACGGCCGCCGGCTCCGCGCGGAAGCTTGCGCGGTGGTCCGGGACCTGGACGCGGGCACCCCGGCACGGGAGCTGCGGGACCGTCTCACCGCAGCCGGACCGGCGGCACCGTCCGGGACGGCGGGACGTGCGGTGTCCGGCGGCGCGTTCGTGCTCGACCAGCCGGACGGCATCCCGGCCGTGTGGGGCGACGGGCTGAAGGTCGCGTGGTCGTCGGGGGAGCCGCTGCTGCTGGTCGGCCCGCCGGGGGTCGGCAAGACCACGCTGGCGCAACAGGTCGTCCTCGCACGGATCGGTGTCGGATCGGGTGACGTCCTCGGCATCCCCGTGGAGGACGACGGCCGGCGGGTCCTGTACGTCGCGGGGGACCGGCCCCGGCAGGCCGCACGATCGCTGCGCCGGATGGTCACCGACGCGGACCGCGAACGGTTGGACGGCCGCCTGTCGGTCTGGCCCGGACCGCTCCCGTTCGACGTCGCGACCGACCCGGCCGCGCTGGTCCGGTTCGTCCAGGACCACGACGCCGGCACGGTCGTCCTCGACTCGCTCAAGGACGTCACCCCGGCGCTGGAGAAGCCGGAGGTCGGCGGCCAGGTCAACCTCGCGCTCCAAGCGTGCGTGGCCGCCGGAGTTGAGGTGCTCGGACTCCACCACCAGCGGAAGCGTCAGGCCGGCAACGCCCGCCCGACCAAGCTCGACGACGTGTTCGGATCGGGCTGGCTCACCGCCGGTGCCGGATCGGTCCTCCTGCTGTGGGGCGACGCCGGGGACCCCGTCGTCGAGCTGACCCACCTCAAGCAGCCCGCCGACCAGCTCGGCCCCTGGAAGCTCGTCCACGACCACGACGCCGGCACCACCACCCTCCTCGACGCACCCGACCCGCTCCGGATCCTCCAAGCAGCCACCCGCGGCATCACCGCCCGCACCCTCGCGCAGACCATCACCGGAACCGCCGACCCCGACCGGAGCCAAACCGAGCGAGCACGCCGCCACCTCGAACGGCTCGTCACCAGCGGCCACGCCCACAAGCATGACGGCAACAAGACCACCTCCACCCCCGCCCTCTACCAACCCGCGAGCCTGCTCGTCGAGGAGCCCCACCGATGAACCAGACCCCCATCACGCACCCCTACACGCACCCTCCCCGACGTGCACCCATCACGGAACCCCCCGAAGCCCCCAACACCCATCACGCACCCCATCACGCACCCCTACACGCCCATCACGCCCCCCACCCATCACGCGGGGTAGGGGTACGTAGTACCCACCCCCGTGAAGGGGCCACCACCCCACACCACCAGAACCACCCCCGAGCACACCACCAGCACCGGTCGAGCGCGGTCGTGCCGGAGGGTGGCCCGTTCGGTCGAGATGATGCGCGCGTCGGATCGTCGGTCGGGATGGTCGTCGGGGGCACGGTCGGGGCCACGTCGGGGGCCACGTCGGTCCGGGTGCTGGCGGGTTCGGGTGCTGGTGGGCTGTTGGAGGCGGTTCGTGGGGTCGGGCGCGTTGGGTGCTGTGCCCGGTGGGGGGTGTTCGCGTGAGTGAGCGGAAGGGGAGCGCGGGTCCGGCGTCGGGGATCCCGGCGCGTGGCTACCGGTGGGAGCCGTTCCAGCCGGGGCACCTGTTGTCGACGCGGCACGGGGCCAACGCGGAGCGGTTCGTGCAGCCGATCGCGGACGCGGTGGTGCGGTGGGCGCGGGAGCGTGCGCCGTGGCTGGACGACCTCGACGGGCCGGCGTTGGAGTCGTGGGCGCGGGCGGAGGCGCGGTGTGTGCTGTTGGCCGACTACCTCGACGTGCACGGGCTGGTCGATGCGGAGGGTGAGCCTCGGTCGGCGCTGCGGGCGCTGGAGCGGGCGGAGTCGTCTGCGATGCGTGCACGGGAGCGGCTCGGGCTGGATCCGCGGTCGCGTGCTGCGTTGGCCCGTGAGCGTGCGGACGCCGTGCTGCACGCCGCGGACCTGGAGCAAGTGCGAGCGGCCGGGAGGGAGGCGCTGGAGCGCGTCGAGGTGGTCGGCACGGCCCGCGACGTCGAGGACCAGGAGGACGGATCGTGACGGCTGCTGACGCGACGCTGGAGCTGCTGTACGGGCTGGTGCTGGAGGACGGCCGCCGGTGGGGCGACGCGGCCGAGCGGTGGCAGCGGGACGACGCTCGGGCGGTGCTCGACGCTGACGGTCCTCGGCTGCACTACCTGACCCGTCCGCGTGGTGGGAGCAAGACGTCCGACCTCGGGGCGGTCGTGACGTGTGCGCTGCTGGTGCAGGCTCCTCGCGTGTCGCGGAGCTACGGGTACGCGGCGGACCGGGGGCAGGCTGGGCTACTCCTCGACGCGGTACGTGGCTACGTGGAGAGGACGCCGGGGCTGGCGGGATCGCTGCACGTCGAGGCTCACCGGGCCACGGTGCGGTCGTCGGGCGCGACGCTGGAGGTCGAGTCGTCGGACGATGCGTCGTCGTGGGGCCGGCGTCCGTGGCTGACGGTCGTGGACGAGCTGGCACAGTGGAAGGACACGCCCGGTCCGCGCCGGCTGTGGTCGTCGATCGTGTCCGCGCTGCCGAAGGTGCCGGGGTCGCGGCTGGCGGTGCTGACCTCGCCGGGGGATCCCGCGTCGTGGGCGTTCCGGGTGCTGGAGGAAGCGCGCGGGTCGGCCCGGTGGCGGACGTCGGAGGTGGCGGGTCCGGTCCCGTGGCTGGACGTCGAGGATCTCGCGGAGCAGCGCCGTCTCCTGCTGGAGTGGCAGTACGCGCGGCTGCACGAGGGCCGGTGGGTCGGGGCTGACGACCGGCTGGTGGACGTCGAGGGGCTGCGGGAGTGCGTGGTCCTGGACGGGCCGGTGGAGCCGGTGGCGGGTCGCCGGTACGTGGTGGGGGTGGACGTGGGGCTGAAGGACGACCGGACGGTGGTGGCGGTGTGCCATGCGGAGCCGGTGGACGTCCCGGATGGTGACGGGCTGCGGCGTGCGTCTCGGGTGGTGCTGGACCGGATGCTGGTGTTCGCGGGGTCGCGGCGGTCGCCGGTGCAGCTCGGGACGGTGGAGGAAGCGCTGCTGGACGTGTGGAGCCGGTACGTGGGCGCTCGGATGGTCCTGGACCCGTGGCAGGCGGTGGGGCTGGCGCAGCGGCTGCGGGGCCGTGGGGTCCAGGTGGAGGAGTTCGCGTTCTCGTCCCGGTCGGTGGGCCGGTTGGCGTCGACGTTGCACCTGTTGCTGCGGGACCGGTTGCTGGCGTTGCCGGAGGACGCGGAGCTGTTGGAGGAGTTGGCGCACGTGCGGTTGCGGGAGACGTCGCCGGGGGTGGTGCGGATGGATCACGACGCGGGTCGGCATGACGATCGGGCGGTGGCGTTGGCGTTGGCGGCGCTGCCGTTGGTGCAGGCGTCGTCGGTTGGTGGGTCGTGGTCGTCGTCGGTGGGTCGGGGGTTGCCGGCGGCGCGTGAGGGGCCGAGGCCGGGCGGTTTGCGTGTGGCGGGTCGACGATGATCGGAGATGGCATGGACGGTGTGGAGTTGGGCGGGTTCGTTCCGCTGGCGGGGCTGGATCGGCTGCGGGATGGGCTGGGGCGGCTGTCGGACGAGCGGGCGTTGGAGTCGGAACCGGAGGCGTGCGCGGCGTTGGCGCGTGGGCTGGTGCGGTCGGTGGTGGAGCCGGTGTGGTTGACGGTGCAGGTCGAGCCGTTGGAGCTGCACACGGTCCCGGTGGACGATCCGGACGACGGGCCGGTCCGGGCGGTGGTGGGGGCGGTGGAGACGCTCGCGAGCCGGGTCGGGTTGGCCGGGGCGGGGGTGGCTGCAACGTCGGTGACGGTGACGGTGCTCCGCGAGTTGGGGGTGACGGACGCGGAGCTGCGGTTGGCGTTCCTCGCGGTCCTGGACACGCTCGACGACGGTCCGCAGGAGGTCGGCGAGTGAACGGGCCGGACCTTGCGGTGGCGGGCGCGTTGCGTGAGGTGGCGTGGCGGGCTGCGTCGATCGAGGAGCTGCACCGGGCGGTCGGGGTCGAGCGGTGGCGTCGCCGCGCGGTCGGTCGTGCGGTGGAGCGGCTCGCGGGGTTCGGGCTGACGGTCCGGGTCGCGCCGGGGTTCTGGCGGTGGGCGGCCACGGCGGACACGGACGCGCGGGTCGTCGCTGTTGCTGCGAGCGTGGGGGTGACGTTCGGGCCGCTCGGGGAGCCTCCGACCGACTGTCCGCGGTGCGGGCACCGGCTCGACCTGGGGGCCGAGCGTGGCGTGCTCGGGGACATCGGGTGCGAACCGTGCGGGCTACTCGTCTGAGTTCCGCGGTCGTGTCACTGCCGGCGGTACGCTGTGGGTGAGCGAGCGCACCGTCCGGTCCCGAGCAGGGACCACCGGACCGGGCCGCACAGCGGCAGCGCCGGCAGCTCCCCGCGCAGGGATCGTGTGTCCAACCTTGCGCCCTGGAGCTAAACCGTGGATCTCGCAACCCTTCGCCGCACCCTCGCTGCCCTCGCGGCTGCTGACGTGCTGACCGCTGCTGCCGTGACCCGCGCTGACGGGTGGGCGGCCGACCTCGACGAGGTCCCGACGGCCGACCTCGACGCGACCGAGGCGGACCTGATCGCCGCGTTCGACGCGGCCGACCCCGGCGACGACGCCGACCCTGACACGCACGACCTCGACCTGATGGGGCTGGCCGCCTCCGCGATCGAGTGCGTCCGCTCGCTGCGGCAGGCCCGCCGCAACCAGGTCCGGGAGCTGGTCGCGTCGGTCCGTCCCGGTGAGACGCTGACCCGCCCGTCCCTCGCGGACGCGGCCCGCCACCAGCGGCGCGACTCCCACCCGCGGACGCCACGAGCTGACGTCCGTGCCCTCACCGCTGCCGGTGCCGAGGTCGACGGTCCCGGCGTCGCTCGCGCGTTCCTCGACCAGCTCCGCTCCGTCCCGCGGTCCGGTGAGTTCCGTTCGCGGGTCGCGACGTTGCACCTCGACGTCCCGGAGGAGCGGCAGCTCGGCGCGGACGTGCACACGAACGTGGAGCGGGTCGCTGCCGTCGTCGGGGACGACGCGCTCGTGGCCGCCGGTGGACTGTGCGCCCCGATCTCGGCCCGCTACGAGGTCGACACCATCGCGTCCGACCACCGCCCGATCCGTGACGCGCTCCCGGTGTTCGGTGCCGAGCGAGGCGGGGTCCGTCTCCTGACCGCCCCGTCCCTCGCTGACGCGTCCACCGGGACGGTCGTGTGGACCGAGGCGAACGACCGTCGGATCCTCGCGGAGGACTTCGACAACTCCCCCGCGGACGGTGAGGACCCGCCCGGTCCGGACTTCGGGATGTACGCCACGAAGCCGACCTGGACGCTGGAGTGCGGCAGCGAGGTCGAGGTGCTCGTCCACGCCGTGACCCGCCGGGTCGCGTTCGGCAACTTCCACGCCCGGACCCACCCCGAAGCGGTGCAGGCAGCGGTACGGATGCTCACCGCCGCGCACGCCCGCACCGCGGAACAGGAGCTGTGGTCGTCCATCGTCAGCGCGGCCACCTCGGTCACCGCGGACGCCGAGCTGGGCGCAGCACGGGACCTGCTGACCACCCTGGACCGTGCCACCGCCGGGTACCGGTCGCGGCAGCGGCTCGCCCCCACCGCGCGGCTGCGGGTCGTCCTGCCGGAGTGGGCACGTCACCTCGTCCGCGCCGACGTTGCCAAGCAGCTCCCCGGCGACGACGCGCTCGGGGTCACCGACGAGCAGATCGGCGCATGGTTCACCGCACGCGGGATCGCGCCGGTGTGGTCCCCGGACGTCCAGCCGATCGGCGGGCAGGACACCGGCGCGCTGGTCGCGTTCCCCTCCACCGTCGAGTTCGTCGTCGCCGCAGAGGGAGCGTTCCTGTTCCTCGACGGTGGCAGCCTTGACCTCGGCCTCGTCCGGGACTCGACCCTCAACTCGACCAACCAGGTCGAGTCGTTCGCGGAGACGTTCGAGGGCGTCGCTGCCGTCGGCCACGAGGCGCTCCACGTGACGCAGACCACCGCCGCGTACGGGGCCAGCTCCGGCACCATCGACCTCACCGCCTGACGCTCGGGCAAGCGTCGACGGTCGGTGCACGACCGACCCCGGCACTCCGACGTCAGACCCCGCCCCGACCGGACACCCGGTCGGGGCGGTGTCCTTCCCCACCGGTGACGCCTCCGTGCCTACGTTGCGCGCCGACGCGAGGGGGAACGATGAACCGACCGGCCGGGATCGGCAGCAACCCGCCACCAGCTCCGAACCTCGACGACGTGCCCGAGCTGGCCGACGTCGCGGAGGATCTCGACCGGCTCGCGATCCGCGCCGTCCGGATCGTCGAGCACGCCACCGCTGACGGGGCGGGGTGCTCCTGGTCCCCGGTCGTGGTCCTCGCGATCTCTCCGGGGCTGGTGGTCCCGTGGTCGTTGGGAGGGCGGGCGACGTCGGAGGACGCACGAGGCGCGGTCGAGGAGCTGCTGCGCGGGCTGGTCGCCGGCCGGCGTGACGCGGCACGTCTGCACCCCTCCGACGGGGAGACGGTCCCGCTTGAGCGGCTGGAGCAGGTCGTCTCCACCGAGCAGCGGCGGGCGTGGGGCAGCAACGCGGCCGAGGGGTACGTGCGACGGATCACCGAACCGCCGAGGTGAGCGGTGGCCCCGTCGTGGCCCCACGAACCGGCAGGCGAGGGCCGGCACGGTCGGGCGAGGTCGGCAGCCGGCGGCACGTTTCCGCAGGTCAGGCGGGGGAGGGCCGGTGAGGGCAGGCACCGTCCGGGATAGCTCGGCGGGACCTAAACCCAGCGCGTCTGCCAGTTCCGCCACGCCCGCGTGGCCCAGAACCTACCGCCGACCTGGGACGCTGCGGGGCGCGTGCCTCGCGACGGGGACGGGGTCGCCCACGTGCGCGGCCGCCGCGGCGATGGTGCGAGCGACGATGACCGGCGGATCGTCGTGCCGGACGTGCAGGTGGGGCGGCAACAGCGACGCGTTCCGCAGCACCGTCGTCGTCGCGTGCGACGTGGCACGCAGGTGCGCCCACCCGGGGGCGTCGTCGAAGTCGAGCAGGGCGGCCTGCTCCAGGAGCGTGCTCAGCTGCTCTCGAGCCGTCCGGACCCTCCACGCGTCGGGTGGCGACGGGGGGGATGGTGCTTCGGCTGTGGGCGTGTGGTGCCGCGGCGTGGTCACGGTGGTCATCGTGGCGTCTCCGGTAGGTGGTGTGTTGCGCACACCTTGCTCCCGGAGGTCACGCGGGACCTCGGTGGGCCCCACCCAGTCTCGACGACCAGGCCACCTAGATCAGGCGACGGCACCGCGGTGGACCATCAGGGGTCGACGGCGACGTTGCCTCGTTCGACCTCATCGGGTGGCTGGCAGGTGGCCACCGGGTCGGCGGGGTCGAAGTCCTCGCCGTCGCACGCGGCATCGACGTTCTGCCACAGCCCGAGCACCAGCGCCAGCGCGATCACCCCGACGGCCACCAGGGAGATGGCGAGGTGGTTGGCGCGCGCGGGGTTCACTGGTGCTCCTCGGGGTGAGCTGTCGAGCGAGGTTCGGACCCCCGGCCACCCCAGACGGTCGATCGCTGCCGACCGCTGGCCGGGGCCCGTCCGGTTCGACCGGGGAGGGTCCCCCGTCGTCACGACGGTTGGCGCGGCCCAACGGTCGGGGTCCTCGGCCGACCGGCCGGACCTGCGCCGCTCCGGCGCATGCACCGTTGACCTCGACCCCACGTGAGGGTCTAGCGTCACCGCGACGGGGGCGTCGCACCGGCTCTGCCGGTTCTTCCAAGCGGCCCGATGAGTTCCGTGACACCGTCCGGTCAGCAGCGAGGCTGACGGTCGCGTGACTCCCGACGGGTCCCGCACCGAGGTTCGACGTCGCGGCACCACCGGGGCCCCCCGACCGCGGACACGTCCTGTCCGCGGCCACCCGTAGCGTGCTCGACGACCCCGGCGGACGCCGCGGGCGACGCAGAAGGAAACGTGCAGTGACCGATGTGATCCGGGCCGAAGGGCTCGTGAAGCGGTACGGCGAGGTGACCGCCCTCGCCGGCCTCGACCTCACGGTGCCCGAAGGCACCGTCCTCGGGCTGCTCGGGCCGAACGGCGCGGGCAAGACCACCGCCGTGCGGATCTTGACCACCCTCCTGATCCCCGACGCGGGGACGGCCACGGTGGCCGGGATGGACGTCGTCGCCGACCCCGACGGGGTCCGGGAACGGCTCGGCCTGTCCGGCCAGTACGCCGCGGTGGACGAGCACCTGACCGGTTTCGAGAACCTCGACATGGTCGGGCGGCTGTACCGGCTGGGCAAGCAGCGGTCGAGGTCACGGGCCCGTGAGCTGCTCGAGCGGTTCGACCTGTCGGAGGCCGGCGACCGGCCGGTGAAGACCTACTCGGGCGGCATGCGTCGTCGGCTCGACCTCGCCGGTGCGCTGGTCGCCGAGCCGAAGGTCCTGTTCCTCGACGAGCCCACCACCGGGCTCGACCCCCGCAGCCGCACCGAGATGTGGGGTGTCATCCGCGAGCTGGTCAGCCACGGCACCACCCTGCTGCTGACCACCCAGTACCTCGAGGAGGCCGACCTCCTCGCCGACGACATCGTCGTGATCGACCACGGCCGAGCCATCGCCCACGGCACTGCCGACCAGCTCAAGCGCGACCTCGGTGGCGAGCGCATCGAGGTCGTCGTGGAGCACGCGTCCGACATCCCACCGGCGACCGGCGTGCTGACCGCGATCGGTGTCGGCGAGGTCCAGGTCGACGAGCACGGCCGCCACCTGACCGTGGCGATCGATGGTGGCTCGAAGGCCCTGATGCAGGCCCTGCGCGAGCTCGACGCCCGCGGCATCGAGGTGTCGGACGTGGGCCTGCGCCGGCCGACCCTCGACGACGTGTTCCTGACGCTGACCGGGCACACCGCCGAGGACGCCGCCGAGGGGACCACCAGCGACGCGACCGGCCAGACCGACGACCCGAACCGTGACCTGACCCCGGAGGGAGCCCTGTGAGCGCGCTCACCCACGCCATCGCCGACGGCTCCGTCGTCGCCAAGCGGAACCTGATCAAGATCAAGCGCGTGCCCGAGGTGCTGGTCTTCGTCCTGCTCTCGCCGATCATGTTCGTGCTGCTGTTCGCGTACGTCTTCGGCGGGGCGATCGACCCGGGCGCCGGCCTCGACTACCGCGAGTTCCTCATCGGCGGCATCTTCGCCCAGACGGTCGTGTTCGGTGCCACGTTCACCGGGGCTGGCCTCGCCGAGGACATGCAGAAGGGCATCATCGACCGCTTCCGGTCCCTGCCGATGTCCCGCTCGGCGGTCCTCGTCGGTCGGACCGGTTCCGACATCGTCTACAACGTGCTGTCGATCATCATCATGTCGCTGACGGGTCTGCTGGTCGGCTGGCGGATCCGCGGCTCGTTCTTCGACGCGATCGCCGCCTACCTGCTGCTGCTGTTGTTCGCCTACGCCTTCAGCTGGGTGATGGCCTACGTCGGCCTGCTGGTCCCGAGCGTCGAGGTCATCAACAACGCCTCGTTCATGGTCATCATGCCGTTGACGTTCATCTCCAACGCGTTCGTCCCGCTCGAGACCTTCCCCGCCCCGCTGCAACGCTTCGCGGAGTGGAACCCGGTGTCGACGGTGACGCAGGCGGTGCGCGAACTGTTCGGCAACACCGGTGCCGGCAGCCTGCTGCCCGCGTCGGACGCCTGGTCGATGCAGAACCCGGTGATGTACACCCTGATCTGGGTCGGCATCATCCTGGCGATCTTCGTGCCGCTGTCGATCCGCCAGTACAAGCGCGCCGCCAGCCGCTGAGCCGGCGGCCGCACCACCGAACGAGGAGCAGGTCACGTGTGTCGGAGCATCCAGCAGCTACGGGGTGCCGAGCCACCCGCCACCGACGACGAGGTCCGGGACGCCGCGCTGCAGTACGTGCGCAAGATCAGCGGCTACCGGACCCCGTCGGTGGCCAACCAGGCGGTGTTCGACGCGGCGGTGGACGCCATCGCCGCGTCGACCCGTGACCTGCTCGACGGTCTCGTCGTCGGCGCGGGCTCGCGGCCTGCCGATCCGGTGCAGCGGCGCCTCGCCCGCCGTGCCGAGGCAGCCCACCTGAGCTGAGCATCGACAGGTGGAGCTCGGTGGTCGGTCCCCTCACCGCGACAGGAGGGTGACCTCGTCGAGGTGTCCCAGCTTCTGCGGGTTGCGGACGGCGTAGAGGTGGGTGATCCGGCCGTCTGCGACGACGACGCTGACGGCGGTGGCGAACCGGCCGTCCTGGTCGATCCGGACGCCGGGCGCGCCGTTGAGCCACGCTGGCGCGCTGCGCGCAGCTGGCGTGGCCGCGGCCAAGCCGGCCAGGAGCAGGGCCACACGCTCGGCACCGGTGACCGGCCGTGGGAAGGCCGCCGCGAGGCCGCCACCATCGGCGACCAACACCACGTCGGGGGCCAGGACCTCGAGCAGTGCCTGCAGCTCACCGGTGTCGATCGCGACGATGAACCGGTCCACGACGGCGCGCTGTTGGGCGACGCTCACCTCCATGCGTGGTCGTCGGGCGGCTACGCGTTCTCGGGCGCGGTGGACGATCTGGCGGACCGCGGACGGCGACCGGTCGAGCGCCCGCGCGATCTGGTCGTACGGCGTGTCGAAGACCTCCCGCAGCACGAACGCTGCGCGCTCGGCCGGGCCGAGCGTCTCCAGGACCGTGAGCATCGCCATCGAGACGCTCTCGGCGAGCTCGACATCGTCGGCCACGTCCGGGCTGGTCAGCAGCGGCTCGGGCAGCCACTCGCCGACGTAGTCTTCGCGTCGCCTGCTGACCGTGCGGAGCCGGTTGAGCGCCTGGCGGGTGACGCTGCGGACCAGGTAGGCCCGCGGGTCACGCACCTCGGCCTGATCGACGGCAGCCCACCGCAGCCAGGTCTCCTGCACGACGTCCTCGGCGTCGGCGGCGGAGCCGAGCATCTCGTAGGCGACGGTGAACAGCAGGCTGCGGTGGGTGACGAAGGGGTCGTCGTCCATGTCGCGGACCCTACGCCGACCGCAGGTCGTTGGACGGTCGCGCCAGCGGCGGCAGGCCGCAGGACGCGGCGAACCCCTCGGCCTCGATGCCGAGCGCCCGGTTGTTCCGGGCGTAGTAGTTGGCCAGCGCGATGACGGCGGTCAGTTCGAGCAGCGCGGGCGTCCCGAGGGCGTCGTGCAGCCGCGCGGACTGCTCGTCGGTCACCGTCGGCGGGGTCTGGCTCATCGCTTCGGCGTAGGCCATGACGTCCCGCTCCAGCGGGGTGAACACGTCCGACTCCCGCCAGCGAGGCACCTGCCGCGCCTTCGTGAGGTCCAGTCCGTCGTTGTGCGCCGTGAAGTAGCCGAGGTCGAGGCAGAACGAACAGCCGATCAGCGACGCGACCGCCATGTGGGCGAAGGACTTCAGGTCCTCGTCGCACGCGTGCCACCGGCGGGTCTTCTGGCCGATCCCGAAGCCGAACTTCAGCACCGGCTTGTGGTGCCACAGGGCCTCCAGGGATTCGGGCACCTCCCCGAGCATCTTCCTGCTGAACCGCTTCACGAGCGCGCCGTAGACCCCGGTGATCTCGGCCCTCGGTACGCGGATGTCGCTGACCACGTCGCCTCCTGTCGTCGCTGACGTGGTCATGGAGACACCGGCCCGGCTGCTCCTGTGACAGGGACCTGTCGGGTTCCGCTCGCTGCCGTGCTCAGGCGGCGAAGAACTTGGTGTGCATCCGGGACAGGGTGTTGGCGGTCCGGATCGTGACCGGCCCGACGGCACGGCCGATCGCGGTGAGGTCGAGGTCGCTCTGCGAGACCCCACCGGACGGCAGCCAGTGCAGCTCACGACCGTCCAGCACCAGCACGTCATCGTCGGAGCCGTGAGCCAACGCCGCAGCCGCATCGTCCGCAGCCGGTTCGCGCGGGAGCAGCAGGACCTGCGGCTTGCCCGTCGACCGGGCGAGCTGGTCCGCCGTGAACGGCGTCCGGGCGACGATCGCGGCCAGCTCGGCGACGCTGCGCAGGAACGTCAGCACCTCGTAACCGAGCGCCTCCTCGAGTGCGGACGCGATCCTCGTTCCGAGCTCACCGGCTCCCGCATCGTCGTCCGTCTCGAAGACCACGTTGCCACTGGCCAGGAAGCTGGCGACCTCGGTGAACCCCAGCCCCTCGAACGGCGCGCACAGCTCGGGCCCCGTCACCCGACGCTTGCCGAGGTTGATGCCCCGCAGGAACGCCGCGTACCGCACCGTCGCGGACCCCTTCTCGTGACGGCCTCGCCGACCGCCGGAGGACGGCAGCCTGCCAGACCGGGCGCAGGGTGGCCGGATGGTTGCGGCAGCTGGCAGCAGGGGCGATGGTCCCGCCGCCCGAGGGCGTGCAGACTCGCTGGCCGCTCCCGGGCCGGCGCCCCCGGACGGTGACTCACGCCCGGGAGCGCCGGCCGCTTTCGTCCCACGCCCGGAGGTCCGCCGTGCCCCAGCCACCCACCGTCACCGAGCACCGGGTCGAGTTCGACGCCACCGTGACCTTCGCCAACGGTGGTGACCTGCGGGTCCGTGGCTTCCGGCTCGACATCCCGGGCGACCGGATCGACAGAGAGGACGTCGGGCTGCTGTTGGTCCGCCACCTCGGGCTGTTGATGGTCGGTGACATCGAGGTGTCGAACCTGCGCATCCTCGCCGCACCGCACAAGGGATCCCGCGGCGGACCCTCGGACGGCACGTCCACCGCAGCGCAGACGACCACCGCGCTGATCGACCTCAGCCACGTGATCGTCGAAGGCATGGTGACCTACCCGGGTCTGCCGGGGCCGAGCTTCCACGACCACCTCACCCGCGAGGCGTCGCGCGACCACTACGCGCCGGGGACCGAGTTCGCGATCCAGCGGCTCGAGATGGTGGGCAACACCGGCACCTACCTCGACAGCCCGTTCCACCGCTACGCGGACGGCGGGGATCTGGCCGCGCTCGACCTCGCGACCCTCGTGGACCTGCCGGCCGCGGTCGTGCACCTCGACGACAGCGAGGCGCGGGGGATCGGGCCGACGGCGCTCGCGTCGTTCGACGTGCGCGGTCACGCGGTGCTCCTCCACACCGGCTGGGACCGCCACTGGGGGACCGAACGCTACGGTGATCCGGCCCCGTTCCTCACCCAGGACGGCGCCCGGTACCTCGCCGATGAGGGCGCCGCGCTGGTGGGGATCGACTCGGTCAACATCGACGACACCGTGGGTCGGGCTCGCCCGGCGCACTCGATCCTGCTCGAGGCCTGCATCCCGGTGGTCGAGCACCTGACCGGGCTCGGTCAGCTCCCCGCGAGCGGCGTGTCGTTCTCCGCCGTACCGCCACGCGTCGCGGGCTTCGGGACCTTCCCTGTGCGCGCGTACGCGCGGATCCCCGCCTGACCGCACCCGCGGTCGGGCGGGGAGCGGTCGGTCAGGCGCTCGGCTGGCGGAGCTGCTCGACGATCCGGGAGAAGGTGTCGCGCCCGTGGCCCTGCTCGACCGCGGTGGCGAGGAGGCGGCGCGTGACCTCGGGCAGGGTGGTGTCGATACCCCGAGCCTCGCTGACACGGACGACGTGCTCCATCGCCGCCAGCTCCATGGCGATGTTGTCAGCGTCGCCTGGGTAGCTGCCTGCCTCGACCTCGGCCGCCAGCCCGGGCAGGACCTCGTCGAGCACCGAGACGATGGTCCGCGCGTACGGCAGGAACGTCGTCGGTGCGATCCCGTCGGCGCCCACCATCGCGGTCGCGTGCAGGAACGCGGTCATGCCGGCGAAGAAGACGTCGAGCATCCCGAGGTCGAACAGCCCGGCCCGCCCCGGATCCGTGCCGAGGTAGTCGGCGGTCCCGCCGAGCGACGCCAGCGTGGCGTGGTGGGTGTCGAACACCTCCCGTGCCCCGCTGTAGAGCACCAGGGTGTCGTCGGTGCCGACCACCGGGGTCGGGACCATGATCGCGCCGTCGAGGTGGTCGACCCCGCGGGAGGTCGCCCACGTGTGGAACGCCCGCGCGTCCTCGGGCGTCGTCGACGTGAGGTTGACCACCGCACGCCCCGCCAACTCGTCACCGAGCGGGTCGAGCAGGCTGAGCGTCGTGTCGTTGTCGAGCACGCACACGACGATCAACGGGCCGGCCGTCACCGCGGCCGACACGGAGTCGGCGAGGGTCGCGCCGTCGGCGACCAGGTCATCCGCGCGGCTGGCGGTGCGATTCCAGACGGTGGTGGGGTGGCCGGCGGCGAGGAAGGTCCGGGCGAGGGTGTGGCCCATCGCGCCGAGGCCGATGACGGTGACCGGTCGGCCGCGGGCGTCGTTCGCCGCATCGGGTGCGGCCAGGAGGTCGGTGGTCGGAGGGTTCACGTGGCTGCTCCGGGTCGGGGAGTTCCGTGCCGGCGTTCCCGGCGGACCGCGAGACTGCCTCGACGCCAACCTCTCGCCTAGTACCGACTTTCAGGTACGTACCTACCTCGAGGTTCGTGCTCCGCTACCGTGCCCGACGACGTGAGGAGGTCGCCCGTGGACGAGCCCCTGTACAGCTGCGGCCTGGACGCCGCCGTCGACGTGGTGGGCGGCAAGTGGAAGGCGCTGATCCTGTGGGTCCTCGACGTCGAGCCGCGCCGGTTCGGGGCGCTGCGCCGTGAGGTCGAGGGCATCAGCGAGAAGGTGCTGATCCAGCAGCTGCGCGACCTCGAGCGCGACGGCCTCGTGCACCGTGAGGTCCACGAGCAGGTCCCGCCGAAGGTCGTCTACTCCCTGACCGACCTCGGCGAGTCGCTCAACGCAGCGCTCGAACCCCTCGGTGACTGGGGCGAGCAGCACATGACCCACATCACCGCGACCCGCGCGAGGACGTGACCGGGCCGTAACGGCCGCGGTCAGACCGGCTCTGCACGATCGCAGTCACGGGGACTGCATCCGGGTTCGGGCGGAGTGTGGCGCCCGGGGGGCCTGCACGATCGCAGTCACGGTGACTGCATCCGGGTTCGGGCGGTGACCGTCGTGCGAACGGTTCGCAGGAGGCTAGGGTGCGGTGCGTTGCGAACCGCTCGCAAGAAGGGGGCCTCCCGTGTCGCGTCCGTCCCGTCCGCTGTTCCGTCCGTTCGTCGCGCTCGGCACGGCCGCTGCGCTCCTCGCAGCCTGCGGCGGGGCCGACGTCCGAGCGGGGGCGACGCCGGACCGTGAGGCACCCGAGTCGCTGGTGCTCGCCATCGGTGGCGAGCCGGACGAGGGCTACGACCCGACGCTCGGGTGGGGGACCTACGGAGCGCCGCTGTTCCAGTCGACGCTGCTCCGGCGCGATGCCGATCTCGACCTCGTCGGCGACCTCGCCACCGACTGGGCGGTCAGCGACGACGGCCTGACGTGGACGGTGACGATCCGCGACGACGTGCGTTTCAGCGACGGTCAGCCGCTGACCGCCTCGGACGTCGCCTACACCTTCGCGACCGCCGCGACGAGCGGCGGGCTGGTCGACCTCAGCGACCTGGCCTCCGCCACCGCGGTCGACGACACGGTCGTCGAGCTCGAGCTGTCGGCGCCCCGCAGCACCTTCGTCGACCAGCTGGCGACCCTCGGCATCGTGCCCGAGCACCTCCACGGTGACGGCTACGGGCGTCAGCCGATCGGCTCGGGCCCCTTCGTGCTGGAGCGGTGGGACGAGGGCCAGCAGCTGGTGGTCACCCGCAACGACGACCACCACGGCGACCTCCCCGACGTCGAACGGCTCGTCTTCGTGTTCACCGACGAGGACGCGACCCTGGCCGCCGCCCGCGCCGGTGACGTCCACGTCGCCGGCGTGCCGCAGACGCTGGCCACCGACGCGGTGGCGGGCATGGACCTGGTGGCCGTGCCGTCGGTCGACAACCGTGGGGTGATGTTCCCGTTCACGCCGGACGACGGCGAGACGACCGAGGAGGGCCACCCGATCGGTGATGCCGTGACGTCGGACCTGGCCATCCGCCAGGCGCTGAACCTCGTCGTGGACCGTGCGGCGCTCGTGGACGGCATCCTCGAGGGGTACGGGAGGCCGGCTCACGGCCCGGTCGACGGGCTGCCGTGGTCCGAGCCGGCCTCGGTGGTCGAGGACGGCGATCCCGACGGCGCCGCTCGCATCCTCGCCGAGGCAGGCTGGGCGGACCGCTCTGGCGACGGGGTCCTGGAACGGGACGGCACCGAGGCCCGCTTCACGCTGCTCTACCCGGCGGGTGACTCGGTCCGGCAGGCCCTGGCGCTGGCCTTCCGCGACGTGGCCGCCGAGGTCGGCATCGCCGTCGAGGTCGACGGACTCGGCTGGGACGCGATCGGCCAGCGGATGCACACCGACGCGGTCCTGTTCGGCTGGGGCAGCCACGACCCGACCGAGATGTACAACCTGCACCACAGCTCGCGTGCCGGGGTCGAGTTCTTCAACGCCGGCTACTTCATCGACGACCAGGTCGACACCTACCTCGACCTCGCGATGGGTGCCACCGAGCCGGACGAGGCCGAGGTGTGGTGGCGTGCAGCCCAGCTCGACGACGACGGCGACGGCTTCGCCGCCCCGGGCCTCGCTGCCTGGGCCTGGCTGGTCAACCTCGACCACACCTACCTCGTCGACGAGTGCCTCGACCTCGGTGACCTCCAGGTCGAGCCGCACGGCCACGGGTGGCCGATCACCGCAGGCATCACGGGGTGGCGCTGGACGTGCTGACCGAGGATCCCGAGCGCGTTGCCCCGCCCGAGGACGACGCTCCACCTGCACCCGGCCGTGGCAGCCGGGTCGCACGGTTCGTGCTCGGTCGTGCCACGCGGCTGGTGCTCCTGCTGATCGGGGTCGCGGTCGGCGGGTTCCTGCTGCTGGAGGCCTCGCCGCTCGATCCGGTGGACGCCTACGTGGGTGCCGAGGTCACCCGCATCGGCCCCGAGCAGCGGGCGATGATCGCCGAGCGGTGGGGCCTCGACGACCCCGGCCCCGTGCGCTTCGCCCGGTGGGTCGGCAACGTCGCGCGTGGCGACCTCGGGACCTCGACCATCTTCGACGCGCCCGTCACCGACGTCATCGCGAGCCGGTTCCGTACCTCCCTCGGGCTGCTCGCCGCCTCGTGGCTGCTGTCGGGCATCCTCGGGTTCGGGCTCGGACTCCTCGCCGCCGCCCGCCGGGGCAGACCGCTCGACCGGGCGATCCGCTGGCTGGCCTACACGTTCGCGTCGGCGCCGACGTTCTGGGTCGGCCTGTTGCTGCTGACGGTCTTCGCGGTGCAGCTCGGATGGGCCCCGGTCTGCTGCGCGAGCCCCATCGGCACCGATCCTGCCGCCGCGAGCCTTGGGCAGCGGCTCCACCACCTGGTGCTGCCGGCGGTCACCTTGAGCCTCGTCGGCATCGCGCCCATCGCGCTGCACACCCGCGAGCAGGCGATCGCCATCCTCGACAGCGAGCACGTGCTGTTCGCCCGCGCACAGGGCGAGCGCGGCCTCGGCTTGATCCGGCACCGGGTGCTGCGCAACGCCGCGGTCCCGGCGGTGACCCTCCAGTTCGCCTCGCTCAGCGAGCTCCTCGGAGGATCGGTGCTCGCCGAGCAGGTCTTCAGCTACCCGGGGCTCGGACGCGCCACGGTCGAGGCGGGCATCCGCGGTGACCTGCCCCTGCTGCTCGGCATCGCGCTGTTCGCCGCGGTGTTCGTGTACGTCGGGAACCTGCTCGGGGACGTCGCTCACAGCCGTCTCGACCGACGCGTGAGCCTCCTCGACCGGGCGGGTCAGCGGTGAGCGCCGAGCTGACGACCCCACCGAGCACCGGTCTCGCGATCGGGGGCGCCAGCCGGCGCCGTCGGGCCCTGTGGCAGCTGTGGGCTGGCGCGGCGGCCATCGTCCTGGTGCTGGTCGGCGCGGCGCTCCTCGGCCCGGCGGCGGAGCTCACCGACCTCGATGCCCGTCGGCTGCCCCCGAGCCTCGACCACCCGTTCGGCACCGATCGCCTCGGACGTGACGTCTTCGCGCGGACCGTCGTCGGTCTCCGGCTGAGCCTCGGCATCGGCGCGCTGGCGGCCCTGATCAGCGCGATGATCGCGCTCGTCCTCGGTGCGTTGGCGGGGGTGGCCGGCCGGTGGGTCGATGCGGCGATCAGCTGGGTGATCGACCTGTTCCTGTCCCTCCCGCACCTGGTGCTGCTCATCCTCGTCGCCGTCGCCGCGGGCCGGGGGGTGCGGGGCGTGCTGATCGCGGTCGCGCTGACGCACTGGCCGTCGCTCGCCCGCGTCCTGCGTGCCGAGGCACGCCGGGTCACCTCGTCCGACTACGTGGCGGTCGCGCGTCACCTCGGTCGATCGCGGGCCCAGATCGCGTGGCAGCACCTCGGACGTCACCTCGGCCCCCACGTGCTGGTCGGCACGATCCTGCTGTTCCCGCACGCGATCCTGCACGAGGCGGCGCTGTCGTTCCTCGGCCTCGGACTGCCGCCCCACGCGCCCGCCATCGGGATCCTGTTGGCGGACGCGATGCGCGAGCTGTCGGCCGGCTCCTGGTGGCTGGCGCTGCTGCCCGGCCTCGCGCTGCTGGTGATCGTCAAGGCCGTCGACGCGATCGGGCAGCAGGTCCGGGCCCTGACCGATCCGAGGAGCGTGCACGAGTGAGCCTGCTGGAGGTGGAGGGCTTCACCCTCGAGTTCGTGCAGTACGTGGCCGGCCTTCGGCGCCAGCGGCTGCCGGTGGTCACCGGTCTGGACCTGACCGTCGACGCGGGCGAACTGGTGGCGGTGGTCGGGGCCAGCGGTTCGGGCAAGAGCCTGCTGGCCCACGCGCTGCTCGGGCTGCTGCCGGGCAACGCGAGGGAGGGCGGGACGCTGCGCTACGACGGTGCAGCGCTCACCCGCCGACGGCGGGCGGCGCTGCGCGGACGCGAGATCGCGTTGATCCCGCAGTCGGTGACCGCGCTCGACCCGCTGGCCACCACGGGCAGTCAGCTGCGCCGGGCCGCAGCGCTCGCGGGCCACCGTGATCCGGGGCAGCGGGCGGCCCAGGCCCTCGCGGATCGACGGCTGGCACCGGAGGTCGCTGCCCAGCACCCGCACGAGCTGTCCGGCGGGATGGCCCGCCGGGTGATGACCGCCATCGCGACCGCGGGCGACGCCCGGTTGATCGTCGCGGACGAACCGACCCCCGGCCTGCACCCGGCCATCGTGTCCGAGGCGCTCGGATCCCTGCGCAGGTTGGCCGACGGTGGCGCGGGCGTGATCCTGGTCACCCACGACCTGACCGCCGCGCTGGACGTCGCGGACCGGGTCGTGGTGTTCTACGCCGGGACGACCGTGGAAGAGGCGCCCATCGGCTCGTTCGTCGGGGACGGCTCCGCGCTCGCGCACCCCTACACCCGCGCGCTGTGGCGCGCCCTGCCGCGCAACGGCTTCCACCCCGTGCCAGGCGGGCAACCCTCGCCGCTCGACCTACCGCCCGGCTGCCTGTTCGCCGACCGCTGCGAGCTGGTGATCGACGACTGCCGTGTCGAACGACCGCTCCCGCGCCCGGCCGGCGCATCCACCGCGAGGTGCATCCGTGTTGCGAGCTGACGACCTGTGGTTCCGGTACGGCGATCGCACCCCCTGGGTGGTCCGTGGCGTCGACCTGCAGGTGGAGCCGGGCCAGGTCATCGGCATCCGCGGCCCGAGCGGGACCGGCAAGACCACCCTCGGGCGGCTCCTCGCCGGCTACCTGCGTCCCGACCGTGGACGGGTCGAGGTGGACGGCGGGGGGGCGCAGCCGTCCGGCGCCAGCCCGGTGCAGCTCGTCCTGCAGCACCCCGAGCTGGCCGTCGATCCCCGCTGGCGGCTGCGCGAGTCGTTGGCCGAAGCAGGCGCCCCCGAGCCCGACCTCCTCGCCGATCTGTCCATCGACGCCGCGTGGCTCGGCCGCTTCCCGGGCGAGCTGTCGGGTGGGGAGCTGCAGCGGCTGGCGGTCGCGCGGGCGCTGACGGCACGACCCCGCGTCGTGATCGCCGACGAGATCAGCGCGATGCTCGACCCGATCACCCAGGCGCAGCTGTGGCACGCCCTGCTCGCGCGCGTCCACGACCAGCAGCTGAGCGTCATCGCGATCTCCCACGACGACGATCTGCTGGCGGCCGTGGCCGACGACGTCCTCGACCTCGGACCCGGGGAGCACCGGCCCGAGCACGAAGCGGTCACCGCACCCGCCAGGGCGTGACCTCCATCCGACTCGCCGACACCGTGCCGCCCGGTGACGTGACGCCACGATGGTCACGTGCGGCAGCCCTCGAGGGGCTGTCGGACGTCACCGTCGAAGGCTGACGTCACCGGGCGACGGCGGTTCGGGTGAGGGGCGCGCGTCAGGCGACGGGTGCGGTCCGGCTGAGGGCGGCGGCGACCGCGTCGGCCAGCGGCGTGGTCGGCCGCCCGATCAGGCGCGACAGGTCACCGGTGTCGACGTACAGCTCATCGGCCGCCACGCCGCGGTCGCCGTCGGCCAGGACCGCCGCGAGCTCCGGCGGCAGCCCGGCTCCCTCCAGCACCTCGGCGTAGGCCTCGACCGGCAGGTCCTGGTAGGTGAGGGGCGTCCCGGTCTGTTCGGCGACCTCGGCCGCGACCTGGGCCATCGTGAAGGCACGGTCGCCGCCGAGCTCGTAGACGGCGCCGTCGTGCCCCTCGCCGGTCAGCACCGCGGCTGCTGCCTCGGCGAAGTCGGCACGGGCCGCACCGCTGATCCGCCCGTCGCCGGCGCTGCCGGCCACGCCGCCCACCTGCAGGTAGACCGGGATCTGCTCGGTGTAGTTCTCCAGGTACCAGCCGTTGCGGAGCAGGACGAACGGCAGGCCGGAGTCCCGCAGGATCTCCTCGGTGGCCAGATGCTCCTCGGCCAGCATCAGCGACGAGGAGTCGGCGCGGAGGATGCTGGTGTACGCAAGCTGTGCGACGCCGGCCTCGACGGCCGCGGTGATCGCGTTGCGGTGCTGAGGCACGCGCTGGCCGACCTCGCTCCCCGAGATGAGCAGCACCCGGTCGGCGCCCTCGAACGCCGCCCGAAGGCTCGCGGCGTCGGCGTAGTCGATGGGAGCGGTACGGACGCCGAGCTCCGCCGCGGCGTCGAGCCGCTCGGGGTCGCGACCGGCGGCGACGATGGACCGGGCCTCGACGCCGCGGTCGAGGAGAGCACGGATGACGAGACGGCCGAGGTTGCCGGTGGCGCCGGTGATGACGATGGACACGGGAGGTTGCCTCCAGTAGGGGATCGGATGCCCACACAACGGGAACGCTCGTCGAGACATTCCGTTGGTGGGGTACGCACTTTCTGGTTGTGTACTTCCTCTTGGTTAGTTAGCCTCGAGCGACCGCGTAGGGGTCGGACCACGAGGCTCCGGCGGACCACGCTGGGGGCAGACGAGGAGCGGGACCGTGAGGACCACCTGGGGCGATACCGAGCTCGCTCGCATCTACCCCAACGGCGTGCTGCCGTCGGCGTGCCCGAGCCGCGTGGTCCTCGACCACGTCACGAGCAAGTGGGGGGTGCTCGTCCTCGTGTCGCTCGCGGACGGTCCGCAGCGGTGGAGCGACGTCCGTCGCCGGGCGGAGGGCATCAGCGAGAAGATGCTCGCTCAGACCCTGCGCACGCTCCAGCAGGACGGGTTCGTCCACCGCGAGGCACAGCCGACGGTGCCGCCACGGGTCGACTACAGCCTGACCCCGCTCGGCGAGGAGCTCGCGGCGCGGCTGCTCCCCCTGGTGGAGTGGGTCGCCGAGCACGCCGACGAGGTCGTCGGGAACCGGTGACGGCCCGTCACGATCCGGTCACCACGTGGCCGAGCAGCATCACGCCGGCCGTCACGACACCGACGCCGACGAGGTTCAGGACCATCCCGGTGCGTGCCATCTGGCCGATGGTGACGTGGCCGGAGGCGTAGACGATCGCGTTCGGGGGCGTGCCGACCGGCAGCATGAACGAGCAGGTGGCGGCGAGCGCTGCGGGGACCAGCAGCGACAGCGGGTCGACCCCAGCGGCGACGGCGACCCCCGCGAGCACGGGTACGAAGGTCGCGGCCGTCGCGGTGTTGCTGGTCAGCTCCGTCAGCAGCAGGACGATCAGTGCCGTCGCCGCGACCAACAGGACCAACGGCAGCGTCCCGAGGCCGGACATCAACCCGCCGATGTAGCTGTCGAGCCCCGTCTCACGTACCCCGCGGGCGAGGCTCAGGCCGCCGCCGAACAACAGGAGCACGCCCCACGGCAGCCCCGACTGCGCGGCGTTCCACGGCAGCGCCGGCTGCCCCCCACGGCCGGGGATGGGCAGGGCCAGCAGCAGGATGGCGGCGCCGATCGCGATGGCCTCGTCGGACAGGAGCGCGACGAGCGGGATGGCGTCGACCAGCGCGTCGACCCCCGACAGGGGGCCGTGCCCCACCCACAGCGCCGCGGTCGCCAGGAAGACGACCAGCACCAACCACTCGCCGGTCGCCATCGGACCGAGCTCGTTCAGCTTGCCGCGGATCACCTGCGACCCCTGCGCGACGGGTGGCAGCTCGGCCCGGAACGCGACGCGCGTCAGGAAGAGCCAGGCGATGGCGAGGAACACCACCGCGAGCGGCACGCCGAGGGCCATCCACTGCGCGAACCCGATGGTGATCCCGAGTGCGTCCTGCACGAAGCCGGCCATGACCAGCGTCGGGGGGCTGCCGATCAGGGTCGCGAGGCCGCCGATGGTGGCCGAGTACGCGATGGCGAGCACCATGCAGGCGGCGAACCGACGCTGCGCCGGATCGGTGATGACCGCGGCGGCCGTGCCGCCTGGCGTGTCCGGTCCCGTCGTGCCGGTGCCGGTCGCGGGCTCCGAACCTCCCCGGGCGGTTAGGCCGAGCACGCTCAGCCCGATGGGCAGCATCATCAGGGTCGCGGCGGTGTTGCTGACCCACATGCTCAGCCCCGCGGTCGCGACCATCACGCCGAGCACCATCCGGCGTGGCTGGGTGCCCACGATCCGTACCGTGTGCAGCGCCACACGGAGGTGCAGTCCTTGCCGCTGCATCGCGAGGGCGATGACGAACCCACCCATGAACAGGAACACGATCGGCGACGCGTACGGCGACGTGGCGTCCTCGATCGCGAGGATGCCGAGCAACGGGAGTGCCACGATCGGGACGAGCGAGGTGACCGGCAGCGGGAACGCCTCGGTCATCCACCAGATCGCCATCACGATCACGACGGCGGCCATGGTGCGGGCTTCGGCCGTCAGCAACTCGTGCGCGGGCATGCCGACGTAGGCCGCGACGGCGGCGACCGGGCCGACGATCCGCCACAGCCACCTCGTCCTCGGGACGTCGGGCTCGCCACCGCCGGGCGGCACGCCATCTGCCGCCTGGCGCACCTCGGCCGGCGGGGGTGGCGCGCTGGCAGCCTCGGCCGCACGCACGTCGACCACCGCGCTGACGCGGGTCGGCTGGACATCTCCCGTGGCCATGTGGCTCCCTCCCAAGAGCAGGTGTCCTGGTGACCCTGGCGTGCGGCGACGAGGCTGTCTGCGTTGCGTACGTAACGGTCACGATCCGGGCGTGCCGGCCGAGACGTCGTGTGCGAGGCTGCGTCGGAGGGAGCGAGCATGACGTCACGTGGCCACGAACGACCGGGTGGCAGGCTCGGCGAGCGCGTCGGGCTGGCGCGTCAGGTCCTGACGCTGCAGGTCCTGCTCGTCCTCGTGACCGTCGTGGCCGCGATCGCGGCTGCAGGACTGGTCGCCGACCGCCTCGTGACCGATGCGGCGCGGACGCAGGTGCGCTCGCTCGCGGCGAGCATCGCCGAGGTGCCGGAGGTCAGGACCGCGCTCGCGGGGACCGATCCGACCGACACGCTGCAACCGCTCGCGGAACGCATCCGCGCCCGGGCCGACGTCTCGTTCGTCGTCGTGATGACGGTCGAGGGCACGCGGTTCACCCACCCCGATCCCGACCAGATCGGCGGGACCTACATCGGCACCATCGCTCCGGCGGCGACCGGTGGCGAGGTGGTGGAGACCTTCGAGGGCACGCTCGGCCCCTCGGTCCGCGCCGTCGTGCCAGTGCTCGAGGACGGCGAGGCGATCGGGCTGGTCGCCGTCGGCGTCACCGTCGACCGGATCTGGAGCGTGCTCGCGTCCGCCCTGCTGCTCCTCGGGGGAGCGGCCGCCCTCGCCCTCACGCTGGCCGCTCTCGGGACCTGGGGCATCGCGCGACGGCTCCGTCGGCAGACCTTCGGTCTCACGCCACAGCAGCTGGCGCGCGAGCACGCCCACCACCAGGCGGTGCTCCACGCGATCCGCGAGGGCCTGATCGTCCTCGACGATCGCCGCCGACTGGTCCTGCTCAACGACGAGGCTCGACGGCTGCTCGACCTGCGCGACACCGTGGCCACCGAGGTGACCGACCTGCCGGTCGACGGCGAGCTCGCCGCGCTGCTGGCATCGGGCGCCCCTGCATCCGACGAGATCCACCTCGCAGGTGATCGACTGGTCGTCGTCAACCAGCTGCCGGTGGGTCCGGACGACGGCTCGGGGACGGTGCTGACCATGCGCGATCACACGGAGGTGGTGGCGCTGTCGGACGAGCTCGGTGCCGTCCGCAACCTCGCCGAGTCGCTACGCGCGCAGGCACACGAGGCCGACAACCGCCTGCACACCGTGGTGTCGCTGATCGAGCTCGGGGAGGTCGACGCGGCGGTTCGGATGGCCACCGACCAGGTCCGGGGATCCCAGGAGCTCGTCGATCGGCTCCTGGCACAGGTCGACGAACCCGAGCTGGTCGCGCTGCTGCTCGGGAAGGCGAGCCAGGCCCACGAGCGCGGCGTGGACCTGCAGCTGGTGGTGGGCAGCACGGTCGGCCGGTCCGGCGTGGAGCCCACCGACCTGGTCACCATCCTCGGGAACCTGATCGACAACGCGCTGGACGCCGTCGCATCGACGCAGGCTCCGCGGGACGTCGAGGTTCGGATCGGCCGCGATGACACCGACCTCGACATCGTGGTGACCGACACGGGGACGGGCCTGTCCGGCGAGGCGCGGGAGCGGCTGTTCGAACTGGGCTGGTCCACCAAGCTCGCGAGCGCCCAACGGCGGCACGGACGCGGGATCGGCATGGCGCTCGTCCGGCGGACCGTGGACCGCCTCGGCGGCGAGGTCACCGTCACCAACCGCACCGATGCGGCGGGTGCCGTGGCGCGGGTCCGTCTGCCGTGCCCCCTCGAGTCACCGACCTCAGACGGACACCGGGAGCTCACACCGTGATACGCGTGTTGGTGGTCGAGGACGAGCCCGTCGTCGCACGTGCTCACCGGACGTTCGTGGAGCGGACCGAGGGCTTCACGGTCGTCGGCTCCGCGGGGACCGGTGCCGAGGCGCTGGCGGTGCTCAAGGCGCAGGAGGTCGACGTGGTGCTCCTCGACCTCGGCCTGCCCGACATCCCGGGGTTGGAGCTGTGCCAGACCATCCGGCGGGCGGGCCTCCCCGTGGATGTGATCGCGGTCACCTCCGCACGCGACGTCGAGGTGGTGCGCGCGGCCGTGGCCCTGGGCATCGTCCAGTACGTGGTCAAACCGTTCACGGCCGCGATGCTGCGTGAGAAGCTCGAGCGGTACCGGGACTACCACCGCAGCGTCGCCGAACGGTCCGGCCCGGTGGCGCAGCACGAGGTGGATGCGATGCTCACCACGCTCCACCGGTCGCCGCAGGTCGCCCTGCCGAAGGGGCTGACCGAGACCACGATGCAGCAGGTGATCGACGCGCTCCGAGACGACGAGTCCGGCGCGACGGCAACCGACGTCGGCACGCGCATCGGCGTGTCGAGGGTGACCGCACGGCGCTACCTCGAGCATCTGGTCCAGATCGGCATGGCCGAGCGGACCGCGCGGTACGGCGGGCCGGGCCGCCCCGAGCACCACTACCGCTTGGGGGCGGCGTCGTGACGCACCGTCATCGTGCGACGTAGACGGTGTTGGCGGACTCACCGCCGGTGATGAAGTTGGCGAAGCTGACCTCGTGTGCTGCCGACGTGGTGAAGACCTCGTCGAGGACGGCGAGGAACTCGTCGTCCGGTGGATCGTCGGACCACAGCGCGAAGACGCCTCCCGGCGTGAGATGCCGGGCGAGGCGGCTCAGGCCCTGGGCGGTGTAGAACGGTGCGTGGTTCGGGTGGAGGACGTGACGCGGCGAGTGGTCGACGTCGAGGAGGATGGCGTCGAACCGGCGGCCCGGCGTGTCCGGATCGAAACCGTCCTCGGACGCGGCCATGGCGAAGAAGTCCCCGTGGACGAGGCGGGTGCGCGGGTCGGTGGTGAGGCCCGCGGCGTCCGGCAGCAGGCCCTGCTCGTGCCAGTCGATGACCTCGCCGAGCGCGTCGACCACGAGCATCGCGCTGACCCGCGGGTCCTCGAGCGCGGTGCGGGCGGTGTAGCCGAGGCCGAGACCCCCGACGACCACGTCCAGCGCGTCGCCGGTCAGCTCCGCCAGACCGAGCCGGGCGAGTTCGATCTCGGCCACGGTGAACAGGCTCGACATCAGGTACTCGTCGCCGAGCTTGACCTCGTAGACGTCGATCTGGCGGGACGGTTCGATCCGGCGGCGCAGGCTGATCGTGCCCATCGGGGTCTCGTGGGAGGCGAGCTCCTCGAACATCGGGCGCACGGCGGATCCATCGGTCGGGGCGATCGAACACGTCACGTCACGCTACCGGTGACCGGCGGGGCAGCCCGCCGCCCGGGTGTCACCCCACGAGGTCGGTGAGGACCTCACGGTGCACCACGAGGTCGGCCGGTGCGTGCAGCACGAACCGCACCAGCCGGACCGTCCGTAGCTGCGGAGCGACCTCGGCGATCGTCCGGAGCGCCACCTCCGCGGCGTCCCGCATCGGGTAGCCGAACGCCCCGGTGGACAGCGCCGGGAAGGCGATGGAGCGAAGGCCCTGCTCGTCGGCGAGCCGCAGCCCCTCCCGGTAGCAGCTCGCCAGCAGCTCGTCGGCCGGTGCGTCCCGGCCGTACACGGGCCCGAGGCAGTGGACGACCGATCCGTTCGGCAGATCGTGACCGCCGCTGATCACGCAGTGGCCGGGTTCGATCGGCGCCATCGGCCGGCACTCCTCGGCCAGGCCGGGACCGGCTGCGCGGTGGATGGCGCCGGCCACGCCCCCGCCGGTCTCGAGCTGCGCGTTGGCCGCGTTGACGATCGCATCGACGTCCGGCTGCGCGGTGATGTCGCCGTGGCGCAGCTCGAGCCGGACCTCGCCGAACGTCGCCTCGTCGTTCACCGCCACCTCCCGATCGATCGGTAGGTCGCGATGGTGGGCGCCGGTCCGCGCGACCGTCAAGCCGTCGCGCGGCCGTCGGGACCTCGGGTCGGCTGACGGAGCAGCTTGAAGGCGTGGTTCCAGCCGTCACCGCGCATGCCCGGGATGCACCAGAGCGCGCACAGCGGCTCGATGACGCGGGCCGCCACGACGGTGCCCATGTCCGCGACGTCCCAGCCGAACTGGTCGAGGATCGCAGTGACCGTCCGCTTGGCGGCGGGCTCGTCGCCGCAGATGAACATCGTGGGCGGCCCGCCCTCGAACGAGGGGTCGACCATGAACTGGTTGCCCACCGAGTTGAACGCCTTGACCAGGTGTGCCGAGGGGAACTGGCGCTGGAGGCGCTCCATGAGGGAGTCGTCGAGCTCGGTGAAGTACGGCAGGACGCCGTCGACCGGTGGACCACCCGCGAGTGGGTTGGTCGTGTCGATCACGGTCTTGCCGGCGAGGGCGTCCTCGCCGGCGGCACGCAGGACCTCGGCCGCGAACTCGCCAGTCACGGCCAGCACCACGACCTCGCCGTGCGCAGCTGCTTCCGCGACGCTGACCACCCGCACACCGTCGTGCTCCGCGGACCAGTTCGCCAGCTTGGACGGGTGACGCGTCCCCACCGCCACGTCGTGCCCGTGGTCGTGGAAGCCGGCCGCCAGGACCCTCGCCACGGGCCCCGATCCGAGCACACCGACCCGCATACGTCCCTCGCTCCGTCGCCCGGCCCCGCCGCCGGTTGTAGCCGGCTGCCGCGGCCGGCGCCACCGCGGGCTCAGTCGGTGTCGGTGGCACCCGCCGGCACGATCACGACCGGACACCGGGCGTGGTGGGCGCACTGCTGGCTGACCGAACCGAGCAGCAGGCTCTTGAAGCTGCCGCGGCCGCGTGAGGACACCACGAGCAGGTCGGCGTCCCGCGACTCCTCCACCAGCGTCGCCGCCGGGTCGAGGCTCTCGATCGCACGACCTCGTGCCTCGACGCCCTCGATGGTGATCACCGCGCTGTCGACGATGTCGCGCGCGGCGTCACCCGCAGCGTTGAAGAGCTTGTCCGCCTGCGCGGCGGTCCCGATGCTCTCGACGTTGGTGACCGGCTCGTAGGTGTGGATCACATCGAGCGTCGCGCCGCGCCGCGCGGCCTCGTCGACGGCCCAGCGGAGGGCACGGCGTGAGCCTTCGGAGCCGTCGATCCCGACCACGATGCGTCCCACGCGTCTCCACCTCGCTGGTTGCGGGCACGCTATCCGCCGCCGGCTCGTCGGGCGGGCCAGAGCGTGAAGGTCGCCCGGCCTACGAGGCTGCGGCTCCCCCGAAACCCGACGTCGCATCGGCCAAGGCGCCCGGTCGGCCGAGGTGGTAGCCCTGACCCCACGGGACGCCGAGGGCGCGCAGCGTCGCGAGTTCCTCCCGGGTCTCGATGCCCTCGGCGACGATCACCGCACCGATCTCGTCGGCGAAGCTGACCAGCGCGGTGCTGAGGGCTCGACGGGCAGGGTCGTGGTCGATGCCGTCGGTGAGGGCGATGTCCAGCTTGAGGATCTCGGGACGGAGCCGGAGCACGTGTTGGAGTCCGGCGAAACCCGCGCCGGCGTCGTCGACCGCCACCCGGGCGCCCACCCCCCGGAGCTTGTCGAGCCTGGCCAGCAGCGCGGGGTAGTCCTGGACGGGGGCGTGCTCGGTGACCTCGATCACCAACCGATCGGCGGAACACGAGTCGAGCAGGTCATCGAGGCCAGGGTCGAGGACCGCTTCGGGGGAGAGGTTGACCGAGAGGAAGACGTCCTCGGGGAGGTGCTCGAGGGCGCCGACCGCCGCGCCGACCGCGGCGAGCTCGAGCTGGTTCCCCCGGCTGACGCTCGCCGCCTCGTCGAACCAGACGTTCGGGGGTCGACGGGGCTCCTGGTGGAAGCGCGCGAGCGCCTCGACGCCGCGGATGCGCCCGGTGTGCAGGTCCGCGATGGGTTGGAAGACCATCTCGAGCGCGCCCTCGTTCGCCAGGATGCCCTGGATCCGGTCGGCGACCGCCTGCCGCTGCATGGCACGTCGACGCTCCGCTTCCGTCCGGGCGTCGAGGTCCGCCTGCAACGCGTCGGTGTGGCGTCGCATCGCGGTGTACAGGCTGCGGGTCTGCAGCAGGTTGTGCACCCGCAGCAGGACCTCGGCGCGGTCGAAGGGCTTGGTCAGGAAATCGGTGGCCCCCGCAGCCAACGCCCGTTCGCGGGTCTCGCGGCTGACGTCCCCGGTCAGCACCACGACGGGCAGGAAGGTGTCCGGGGGGAGCGCCTCCTTCAGGGCAGCCAGGACCGCGTACCCATCGAGGTGCGGCATGTGGAGGTCGAGCAGGATCAGATCCGCATCGACCTCGAGGCACCGCCGCACGGCCTGTCGAGGGTCGCTGACCGCGTGCACGCCGTGGAGCCCTGCAGCTCGCATCACCCGCTCGAGGAGGATGACGTTCGCGACTTGGTCATCGACCACCACGACCTGGGCGTCCGTGTAACGCGACAGCTCGACGATGTCCCTGCTCCCTCACCGATCGTGCACGGTCCGCTACTGTACGCGAGGCGCTCCTCGCGCAGGCGGGGCCGGTCGGCCACGACGGCCATGACGGCCATGACGGCCATGACGGCCATGACGGCCATGGTCCGGCAGTACGGCCGTCCCGTCCACCCCCAGGGGCGCGGCCGAGCCGTCGAGGGCGAGCGTGGAGCAGGTCGCGGAACTGCTGTTGCCGGTCGCGCGGGTCGCGCTCGTCCTGAGCTTCGTGGTCCTGGCCGCGGTCGTGCTGTCCGGGGCACGCCGGGCCGCGAGCTCGGGGTGGTGGGCTGCGGCGGCCTTCGCGACGATCGCGGTCGCCCTCCTCGCGAGTTGGCTC